>JAZONP010000217.1:0-3251 GCA_045654565.1 Bacteroidaceae bacterium
TGGAATGGTTGCACACCTACTGACCTTGTCTTCCCATTCTTTGTCTTCTGTATGGGTATCGCTATGTATATCTCCCACAAGAAGACCAGCCATGCTCTCACTTGGCCTGTGGTTAATAAGGTTATTACGCGTGGTATGCTCATCATTATGATCGGTTGGGCGCTCAGTTGGCTTGGAATGTTTCTTGGACAAATAACCAATGGTGAGACTCTTCTTTATTCCATTTGGACTTATCCAATCGAGCATATTCGTATCTTGGGCGTCTTCCCACGTTTGGGTCTTGTGAGTATCTTCGGCGGCTTGCTCATGCTCGCTGCTAAGCCTAAAAACTGCCCTTGGGTGGCAGCTGTGCTGATGATCATCTATTGCATCATGCAGAGCGTAACCAATAGTTTCGAACTCAACGCTGCTAACATGGAGTCTATTGTGGACCTCAAGTTGCTCGGCGACAACCATATTTATCATATGACCAATTCGGCTGGCGAGCGCATCGGCTTTGATCCAGAGGGTGTTCTCTCTACTATCCCTTGCGTAGCGCACGTGTTGATAGGCGCATGGATGGGACATCTCATTATGAATGTGAAAGATAACTGGGGCAAAGTCACTCGCCTTCTCCTTGCTGGAGCGGTGATGATGCTTCTTGGTTTCTTGCTCGATTATGCGTATCCGATCAACAAGAGCATGTGGTCGGCTAGCTATATCCTCGTAACATGCGGTTTGGCAAGTTCTCTGCTCGCTATCCTGACTTGGATTTTGGATATCCGTTTGCCTGAGCGCAACGAGAAAGAGGCTACTACCAAATGCGAAGTAGCAACTAAGAAGGTGGCAAACAACTGGTATAAGTTCTTCGAGTGCTTCGGTGTTAACCCTCTGTTTATCTTCTGCTTGAGCGCAATCGCAGTCTATGTTATGCGAAGTATCCGCTTTGAGTTCAATGAGCAGATGTACAATGTGTGGAGTTTCTGGTACAAGGTTTGTATGCAACCTCTCTTTGGAAACGAAGGAGGATCTTTGGCTTGTGCATTAAGTCTCGTATTAGTATTCTGGGGCATCGCTTACCTCCTCTACCGCAAGAAGATTTACATCAAGCTTTAGTCCATTCTTATTCACTTAAGATTCAGCGCACGAGTTTCGCTCAAGGTCTATCGGGGTCCCCGAAAATCTGTTGATTTTTGGGGAGAGGAGAAATGGCGGCAAGCCAAACTCGCGCGCGAGTTTCATCTTGCAAGCCCATTTCGACGAAGGAGCGGTGGCAATAAAATCAAAGTCTAGGAAAATAAGATTTATAAGATTTCTCGAGCGTAGCGAGTAGGAGTTAGTTATGTCTAAAATTGCAACTATAGGATTTTTTGACGGTGTCCATCGCGGACACCGTTTCCTGTTTGCTCAGTTGCACGAGCATGCCAAGCACCATCAGCTGACTCCTGCTATCTATACCTTTGACCGACATCCTAAGGAATTGCTGACGGGAAAAGCCCCTGCTATGCTGACTACGCATGACGAGCGAAAGGCCTTGCTTCAGAACTACGGCGAAGTACATTTCTTAGATTTTGCTGCGGTGCAACAGCTTACTGCTGAGCAGTTTATGTGCTACCTCAAAGAGCAAGAAGGAGTGGAGGCTTTGCTCATGGGCTACGACCATCACTTCGGTTCGGATCGCTTGAAAGGCTTCCACGAGTATGAGAAGATTGCGCACAAAGTAGGTCTGCATATTGAGCGTGCACATGAGTGTTTGGTGGATGGTGTGCCAGTCAGTTCATCGCGTATCCGCAAGCTCATGGCAGCGGCACAAATAGACCAAGTCAATCGCCTTTTGGGCTATACCTATAGTGTTTCAGGTGTGGTAGAACATGGCAATGCTATTGGGGCAAAACTCGGTTTCCCAACAGCTAATATCCGTCTCAACTCTGCCAAGCAACTCCCTGCTAGTGGTGTGTATTCTGTTGTAGCTCATGTGAATGGAGTAGAGTATAAGGCACTGGCGAATATCGGTACCAACCCAACGGTAGGCAATGACCATTTGTCTTTAGAGGTGCATCTCCTTGATTTTCAGGGTGACTTGTACGACCAATCGCTTTCGATCTCTTTCTTGCATTTCCTCCGTGAAGAACAGAAGTTCGCTTCTCTTGACGAACTAAAAAAACAAATTGCAGAAGATGTACAAATGTCTTTTGTCTAGTTATATCCAATAGTGTAGTTCTTTACACCGCAAATGCATAACGCAAATTGCGTAATCTGGTAGATCTCCGGAACCTTTTTTTACTTGTGTCTTCAAACATAAGTAGCGATTTCTTTTGTCGTAGACCCTTGAAATGCCCTTGTAAATCTTTAGTGATTCTTTAGTGATTCTAAGATGATTTATAGGTTATTCATAGGTGATTCAGCGCCCTTCACCGTGTCATAACCGATACTTACAGCCTCTAAACTCTAAACAGTTTCCTTGCCTTTACACCCTACACCTTACACTCTACACCTTTATACCTTTTCTTAAGATTTCTTCTCCTTGTACCTTATATATATACTCCGTGTCAAAGACCAAGGATGAACCAAGGACGGAATAATCGTTCGAGCCCTCTGGGCAAGATAAGAACCAACCTACACCCAAAGAACTCCCAACCACCAAAAAAGTACTTTTATTAAGATTGCCTTCTCTTTTCCTTCTCTTATACCTTCCCTTATTCCACCGTGAAGGAGTGCGACGGACCGCACTCCGAGTATTGCGCCCGAAAAGTCCCCACTTTGAGGATTAAGCGCAATACATAGAATGGCGCACCCCTTGCGGGTACGCAGCCGTACGGCTATAGGGTAGTACCGTACAGGGTAGGCACGACCGCCTAATGTGTGATATTTGGTGTGCTTACCTGTAAAATGCTCTTTCTTAAGATTTCCCCTCTCTTATACCTTGTCTGGTTTCACCGAGAGAACTCCGAGAGACGACCGAAGGAACTCCGAAAGAAGACCATATGACTAAAAAAGCACTTTTCTTAAGATTGAGTCCTAAAAAGGTTGACTTGATTCCCGAAAAAGTTGTCTCCCTTCCTAAAACAGTTGACTCTTTTCCTAAAACCGTTGACTTATCTGTTTTAAAGAAAAAATCACTTCAAAAGGTAATTTCTCTTGCTCAATCCAAAATAATTCATTACCTTTGCAGAGAATTTTCGAACACAAGGAATTATGGCAAAGAAAAGTGACATCATCGTAAAAGAGGTTGCCGTTAAAACTATCAAACATGGCAATGTTGATTATATCTG
>JAZONP010000218.1:0-10841 GCA_045654565.1 Bacteroidaceae bacterium
ATGTCACCCTTGGTGACGGTGGTAGCGAGGGCGATGTCGTCGGTCAACTCTTCGAAGTCGTAATCGCCGGTCTTCACTGCGGTACCCTTGAAGTAGTCCACATCAGGGTTCTTGGGGTTGCGGCACTTGGCCACTTTGTAGATAATTGCCATGTTCTTTCTTTTTTTTGTCAACGGTCAACAGTCAACAGTCAACAGTCAGCCTCCGGAAACTAACGTTAATCGTTAAACGTTCATCGTTGATGGGTTAATGGTTAAAACGTTGACGTTAACGTTGACGTTGACTTGCCCTCCGGATGGCAGTTATCGTTTTCGTTATCGTTATCGTTGGCAAAATTACTACAAATAATTTCGGCACCTCGACTTAATGCAAATAACTGCAAATAGCTGCAAATAACTTTTGCTTAGCGTGTTGATAATGAGGAGGAAATGATTTTTTGGATTTTCGCGCTGCCGCACATGCCTCGCGCCCTTGCGCAGCCTCCCTCCCGACGCGGAGCAGCCCTGCACCGCGCACTGCCGCACCTGCGAAAACTCTTCACTCTTCCCCTCAAAATGCCCCTAACTCCTAATTCCTAATTTTTTTACGCGCCACGCGGGGAGGTAGACAGTAGACAGTAGACAATACACCTGCGCTGTGTCGGCTGCGACGACGCGGTATAATAGCGTCGGTTGCGACGACGAGAACTTAGTTCTCCAAAGGAGTGCTGCTTGCAGCCATTAGCACTCTATATAGGGGCTTATTTTTGTATTAGATATACTACGTATATCTAATACAAAAATAAGAGTTTTTACCATTCACTATTTTCATCTATCGGGAGAGAGCGTATATTAATTGTCTACTGTCTACCGTCTACCTCTTGCAAGTCTTTTCCTAAAAAAAATCACCTCCTGTCCCACGTCCTGGGATAGCGTAGGGCTATCTTTGCGCCGTGAATGATGAAACGAAAAAATAAATGTCGGAGAAAAATTTGGGCACATGCTCACTTATTTGTAATTTTGTAGTGCCTAAGGGGAGAAATCCTTGGGACAAGAATGCGTTTCTTGCTTTATTCCGTGTTATGAAATCGCCAACTTTCAAAGGAGGGATGAAGATGAGAATACGTTCATTCTGTCTTTTGCGTATACGCAAGAGGGTGTACAGCTTCGGCTGTACACATTTCTCGACTATATGCGACAGCGTGAGGTATTTGTTTCTTCTGTTCATTTCCTTGATGGTGTTTGGCGATACCAATAACACAATGAGCACGACAAGTCCTTACGCTTTTCTTGTGCCGTGAAGTGAACACTGGTTTAATGTTGAGTTCGGAGGACTTGTAGGCAATCAAGCGTCTGCGCGATAGGTAGGCGTAAAGAACTTTAGAAACGAAAAAACATTTATTAACCCAATTCCTCAAAAACATTCAACAACCATGAGAAAATTGACTCTTATGATTAGTGCGCTCTTCTGCACATTGTTTGTTGCTCAGGTACAGGCCGCCAAGATTGAACCTTCGACGACCATGCCCGACAAGGGAAAGCCTGAGCATGTGTACACCATGACTAGTGGTAATGGAGTGACCTCCAATGGCTTGACTGCACCCACGCAGACCGAGGCCAACTATGGACAGTTTGCCTTCTACTCTGCTGGTATGGAGAACGTTTACTACATCTACAGCCGCACAGCCAACAAGTGGCTCAGCTACACCAAGGCTGCAAGCTACAACGACGGCAAGGACTTCATCCAGATGACCGACACCCAAGTGGAAGGTGCCTACTTCAAGGTAGACAACTACAGTGGCGACTTCTATCAGATTTCTCCCTACACCACATCGGGCACGACAAGCAAGTACTTGAACTGGTTCCAAGGAGTTAATGGTAACCCTTATGACAGCAACCACACCTTGGGCCTCTATGGCACCAATGGCGCGGGCGACGGTGGTAGCCGCTACACCTTCACCGAGGTAGTTATCACAGAGCGTACCTACACCATCAGTATCCCCGACGGACAGACTCTCAAGATCGGCAACAACACCTACAAGGATGGCGACACCTACACCATCGAGGGTGCCGTGAACAGAGGCGACATCACCGTGGTAGCCCCCGAGGGCAAGTTTGCCGCCGTGGTTGTCGACGATGAGGCTTGCACCATCACCGTATACTTCGCTACACTCCCCACACAGCCCGCTACCGTGGCTTACACCAATGCCGTGCTCTTCCCCGCACAGCAGGAGGCCGTAGGCGCTGCCCAGCTCGAGGAGGAGGATGGCGTATACACCTTGAGCAACAAGGTACTGGCCGCTTCGTTCATGCGTTTGGGCGATGCCATCTACTTCGCAGGTTCTGAGGCCATGGACCTCGTAGCAGGTACCGAGCTCTTCACCGTAGCCTTCGGTAGTGGCGACAACGTGGCTGCCTCTGCCATGACACTCAAGAGCGTCGAGATGAAAGACCTCGAGGCCAAGGAGGGTGCCATCGGCGGTGCCGAGCACTTTGCTGGTAAGGCACTCGTGGCCAACTACGAATATACCTATAAGGACAGCCTCGTGGCTATCGTATGGCGTGCCGTGCTCCGCGACGGTTCACACTACCTCCGCACCGAGATGGAGCTCAAGGGCGTAGACGATGTGGATATGTTCAACGTAATCCCCATGATCTACAACGTAGACACCAAGAAGGCCAAATCAACACCCGCCGTGGTGGGCAACACCCGTGGTGCCGTGCTCATGAGCAACAAGATCTTTGCCGGTCTCGAGACTCCTACAGCCTACAACACCGTAGGTGGTGCTACAGGTGAGGAGGACAAGTGGAACCTCACCACCACAGTGCCCGACGTAGCACTCACTGCCGCATCATGGGAACAACTGACCCAGGAAGAGGCTGATGTCGTGAAGCGCGTCGAGGAGGCTACTGGCGCGACCTACCCCAACCTCTTGGCTTACAAGCAGACAAACATCGAGCTGAAGAAGGGCCAGAAGGTAGAGGTGAAGGTACAATATAAGAGCGGAAGCCACCGCCTCAACTTCGGTGGTGCCGACCTCTTGGCTGAGAATGGCGACATCGCAGCCAGCGACTATCACAAAGGCTACTCAGGTGGTCAGCACGACAAGAACACCTTTACCTTCACCGTTCCTTATGATGGTACATTTACTATCCGTGTCATCGTAGAGAACAAGAGCGAGAGCATCGATGCTTCAAGTACGCTCACCACCAAGATCTACACAGCCAAGGAAGGTGTGGTGATCAATACCGATGTTGTAGGCATCCAGGGCCGCTGGAGCCGCAACACTACCCTCGCTGCTGGCGAAACATGGAAGGTGGCTGCCGTAGTAGGTCTCATCGCCCAGGATGGAACCGAGGCTGACGAGAATATCCACAACACCCAGAAGCGCCGTTCATTCCTCGCCTACTCTGAGCGAGAGCGTGCAGTGCCCTGGCGTGCAATGCCCATGTACCTCACATGGTATGAGTTGCAGATCAACCGCAACAATGCCAACCCTGGCCGCGAGCATCTCGACAATACGAAGGTAGACGACGTGCTTGACGTGCTTTCACACTGGAAGACCTACTTCTACGACCGCTATGGCGTATCTCCCGAAATCTTCATCATCGACGACGGATGGGACAAGTATGGTGAGTGGACCTTCCACGAGAGCTTCCCCAACGAGATGCGCGACATGTCTAAGCTGGCCAACGAGATGGGTGCAGGCATCGGTGCATGGCTCGGCCCGGTGGGTGGCTATGGCAATAGCGGTAATCACCGCCGTGCTTATTGGAACGACAAGGGCGGCATGCAGCTCTCTAACCCCCGCTACTACAAGGCCTTCAAGGATGCAGCATATAACCTCGTATGCAACCAGGATGGCACAGAAGGCTATCAGCAGGGTAGCGACAACTACGTATTCTTCAAGTTCGACGGTATCTCTGGCCAGTTCTCTTCTGTAGGCCCCGATGCTGGCGACACCGGCAACGAGAATGCCGAGGGTATCATCCGCCTCGAGCAGTATGTACGTGAGGAACTCCGCGAAGACATCTTCTTCAACACCTCAGTAGGTACTTGGGCTTCACCCTTCTGGTATCAGATCACCGATGCCACATGGCGTCAGGAGAACGACCACGGCCGTGTGGGCGACAACAGCATCAACCGTGAGAACTGGATCACCTATCGCGACGAACTCGTATACCGCAACTACGTGACCAACTCACCCATCTGCCCCATCAACACCTTGATGACCCACGGATTCATCTTCACCAAGTTTGGCCCTCCCGCTGGTGATAGCCGCGAATATATCCCCGTACGCAACGAGCTCCGCGCAGCGTTCCTCTGCGGATCAGGTATGGTAGAGCTCTACAACGACTACGACTTGATGGATGCAGTCAATGGTGGTGCTCTCTGGGCCGACCTCGCCGAGTGTATCGCATGGCAGAAGCGCAATGCCGACGTCCTCCCCGATGCACACTGGGTAGGTGGTAACCCCTGGACAGGTTCTAAGGCCGAGGTATACGGCTGGGCTGCATGGAACGGCACCAAGTCGTCACTCGCACTCCGCAACGGCGCCAACGCTGAGCAGACCTATAAGTTCACCTTGCGCAAGGCTCTCAACATCCCCGCTAACGTGACGGGCAGCATCATCCTACGTAGCGCATTCGGCGACCAGGCCGCTCTCGAAGGCCTCGCCGAGGGTACAGCAATCGACATCGACGCTGAGCTCACCGTGAAGCTCCCCGGCAGCAGCATCTATGGTTTCGAGGGTATCGATGCAGCGGTTGCTGTCGACAAGGTGGAGAGCATCACGCTCAGCACCGAGAACGACGCGAAGAGCGTAGAGGTGAACAAGACCTTGGTGGTGACTGCCACACTCAACGATGGCGTGACCTTCCCCGCCATTGAGTGGACAAGCAGCAACCCCGAAGTAGCACGTGTACAGGGCGGCCTCGTAATCCCCGTCAAGGAGGGTGAGGTGACCATCACAGCTACTGCTAAAGACGGCTCTGACCTCTCGGCAAGCGTGACCATCACCGTGATTCCCAAAGTGATGGAGCCAGGTGCCGAGGTAACCAACCTCTCAGAACTCAGCAACGATAAGGTATACACCATCCGCAGCGCGCGCGCCTTCTTGCTCTACAGCGAGGTGGAGGGACTCACCAACACCCTCTGCACAAGCAATGGTAAGAAGGTAGGCTCAGTGACTTACTCACTGACCGACCCCAACCTGCAGTTCCGCATCGAGAAGCAGGGCGACAACTACTACCTCTATAGCGTAGGTGCACAGAAGTATGTCAGCGGCAATGGTAACTACGAGGATGCTGCAGCTACTGTCTTGAAGATGGAGAACGTAGGCGGCGCCTATCCTTGGAAACTCATCATCGGAAGCAATGGTATGAACTCACAAGATGGTGGACAGACCGATAGTGGTATCATCATCAACTCATGGACAACTACCGATGCTGGTAACTGCTACCAGATTGTAGAGGCAGGTGAAAAGAATGAAACAGGCATCGAGAATGCAGAAATCACAATGCTGAACTCAGCCTTCATCTACGACCTTCAGGGTCGCCGTGTAGAGAATCCCGGCAAGGGCATCTACATCAAGGACAACAAGAAGGTGGTGATTAAATAAAACTGACTTTAAAGTTACATAAACAGAGAAACGAGGGTGTGGCATCACACCCTCGTTTTAGCAATCAATACCCGTCATGGACAAAACGAACAAACGACTCGAATCCTTAGATGTGCTACGTGGCTTCGACCTCTTCATCCTCGTAGGCCTGGAAGCTGTGATGCATGCACTTGATGGTGCCATCGATGCATCATGGTTTGATGGCGTGATGCGCTGCTTCACCCACGTCGACTGGGAGGGCTTCTCCCCATGGGACTTAGTGATGCCGCTCTTCATGTTCATGTCGGGCATCACCATCCCCTTTGCCTTGGCTCGCTACAAGCGTGAAGGGAACAAAGGTGTTGCCTACCGCCGCATCGCCAAGCGCGTGCTGCTCTTATGGCTGTTCGGCATGATGTGTCAAGGCAACCTCTTGGGACTCAATCCCGACCGCATATACCTCTACTCCAACACCCTGCAGGCTATCGCCGCAGGTTACTTGATAGCGGCCCTACTCTATCTCAACACATCGGTAAAGACACAGATTGCCACGAGCGTAGTGCTATTACTCGCCTTTTGGGGCTGCATGGAGTGGATACAGGTCGATGGATATGGCGGCGGATGCTACACTGCCGAGAGGAATCTCGCCGAGTGGATTGACCGCATCGTGCTGGGACGTTTCCGTGATGGAGCAATGGTGAACAATGGCACCGTCGTCTTTGCCTCATGGTATCACTACACCTGGGTGCTCAGCACCATGACCTTCGGCGTTACGACGCTGACAGGAACCTTTGCCGGACATATCCTCAAGAGCGATAACATCGACGTGAAGCATAAGTTCTACTATCTCCTCGCTACAGGCCTCTCACTGATTGCCATCGGTTGGCTCTGGGGATTGCAGATGCCCGTGATAAAGAAACTATGGACCAGCTCCATGGTCCTCGTGAGCAGTGGCTATTGCTTTGTGCTCATGGCGCTGTTCTATTGGGTCATCGACCATAAGGAATACAACAAACATACGACGTGGCTCAAGGTATATGGTATGAACTCCATCACAGCCTATCTGCTGACTATGTGTATCAACTTCACCAGCGTGTCCTCCTCATTGCTCTATGGCATGAGGCAATATGTGGGCGACTACTACCCTGCCCTCATCGCCCTGGGCAATGCCGCCATTATCTACCTCATCCTATGGATGATGTATAGAAAGCAGGTCTTCTTGAAGATCTGATGAGCCTCACGCCACGGACAGGGCGCGCTATATATATGGCTGCAGACAACACTTTTTAAGAAAAAAGACGTATCTTTGTAGTCTTATATCCTATTTCTTATGAAAGCGCTGAAAGATAGAATCAAGAAAGATGGCCGCTGCTTCCCCGGCGGCATACTGAAAGTGGATAACTTCATCAACCATCAGATGGACCCCATCCTGATGAAGTCGATGGCCGTGGAGTTTGTACGTCGCTTTGCCAGCACGCAGATCGACAAGGTCATCACCGTGGAGGCCAGCGGCATAGCACCGGCCATCATGGTGGGCTACCTGCTGGAGCTGCCCGTGGTGTTTGCCAAGAAGAGCAAGCCCAGCACGCTGGAGAACATGCTGGTGACCGAGGTGTACTCGTTCACCAAGAACCGCACCTACACGGTGTGCGTGAGCAAGGACTACCTGCAGCCTGGCGACAGGGTGCTCTTCATCGATGACTTCCTGGCCAACGGCAATGCCGGCAAGGGCATCATGGACCTCGTGGAGCAGGCGGGCGCCGAGCTGGTGGGCATGGGATTCCTCATCGAGAAGGCCTTCCAGGAGGGCGGTGAGGTGCTGCGCAAGGCGGGCATCCACGTGGAGTCGCTGGCCATCATAGAGAGCCTGGAGGATTGCCAGATCAAGTTTAAGGAATAACACATCTTTTCTTTTTCGTATGGAAACAACTACAGATAACAAGCCCAAGGGACTCATCTACGGACTGGAAGACCGTCCGCCCTTGCGCGCCACACTCTTTGCTGCCGTGCAGCACCTCTTGGCCGTGTTCGTGGCCATCATCACCCCACCCCTCATCATCGCCGGTGCACTGAAGCTCGATCTGGAGACTACGGGATTCCTCGTCTCCATGGCGCTCTTCGTGTCGGGCGTGGCCACCTTCATCCAATGCCGCAAGGTGGGCCCCGTGGGTTGCGGACTGCTCTGCATCCAGGGCACGAGCTTCTCCTTCATCGGCCCCATCATCTCGGCGGGTATGGCGGGCGGACTGCCGGCTATCTTTGGCGCTACCATCGCGGGCTCTGTGGTGGAGATCCTGGTGAGCCGCGTGCTCAAGTATACACGCCGCATCATCACGCCGCTCGTGTCGGGCATCGTGGTGACACTCATCGGGCTGAGCCTCATCAAGGTGGGCATCACGGCCTGTGGAGGCGGTGAGGCTGCTAAGGCAGCCGGCACGTTCGGTGCCTTCGAGCATGTGGGCCTCGCAGCATTGGTGCTCACGATCATCGTCATCTTCAACCGTAGCAGCAACGCCTACCTGCGCATGAGCTCCATCGTCATCGGACTCGTGGTGGGATACATCGTGGCGTGGATGATGGGATTGGTGGACTTCTCGTCCGTACAGAGCTATGGCTCGGTGAACATCCCCGTACCGTTCAAGTATGGCATATCGTTCAACTGGTCGTCCATCATCGCCCTAGGACTGGTGTACCTGATCACAGCCATCGAGGCCTATGGCGACATCACGGCCAACTCGCTCATCTCGGGACAGCCCGTCGAGGGTGAGAAGTTCATGAAGCGTGCCTCGGGCGGCATCCTGGGCGACGGTGTCAACTCACTGCTCGCTGGCGTGTTCAACTCGTTCCCCAACTCCATCTTTGCCCAGAACAACGGTATGATACAGCTCACGGGAGTGGCCAGCCGCTATGTAGGCTACTTCATCGCCGGCATGCTGGTGTTGCTGGGTCTGTTCCCCGCCGTAGGCTTGGTGTTCTCGCTCATGCCCGACCCCGTGCTGGGTGGTGCCACACTGCTCATGTTCGGCACGGTGGCAGCAGCAGGCATACGCATCATCGCCTCGCAGGAGATCAACCGCAAGGCTACACTGGTCATCGCCATCAGCCTGAGCTTCGGACTGAGCGTGGAGCTCGTGCCCGAGATCCTCTCACAACTGCCCGAGACGCTGCGCAACATCTTCTCATCGGGCATCACCACCGGTGGCGTGATGGCTATCCTCACCAATGCCCTCATCCGCATCAAGGAGGATTAAGAGGGATGGTCAAGGTCCTGGCAACGATATAGATGTTGGGCAAGACGCAGTTCGTGTCATCTCGAGCCAAGCGAGAGATCTCACAGTATGACTAAGTTTTATCTCATAATAACGATAATTAAATAAAAAACATAAGTATATGAAGAAATTCACTTGCGTACAAGATATTGGCAACCTGCACGAGGCAGTAGCCGAGGCTTTGGAGATCAAGAAGGACCGCTTTGCCCATGTGGAGCTGGGACGCAACAAGACCCTGATGATGATCTTCTTCAACTCATCGCTCCGCACCCGACTGAGCACGCAGAAGGCGGCTATGAACCTGGGCATGAACGTCATCGTGCTCGATGTGAACCAGGGCGCCTGGAAGCTCGAAACGGAACGTGGCGTCATCATGGACGGCGACAAGGCCGAGCATCTGCTCGAGGCCATCCCCGTGATGGGCTCCTACTGCGACATCATCGGTGTACGCTCCTTCGCAGGGCTCACCGACAAGGCCGACGACTATGAGGAGCGCGTCATCGAGCAGTTTATCCGCTACTCGGGCCGACCCGTATTCAGCATGGAGGCTGCCACACGCCACCCCCTGCAGAGCTTTGCCGACCTCATCACCATCGAGGAGCACAAGAAGACCGCCCGCCCCAAGGTGGTGCTCACCTGGGCTCCTCACCCCAAGGCATTGCCGCAGGCGGTGCCCAACTCGTTTGCCGAGTGGATGAATGCCACAGACTATGAGTTCGTGATTGCTAACCCCGAGGGCTATGACCTCGCTCCCGAGTTTGTGGGCAAGGCCAAGGTAACCCACGATCAGGATGAGGCATTGCGTGGGGCGGACTTCGTGTATGCCAAGAACTGGAGCGCCTACGAGGACCCCAACTATGGCCAGGTGCTCTCAAAAGACCGCTCATGGACCATCACCGAGGAAAAGATGGCGCTCACCAACAACGCCTTCTTCATGCACTGCCTCCCCGTGCGCCGCGGCATGATCGTGACCGACGAGGTCATCGAAGCACCCACAAGCCTCGTCATCCCCGAGGCTGCCAACCGCGAGATCTCAGCTACTGTAGTACTCAAGCGCTTGTTGGAAGGATTAAACGATTAGCGTTTAATGATGAACGTTTAAAGGTGATAGATTAAGGGGTAAAGGTGATAGGCCTTTATCGCGAGCCCCTAAACACTAAACCCTAAACTCTAAACACAACTAAAAAATATGATTAACGTTGTAAAAATCGGCGGTAACGTCATTGACGATGCGGCAGCGCTGGAGCGTTTCTTGACAAAGTTTGCCGCATTGGAGGGTCCCAAGATGCTCATCCATGGAGGAGGCAAACTCGCCACGCGCCTCAGCGCACAGCTCGGTATAGAGACACAGATGATTGACGGACGCCGTGTGACCGACCGCGACACGCTCGACGTGGTGACTATGGTATACGCTGGACTCGTCAACAAGCAGATCGTAGCTCGCCTCTGCGCTCTTGGCTGTAAAGCCATCGGTCTCTCGGGTGCCGACGCCAACGTCATCCCTGCCGTGCGCCGCGCTCCCAAGCCCATCGACTATGGCTACGTGGGCGACATTGTGCCCGAGAGGATGAACATCCCCTTCCTCGCCTCGCTCGTGGAGCAGGGCATCGTGCCTGTCTTCTGCGCCATCACCCACGACGAGCAGGGCTCGTTGCTCAATAGCAATGCCGACAGTGTGGCTTCGGCCGTAGCCGTTGCTGCATCGAAGATACAGCCGACCAACCTCATCTTCTGCCTCGAGAAGAATGGCGTGCTCACCGACGTGGACGATGACCTAAGCGTGATCCCCACCATCAATCGCGAGAGCTTTGCCACACTCCGTGCCGACGGCACCGTAAACAAGGGCATGATACCCAAGATTGAGGGAGCCTTCCGCGCCATCGATGGTGGTGTGACGTGCGTAGTCATCAAGCACGCCGACAACCTCGACAACGCGCTGGAGACTCGTATCGTGGAGTAAAAACGGCAATAATATAGATGTTGTCCAAAACGAC
>JAZONP010000219.1:0-68223 GCA_045654565.1 Bacteroidaceae bacterium
CCATTAAGTTCAAGCTCTTGCTACGAATGTTTGCCGTAATAAAGCGCGGAACACCTTTTGTGAGGAAACCTGACTTCATTTATTCATAAATAGTGAAAATAAGAGCAGATTTATTTGGAGATATCCTATATTTCTGTGTGAAAATCAGTCATTTGCGCGATAATGTTCTGATGCGTCCACCCTGTCGGTAACTACCGACATATATATCGGTAACTACCGACACGCGTATCGGTAACTACCGATGCGTAATTTGGCTAGAGAGAAAAACTTTTGGCAATAATATAGATGTTTACCCAATCTATGTATTTCCGCGGTAGTGTCATCCAGAACCTTTAGGTCGACGCCCGTAGGGGCTGAAGTCAACGAAGTGAACCTTTAGGTCGCTGGCCCGTAGGGGAAAAGCAAGGATCTCACAAACGTCCCATGCGAAGTCCCTGCGCGGGCTCCTTCACATACGTTCAGGATGACAAGATCCTTGGGCAAACTGCTATATTATCTCCAAAATAAAACTGTTTTACTCACCATTTAGGAATAAACATTCTCGACTGACAACCCCAATCAGGAAGAGTGATACAAATCGTAGGGCTAGACGAAGAATATCGCAGGCCTAGACGAAGAAAATTGTAGGCCTGCGATAGAAAAAACGCAGAAAGACTTTTTGAAAATCGCAGAAAGGTTTTTCTTAAAAAGCCTTAAGGTTTTTCAGGAGGAAGAATATGATGAAGGATATAGATATTCTCATACGTCTCTACGACGATGCTAGCCAAAGCTACGAGTCTAAAGAAGGAAAAACCCACCTCCATCTCGACACAGGATGTAATTAACAACAGAAAAGCTAAATGTAAATCAAAATGTAAACAACAATATTTAGGTCACAACAAGGAGTTTAAATAAATTTGCAAGAAGATTATAAAAACACATCAAGGAACTATATACAGGCAGTATACAAGAAGCCGAAATGACCATTTACATAGCGCACGGGAAGTAAGCAACGATACCATTCTGTATATCATAAATAGAACATACTCACATAAGAAAATGAAAAGGATATGAGGATTTCTTCTTTGAGCAAAAAGGCACTATTACTTCTCACAACGACGTTAATCTGCAGTGCTGGCATTGCCAATGAGAGTCTCTTTGGAGAAGCGCGAGCACTGCAACGAGACGGGAAGCACGATGAAGCGATCGAAGCGTACAAGAACTACTTGACCCAACCGACAACTGACGAGGAGCTTGCTGGAGAACGGTTGTTCTTATATACTGAAGCTTTGATGCAGCTGATGAATACGTACCAAAGCAAAGGTGATCCAGAGGCATGCATACAGACTCTGCAGGAAGTATTCAAGGCATCACCTATTCTACAAGACGAGTGTTTGAGAGACTTCTACTCGGTGTTGGGTTATGCTCTTTCGCGCACGGAAAGGATGAAGGAGGCCGAGGAAACAATGCTAAAGGTATTCACCTTACCGTTGTATCAAGCAACCCCCGAGCGCCAATTCCGAGACTACGCGTATGCGGCAGCAGTATTCTACAGCAACCCAAACTATCAAAAAGAGGTCGTATATTGGTGCCAAGAGGCTTTGAGACAAGCTGAATTATGCAAGAACACATCGGGTAAGCAATGGGTGATGGCCATGCTAAGTTCTTCATACAAACGAAACGGGCAACTGAACAAAGCGATAGAGCTATACCTACAGAGTAAAGAAGAAGCACAAGCCAAACACGATGATTTAGGAGTACTAAACAGTCTACATACCATAACAAATCTCTTTCTCTACTGGGACATACCCGAATATGCCAACCTGTATGCGACGGAAGCCATACGAATGGAGCAGAAGATGAAAGCAGAAAACCCTATGGTGTCGGCACAAGCCTATATAAACAAGGGGCAAGTGTTGTATCGACTCGAAGAAAGCGACTCTGTATTCTACTATATAGAGCAGGCAAGAAACTTATGCCAAGCGTTACCATACAATAGTGGCATGGCAGATGTAGACCTCCTGCTTGGTACACTATTGACAGACAAGGGTAGCGAACACCAACACGAGGGTATACAGAAACTGTTGCAAGTAGCTCGTCAGGGAACAGACATGAACCGAGCAAAAGCCTATCACCAATTGGCTTTAACCCACTTGAAACGGGAAGAGTACAACGAAGCAGAGACAATGCTTGACTCCATGTATGTACTGCTGAGGCCAAAGGATGCTTCTATATATATCAAAGTGGACTACCAACCTATAGTGAAATACTATTTAAAAAATAAAAACTATGAGGGGGTAGAACGCTATGTAGCACTTATGCTCCAAGAGCAACAAGCATTCAAGGAAAAGAAGCTGAAATTTAATCTTGTAGAGACTATAGTCGACCTACAGTACGAGCAAAAGGAACAAGACCTAAAGATCATACAACTCAAACAAGCCAACCAGCGGCTCTGGCTACTTGGCTGTATAGTTATCTCTGTCATCACGATCGTATGGATTGTTACACTCCTGATTTATCAAAAGAGGCAATATAAAGCCCAAATAAATAAGGCTGACGAAAGGGTATCCTCTTTGATAAAAGAACTACACCAATCGAATGCTGAGAAGGAAATGAGAGAACAGGAGATAAGAGACTTCTTGAAAGACAAAGACAACCGCCAAGAGCTGGAGACCTTAACACCTCAGATATTGCAGAGTGATGGAGAGACCAAGTTCAGACAATGTTTCGAACTGCTCTACCCACTCTTTCTGCCCCGCTTGCGAGAAAAGGTGCCATCAATCAGCCGGCGAGAAGAGTTGCTCTCTATGCTTATCGTCCTAAACCAAGACAACAAACGAATCGCCGAACTATTGGCAATCGCTCCACGTAGCGTACTCATGCTACGCCACCGATTCCGTCAAAAAATAGGAATGGACACCGAAGTCTCATTGGAGAATTTCATCGAAGATCTGCTAGGAAGGGCAGCTATCAACAGTGAAACTGAAGGTTAAAGGTAATCAAGCAGTGAGTTATGAACTCTCAAACTACTCCTACCCAATATAAATAACGCGAGTTCGATATAAACAGAGGGGAGCTTGCAAAGCGTTCACAATAAGCATAGTAAGAGCATCTATGTCTCAAACTCACGTCTTACAAAAAAGCGAGAGCACATGTGCTCTCGCTTTTTTGTAAGACGTGTTTATCGCCTAGAAGCGTGCGATGAGCTCGTCGATTGTCATCGCGCCTTGCTCGCCGGTAACCATGTTCTTTACAGAAAGCTGGCCGCTCTGCATCTCGCTCTCGCCCACCATCACGACATAGGGGATGGCGTGGTCGTTGGCAAAGGACATCTGCTTCTTCATCTTCACACTATCGGGGTAGAGCTCGGCAGCGATGCCTGCAGCGCGGAGCTTGGCTACGAGAGGGAGACAATAGGCGGCTTCGGCAGCGCCGAAGTTAACGAACATCACCTGAGTCCCACGGGCTGCACTCTTGGGATAGAGATCGAGTTGATTAAGCACATCGTAGATACGGTCGGCACCGAAGGAGATACCTACGCCCGACACGCCAGGCATGCCGAAGATGCCGGTGAGGTTGTCGTAGCGGCCACCACCCGAGATGCTGCCAATCTGCACATCAAGGGCCTTGACCTCGAAGATGGTGCCGGTGTAGTAGTTGAGTCCGCGAGCGAGGGTGAGGTCTACCTCTACCTCGTTCTTGATGTCGAGGTGGGTGAGGCTGTCGAGCACAAACTCCATCTCATCGACACCCTTGAGACCTGTCTCGCTGGCTGCGAGCACGGTGCGCAGGGTGGCGAGCTTGCTCTGGTTGTCGCCACTGAGCTGGATGATGGGCTGCAGGGTCTCGATGGCCTCGGCAGGGATGCCCTTCTCGGCGAGCTCGGCATTGACATTGTCGAGCCCTATCTTGTCGAGCTTGTCGATGGCTACGGTGATATCGACAATCTTGTCGGCCTGACCGATGATCTCGGCGATGCCGGTAAGGATCTTGCGGTTGTTGATCTTGATGCTCACGCGGATACCGAACTTCTGGTACACGGCATCAATCATCTGCACGAGGTCGACCTCATTGAGCAGTGAGTCGCTGCCCACGACATCGGCATCGCACTGGTAGAACTCGCGGTAGCGGCCCTTCTGCGGACGGTCGGCACGCCATACGGGTTGTATCTGGAAGCGCTTGAAAGGGAACGAGAGTTCGTCGCGGTGAGCCACCACGTAGCGAGCAAAGGGCACGGTGAGGTCATAACGGAGTCCCTTTTCACACACCTTGGCAGCAAGCTTCAGTGCATTGCGCTCGAGAAGTTCCTCATCGGGCACCTTACCAAAGCAGTCGCCCGAGTTGAGAATCTTAAAGAGGAGTTTATCTCCCTCCTCGCCATACTTGCCCATGAGCGTAGAGAAATTCTCCATCGCAGGGGTTTCGATGGGTTGGAATCCGAAGGTGTAGAACACCTCACGGATGGTGTCAAATATATAGTTACGCTTCGCCATCTCTGCAGGCGAGAAGTCACGTGTACCTTTAGGTATACCGGGTTTTGCTGCCATACTATTTTCCTATTTTGTAATCGAGTACAAAATTAGGAAAAATAATTGATAATTGACAATTAAATGTATAGGAGATAATATAGCAGTTGTTCAATAACACTAAAATCTCAGCGATAGCATCATTGCTTTCAGCGACCTAAAGGTTGTCTCGATTTGCTCGAAATGACACGAGACGTTTTGGACAACATCTATATTATATGCATAAGTCTGCTAAAACAAAAGGTCGCGCCCGAAAGGACGCGACCTTTAATATATTCTGTCATTTTGAACGAAGTGAAAAATCTCGCAGAGTATTGCGCGGGATCCCTCATTTCACTCGGGATGACAGGAGTGCTGTTCTTTTACTTAACAAGCACCTTCTTACCGTTTACGATGTAGAGACCAGGAGCGGTGATAGCATCAATGCGGCGACCGAAGAGGTCGAAGATGCCCTGCACGGCAGGAGCAGCCACCTCGATGTTCTCAACACCCAAGAAGGGATTGTACTCGCTCTGAACATCACTCTTCTTCACGAGTTCGAGTGACCAGTCGTCAGCACCCATCCAAGTACCAGTGAAGCTCTTGCCGCTCAATGCGCCGTCAGCTGTGATACCGATAGTGATCACGTGGTTAGTAACCTCGATATTCTCGATTGTATGCCATGACCAACCATAACCTTCACCATAGAGAGTAGCGTCGGTAGGACGAGCCATGAAGTAGGGATAGAGCTCAGCAAGGTCAACATCATCTGCAGAAGGCTTACCATCAGCTTCCCACTGGAGACTATCAGCTTCCCAGATTTCACCACGCCATGCGCCATAGTTCTTAACATCGGCCCACTGAGTAGAAGCATCAGCAATTTCAGAAGCAGTAGCAGCGAATACACATACACCGTCACCATCGGTACGAGCAGCTACAGTGAGCTTGTATGTACCATCAGGTATACCACCGATTTGCTGGTAGAACGTAGAGTTCATGGTGCCTGCTGTACCATTCCATGCATCCAAGTATGAGTTGGCAGCTACACCCTCGTAGTGCTCACCCTTATTGGTTCCGCAGTTAGTCGCCTTGTTCTTCACGATAGTCCATCCTGCGAGATCCTCACCTTCAACGGTAGCAATGGTAGGATTAACGATCAAGTAAGTTACGTCACCCTCTTCGATCTCCTTACCGAAGTTAACAGTACCCTTCAAGATATCGATAGCCTTCTGCAAGTCAGCTCTCAGTTCGTCACACTTCTCAACAGTTACGAGAGAAGCATTCAACTTAGCAAGCTGAGCAGCGATAATTTCATCCTTCAGATAGTTAACATAAGCCTCTGCATAGCTGCCACTCTTCATCTCATTCTCAGCATCGCGCAATGTAGAAGCGTAGTTAGCATAAGCATGCAACTGCTCATTGAGAGTGGGGAATACCTTGCAAGTGGTGGTGTCAGAAGCCAAGATAGCGTCTGCCAAAGCAATAGTAGCATCAGCGAAGCTGTATACCATCTCGCAGCCATCATAAGCGTCGTACAAGCGGATGGTGTCGAGCTTAGCATAGTAACCACCATAGAAGTTCTTACTTGCTACGATAGTGCTATCCCAAACTTCGAGAGTAGCGCTCAACAGGCCGCAAGCCTCTGCATAGTTACCAGCATCTGCTACTGAGGTAGCCTCAGCCAAAGAAGCGACAACATCTTTCTCCTCGCTGGGGAGCAATACCTCTACAGCCTCCTGAGCCTCAGCCTTCAAGCTTTCCCAAGCGCCCTGCAGGTGCTCGTTTGAAGCGGGACCATGATAGTAGAGTTTGAAGTTTGTAGCCTGGAACCAACCCTCAGAGTTGGTACCACCCTGTGAAGCAGCAGCACCGATAGTAAGAGTACCATCAACAACTACAGCGAAGTCATTGGTTGTCAAGGTTGTCCATTCGTAGGTATCCCAACCAGTAACGGTCAAATAGTCAGAAGTTACGGTAGCAGCACCTGTAGCATATACATGCTGGTCGGTTGCATAGTTTGTCTGAGTGATCATCTCAGCACTTACCTTATAGAGACCATTGGGAAGACCAGTCAATGTCTGATGAACATCTACTGAAGTGATACCCCAACCCCAGAGATTAACACCCTGACGGTTAGCGCCACCCTCTGCTGAAGGACGACAACCACCATTCCACTGGTCAGTACCACCACCAACTACAGACCATGTCCAGTCACCCTTCAACTCGAA
The DNA here is from genome assembly GCA_045654565.1 of Bacteroidaceae bacterium. GTDB lineage: Bacteria > Bacteroidota > Bacteroidia > Bacteroidales > Bacteroidaceae > UBA1189. Next base: position 6,713 of record JAZONP010000219.1, read on the forward strand.
GTTAGGATTGGGCACGAAGTAGGTGAAGTCAGCAGCTACATCCTCAGTAGCCTCTTGTGACAAATAGTAATCTACGATAGCAGCATCGAACTGAGCCTGCAAAGCCTGCAATGCCTCGTAGGTGTTTATGGGTTCTTCACTTTCTTGATCGAAATACGCCTCAGCCTCTTCCAAGAGCTCCCACAATGCATCTGCACCAGGATAACCCAGAGGAATCAACTCATTCTCGATACGTTGAGCCTGAGCCTTGAGACTAGCGAACAAATCTACAGCCGCCAAAGCCTCTGCCCACATAGCATCAAATGCCAAGATTACAGCATTAATCTCTTCATCAGAGTAAGCACCCTCTTCAGTATATCCTTCGCCTTCAAGATTGTAGAGATATTCGTCTACCATGAACCATACAGCAGCAGGAATATTTGCCTCGTTTGCATCAAGATAATCTCTTGCGACATTCATCTTACCCTGGAGGTTAACAGAGGGGAAGTTACCGTAGTAGAACAACTTGAAGTCGCGGAATGCACACCATGAGCCACCCTTATGACCTGCATTGCGCAAGCCGAACTTGAGGTTACCATCCATTACGATAACGGTGAGTGAATTCTCATCATAGTAGTTCACTCCTGTCAATGAGTTCATTGTGCTGAATGCCAAGTTGGCAGAGGTAAGTCCATCAATCTGACCATTGCCATGAACATTCTCTGTAACGCCCATCTCAGCAGCGGTATACTTATAGAGAGACATCAAAGATACCTCGTCGCTGTTAGCATACAACTTGGCTGTGAGGTCTTCGCTACCAGCATTGTATGCATTACCACCGTCATTACCAGCCTCACGATAGAAGCCCTGAACCTTCACTACATACTTACCATTAGGAATACCTGTGAGCTGTTGGTAGATATCGAAGTCTATATTGTAGAATTCGGCTACGCCCTGTCCGAAAGCAGGATTGTTACCTGACCAACCCTTGTTGTTGTCACGCAATGCAGCATTGGTCACATATCTTTCAGTTACGTCAAAAGCGATGCTACCATCGGCGATAGACATCTCGTACTCATAGACAGCCTGATTCAAAGCATCAATCATTGCCAATGCCTCAGCTGCAGAAAGAAGCTCTTCGTTGTAAGCATCTTCGGCTTCACCAACAGCATCATACAAAGCATCGGTGTCGTCATGGTTGTCAGCCATTTCCAATACCTCATCGATCTTCACAATGAGTTTCTCGTAAGCTGCAACACAAGCTTCAGCCTCGGCAGCCTGCGCCTTCATTGTGTTCCACAAAGCCTCAGCATCTGCGAAAGTCTCCACAGTCTCGATAGCTGCGAAAGACTCATTGATAGCATCTCTCAATTCTGCATCCATCTGGTTCTCGATAACGAGCTCCAAGCTTTCCTTCAAAAGATTCATCTCGTCCTTTGCGAACCAAGTCTTAGCCTCGTCTTCAGACTCAGACAAATACTGGGTAAGGCGGATGTTATCCCAAGCAGTCCAGTTAATGTTACAAGATGTGATGCGGTAGCCAATAGTCAACTTACCGTCGGTAACAACTGTAGCAACAACATACTCAGTAGGAGGATTAGTGTTGGTTGTTGTCACGGGAACCTCATCAGAGTTGGCATAGATTACAACACCTGAGGGAACCACTGAGCCGTCGCTCTGCTTAATAGCATGGGCAAGAACTCTAACAGAGTAAACGCCATTGGGAACCTCAATCGTCTGTGACCATTCACGATTACCAAGATTCTCATTTGAAGGAACCCACTCCTCCATAAAACTGGTGCCGCTGTAACCATAGTTTGCTGCAGTACCAGCAATCTTCACACCTCCGGTGGTAGTCCAACCATCAGTGCCACTCTCGAAGTCAGGATTGGTCAACAGACTTGTAACGTCTGTACCATACTGAGCCTTCACAGTCAGAGCCATAATAAAGCTCATCGCCAATAAAGTAATTTTCTTCATGGTTTTGTGTTTTAAAATTGTTAGTAAAAAAGTTAATTAAAATGTATTTATTTTATCATTAGTATTTGTCTTAAGAGTTCAATCTCTGCGTCCCAAATATATCATCACGTAATATACCAGCGTGGCCAGTGAACTGAGGGCCGCCACCACGTAAGTATAGGCAGCCGAGCGCAGAGCGCTCTCGGCATCACGATGATTATACGATGAGGTGATACCCGAACGGTCGAGCCATGCGAGTGCACGCTGACTGGCATTAACCTCTACGGGAAGAGTAATGAAGCTAAACAGAGTGGTCATAGCAAACAAGCCGATGCCGAACAATAAGATACCCGGAAAACTCTCCACCATAATGATACCTGCAAGCAGTATCCACGACACCCACTTGGAGGCGAACGATACGACAGGCACAAGAGCAGAGCGCATCTTCAAGGGACCATAGGCAGTAGCATGCTGCACGGCATGGCCACACTCGTGAGCTGCCACGGCAGCTGCCGCGACGCTGCACGTCTCATACACGTCGCGACTGAGGTTGACGGTATGATCCGCAGGATTGTAGTGATCGGTCAAATGCCCCTCGATGCAGGTAACCCTAACATCGTAAATACCATTGTCGCGCAGCATCTTCTCGGCCACATCGCGGCCAGTCATGCCTCCACCGACAGGTATCTTGGAGAATTTCTCGAACTTGCGGTTCAAGTTGGCCTGTACAATCCAGCTGAGCAGGGTGATACCGATGAAGATTATCCAAATAGGGTTCATTGTCTCTCTATTCCTTATATATATACTATCCGTTTTTTATAGTCCGTCGTTCCGCGTCACTTGTTAGTGATGAGCATCTCGCTAACTACCGAGCTATACATCGCTAACTACCGATGAGCATCTCGCTAACTACCGAGCCAAACATCGCTAACTACCGATGAGTGTCGCGGTAGTTACCGCGGAATCAATCATTATAACGCTCGATGGTCTGATCACGGTCAGGACCCACAGAAACGATCTTGATGGGACACTCCAGTTCTTCCTCAAGGAAGGTAATATAGTTGTTGAACTCCTCGGGGAATTCCTCCTCAGAAGTCATCTTGGTCATATCGCACTGCCAGCCGGGAAGCTCTGCGTAGATGGGCTCTACCTCGCCCTCAATGGAATAGGGGAACTCCTCGGTCTCTACGCCATTGATGCGCTAAGCCACGCAAGCCTTGATGGTCTCGAAGGTGTCGAGCTCGTCGCCCTTCATCATGATGAGGTGCGTGACACCATTAATCATAATTGAATATTTCAACGCTACGAGGTCAATCCATCCGCAACGACGCTTACGGCCAGTTACCGAACCAAACTCGTGACCGATGGTGCAGAGCTTGTCGCCAGTCTCGTCGAAGAGTTCAGTGGGGAAGGGGCCGCTACCTACTCGTGTGCAGTAGGCCTTCATGATACCATATACGTTACCAATCTTGTTGGGGGCAATACCTAAGCCAGAGCAAGCACCTGAGCAGATGGTATTTGAAGAGGTCACGAAGGGATACGAACCGAAGTCGATGTCGAGCATGGTGCCCTGAGCACCTTCGCAGAGAACGCTCTTCTCGGCTTTGAGCAGATTGTTGATCTCGTGTTCACTATCTACCAAGGGGAACTGGCGGAGGTACTCGATACCAGCCATCCACTCCTTTTCAATCTCAGTGATGTCGTATTCATAGTTCATGCTCTTGAGGATTTCCTCATGGCGTGCCTTAGCCTTTGCATAGATGGCGGGAAAATCACCGAGAATGTCACCTACACGAAGACCATTACGGCTAATCTTGTCGGTATAGGTGGGGCCGATACCCTTACCTGTAGTACCTACCTTGGCATCACCCTTGGCTGCCTCGTAAGCAGCGTCGAGAGCACGGTGAGTAGGCATGATGAGGTGTGCCTTCTTGGAGATATGCAGACGTTCCTTCAAGGGGTGGCCCGATGCCTCGAGGGCTTCAGCCTCAGCTTTGAAGAGTGCAGGATCAAGTACTACACCATTACCAATGATATTCACCTTATCACCCTGGAAGATTCCCGAGGGGATAGAGCGGAGCACATACTTCTGTCCTTCAAACTCAAGAGTGTGACCCGCATTGGGACCGCCCTGAAAACGGGCTACCACATCATAGCGCGGAGTGAGCACGTCAACGACCTTACCTTTTCCTTCATCGCCCCATTGGAGGCCTAACAATACATCTACTTTCATGATTATATTATTTGTTGTTTCTTTGTTCTCTTAGCTTCTTCTCCCTATTCTCTCTACGGCGCTTGACAGCCATACACTTGGAACACATACCATACATATACAACGAGGTATGAGCAATGGAGAAGCCTTTACTGTGGGCATTCTCAATCACCCGACGCAACTTCTCGTCGCGCACCTCGGTGACGCTGCCACATGACATACAGATACGATGAAAGTGAGTAGTCATATTGAATGACTTCTCATACTGAGAGCTATTGTCAAACTTGTGACGGATTACCAAATGGGCATCAGTGAGCAGTTCCATGGTGTTGTAGAGTGTGGCGCGGCTCACGTGAAACTTACTTGCATTCATCATGTCCATCAACTCCTCCATGGTAAAATGTCCCTCTATGGAATATATAGCATCAAGGATAGCAAAACGCTCTTGCGTCTTGCGTAAACCCTTGTTCTGCAGATATTGCTCGAAGGTACAACGTACCGTTTCCTTCACCTTATCCTCCATAGTACACATAAAGTAGCAAGCAAAGGTAAATAATAAATTTGAATATCTCAATAATTTGTACGATAATTATTGAGTTTTACAGTGTTTAGCAGAAAAGAGAATTGGGCCTACCCTCTACACATAGAGGAAAGGCCCAATTCTCCTAAGGAATATACCTGTTCAGTTCCGAGAATATACCCGCAAAATCGCTACTTGCGCACAGCCTCGACAATCTCGGTGGGGACCTCCGTTACACGCACAAACTTCTGTACGTATGAGGCATCATCCTTGGCAGTCCAGGTCATAGACTTTTCGTAAAGGTCGGTAATGACATACTCATGCCCCCAAGCGCCGAGATCATAATCATAGGTACCACTGATAACATCGCCTGCACGCCAATCATACTCCAGCGCATACTTGCCAGTGAAAAGCACAGGATACATAGAAGCGGTATTCTCATAGATCTCGTAGGTGTATCCACGGTCAATCACGAGGTATACATAAGCATTATCGGCAAGCTTAGCGCCATTCAGCTCGGCCAACATCCAAGTACCCTCAATAGTATAGGGCTTCACCTCCAGAGTTTCGGGAGTCTCGATAGTTTCGTCACATGCCACAAATAGAGCCACAGCAAGCAGCATCAGCAAGTTGGTTATCTTCTTCATATCTTTAGTTATGTTTCTTATTTCTATTATCGTTCGATTACAATTTGCAATGTACGTTCAGAAGGCTTTCCCCCTACCCCTTCGACTATCAGTGGCACCTGGATTGTTCCATCCTTTCGGGGCAGCTTGTCCACATCAATGGTAATGAACAGGTCTGCCTCTTCGCCCGGAGCGATCACTGCCGGATCGGTATGCAGCGAAGCATACGAGGGGAGTATGCGAGAGGTCAGTTTCAAGGGCTTCGTTCCGCTATTGGCACAGAGAACGCGCATCGTGGTCTTACCTCCTGCGGGTAGCTCAGCGAAATGTACCTCCTTGCGTTTCAAACGAAGTGTACCCATCATATAGGGCAGATGACGCCACTGATCGCTATCAAGCACCTCACCATAGAACGAGAGACGCGCCATGGGTTGGCGGTCGCAACCCTCGATGTAGACAAAGCCATCCACATCGATAGTACCTGGACGATTCTTGGGATTATAGGTTAAGGTTATCATCACCTCCCCACCAGGGGCAACAAGTGTACTATCATAGGACGCTGCCGTACAACCACACGTTGTGCGTACCCTCTTGATGCGCAGAGGCTCTCCACTCACGTTGCGCAGTCGGAAGGTGTGAGACACGGGGCTATCAGTCTCAGACAACTTGCCCAAGTCATAGGACGGGACATCGGCAAGCAACGTCTTTGCAGCCTCGGCGTGCAGCGTAGGGTTCATAATGGAGTCAATCTGTGCACGTGTGAGATTACTCATTGACACTTGGGCACCAGCGGTAACTACACACCATAGCATACAAGACAATATGTAGACTCTACGCAACACGACTTTTTAAATTATGAATTGTGAATGATGAATTCTGAATAGTTTACATCCAGCCATTACCGCCCGTCTTACGTACGGTGATAGCGATAGACTGCTTATTGATGACCTGTGAATTTTCATTGTGAACCTCTATGGTGGCGGTTGTCACACCAGGCTCAACACCAGTCACCACCAACTGAGTATTGTTAGCTATATTAGCATCAGCAACTGTCGTAGAAGCGAGTTTCACAATGTAGTAGAATTTTTCACCATCAACGAAGAACTTCGCCAAATCGACAACTTGCTCTTCGCCAGGAGCAACAACAACATTAGGCACACGCATATCGCTACCAGCACCACCCTTAATCGCCTCAAGCAATGCGCCAGCATCAATGAGGGTGCCCATCTTGCCCCGATAGTTGTTCAACTTCATCTGCACCACAGAGTAGCCTGCCGATGAGTGGTTGTAGTTGTACACCTTGGTCTTATCAACGTAATAATGATCCAGATCGCGAGAAGTAGCTTTCATCAGTTCGACAAACTCCTCAGCCTTGAAGTGACGACGCTGCTTTAGTGCATACGACAAGCCGAGGGCCGCCACACCCGACACGTGGGGGCAGCTCATCGATGTTCCCTCGTAGTATCCATAGCTTGCCTCACCATTGATAACCAAGGTAGAGAGGATAGCACCATTGGGATTCATCCAATCGGTGCCGTCATTGTTCTCGAGGAGTGTACCATAGTACTCGGTATCACCACCTGGAGCCGAGAAGTCAACTTCTACACCATAATCAGTATATCCTGCGGGAGTATAGTCGGCTGCAATGGCTGCCACGCTCAAACACTTGGAATAGGCGGAGGGGAAAGCTGGCATAGCAGAATATTCGTTACCAGCAGCAAAGATGGCAATACCACCTTCGATAACGCCATTGGGCGAACCCGCATTGTGGATAAAGTAGTCGATAGCCTCCTTCTCCAGCGGATAAAGGGTCGACCACTCCTCCTCGGAGGCTGGACCGGGAGTATAGCCCTCCATCATATTGGCCAAAGCACTGTTGTAACCCCAGCTACACTGCACAATGACAGCCCCATTATCGGCTGCATACTTGAAGGCGCGCGCCTCCTGGGCAAGTGTCACCGAATACATGCCATCAATAACCTGGCACGACATGATGCGTACACCTGTACCTGGAGTACCATTACCACCAGCCACGCCACATACGCCCTCGCCATTATTGTTAGCAGCAGCAATAGTACCAGCCACGTGTGTTCCATGACCAGTATCGTAATTCTCAGACCAACAAATAACTGGAGAATTCTTCACGAAGTTGTATCCATAACGGTCACCGGCATAGCCGTTACCATCATTATCCTCATTTGAGGCATACTCTTCATCCTCATTTACCCACATATTGGCAGCAAGGTCCGGGTGACTCCACATCACGCCCTCATCGAGCACAGCTACGATAATCTCTGGGTCGCCTGCCTCGGGGTAGATATTCCATGCCTGCTGACAGTTCACATCGGCACCAGGAAGGGCGAGCGCATTCCACTCGGGTTGCTCAATCTCAGGATATCCTCCATTGTTAATATAACCCCATTGGAAATATAACCCCTTGTCATTGAATGGTGCGTTAGCCACATTGGGAGCACTATTGAAACGCTCACGGCTGATGGCTACGGGTTTGCTTTCTCTGCGGTCAACACGCTTCAATGTCGTATTGCACTGAATCTTCGACACCTCACCCAGTTGTTTGAGGCTACGGATTGCTACCTTAAGGTCGGTACTCTTATCAAAACGTACAATATACCAAAGATGCATACCACCCTCACGAGTACGCTCCTCATGACGGGGATCAATGGGGAACACACGCTCCAATTCATAGCTACCAAGGATACGTAAGACCTCATCGGTAGAGGGAATACCACTACGAGTCATCACCCTATCAGAAGCCTCCTCGGCAATCTGGTCGAGAATGGCAGTCATCTCAGGCACGAACTTGATAAGCAATTCACCTTCCTCGGCATCTTCGGGGATGAAAATGTCTTCAGATTCGGATACAACACCATTCGTCACATCAAACTCTGCATCGTTACAAGCGGCAACAAACAGCCCTATGATAAGGGCATATATATAGGTTCTTTTCATATTCCGTATAGCGTCTTAATCTTCAAATTCCTCCTTTATCTCATACTTCTCACGATAACCGGGGAAGAAATTGAAGTAATATTCATAATCGGTCGGTTCATTATCAAACTTTGAAGGCTTACCCTCAGAGTCGTAGGCATTGACTTGCTGCATATAGACAAGCGATTCGGGGAACCAGTCGAGCAAATGGGGATGATAGAGGAGCCAACCGGGCAGTTTACCTGTAAAGAAATTGAGGTTCAAGGTAAGGCGTTTCATATTGGGAAGAATCTTAGGTCGCTCCTCAAGAGCAAGATTCTTGATGGTATCGCCGCCCCAAGCTGCGACATCGGCAGCACTCCATGCTACTACGCCATCTTCGCCCACCTTGAAGTCGGGAATCTGACCCTCAATATAATTGTTTGAGAGACGCAACTCCTCCAAATTCTCCCAAAGGAGCAAACGACGCAAAGAGTTATCCTCATTTACAGTAGACCTAAAGTGCATGCCTATGCCATCCTCATAATTATCCTTCTTACGAAGATCCGAAACCGTCCAGCGACGACAAGCCAGAAGGTCGAGCTTCTTCAGCTTGGGGAAGTTCTCTGGAGTAAGTATTGAGGGTACCTCGGGGAAGTTATTTGAGTTGAGATCAAGCGACTCGAGTTTATCACCGAGCTTCACGAAATCATCGGGCAACGACACCAAGCCAAAAGCACCAATCTGTAGGTGTTTCAGATATTCAAGATCACAAATCTCACTGCCGAGTTCAATGCTCAGCAACATAGTATTGACATTACTGTAGATGTTGAGTGTCTCGATATACTTGAGATAACGCAACTCCAAAGGAATGCTTTCCTTGGTATTGGACATCATGAAGTTTGCCTCACGCACACGACCAATAGCTTCACGGGGCACTTCCCCATTGAGAATTTCTTTATCGGTGCTATACCAAAGCTTTACATTTTCCCAATACTGCATATTCTCACTCATATCCCATGGACTCAAGAGCTGCAGACGATTGATAATGGTAACCACTGCCAAAGAGTCACCCAAACGATTATCTGGAATTACAGGAGCAGCCTCCTGAGTAAGAGTCAAAGTAGCAACCTTCTCCAACTTGTCGGCCTCATCAAGCGGAAGGAAGTTGACAAAGGCAACACGAGCAATGGTGTCAGAATTGATTTTCCAGTCGAACCTCACCTTGGTAGAACGTGGGCGTGAGGGACGATCAAGATTGGGTTTCACCTCCGCATCTTTAGGGGTAAGCCATGTAATCGGATTATTCAAGCTATCAACAACATTGATTCTGAAATTCACATTAGAACCCACCTCTATCTCAAAATAACGGTCACTAATACGATTGGTAGCTGCTTCAATTGTTATAGTCGAGTCCTTAAGGTTGATAAACTTACCGAAACCAGCTTGTTCGATCATCACAGTGTGTCTGTCGCCTTCAGCGGTCTCGAAGGTCAGCTTGGCCTCACGAACATTGTTACTCAATGTCGAGTCAACAAAGATGCTACATTTGGTTTGACCGATACCATTAGCTGGAGAGATACTTACCCAAGGTTGGTTAGCACTGGCAGTCCACTCTACCACTGAAGATACCTGAATATACTCGGTACCACCCTCGGGGGCAGCAAAGATACCTTCCAGCTTATCAATGGTAAAGCTCTCATAATTGTCATTTTCTTCACGACAAGATGCAAAGAACGCTACAGCTATAGCAAATAATATAGTTATCTTCTTCATATTCGTCCATTTCATTTATTCGAGCAAATAGTCACACCCACGGATATCCTGAGTCTTATCATAAATAAGCAGGTTGTAACCCAAGCGATAGTAATCACATACGTCTGACAAGTCAATAGAGATGTTAGGATTGTCCTTAATCTCAAAATAGCGGAGATAGGGAGATATGGTGTCGTCAATCTTACCCAAATCATTCGAACCTACATAGAATGCGACGAGACTGGGACAAGTGTAGAGTCCCGTAGGCCATGTCTTGAGTGTACGGTTACCTTGCGCATCACGTTGATGGCGCAAACCGAAAGTGGTCAAATAGGCACCATCAAGCGGTTCGTAGGGAAACTCTTCAAAGCAGTTGTAGCTGAGGTCAATGCCATAGAGATAGGGGAGATTGTCAGCCCAAAAATCCTTAGGCAAATCAGTCAGTTTGTTATAACTGAGATCAAGAGTCTGCAAGAACTTTGCGTACTTACCCTTCATCGACCCTTCAGGAATATTCGTCATGCCATTACCAGAAAGCACCAATGTTGTCATGGGCGAAGCAGTGGCAAAAAGGACGGAGGGCATAGACTCCAAGCGATTATACGAGAGCGACACTGAGGTTGCATTGATACCACGGTGAGCATCTCCATTCTCAAAACCTTCGATCTCATTATAAGAGAAGTCTACCGATGCCATGACATTTACCGACTTGGCATTGAACACATTGGGGACCAACTTGAGTTGGTTGTTGGTGCACGAAAAGAGCTCTACATCATAGTAACCGAAGAAATACTCATATCCGTCAGCATCAAGGTGTCCGGGAATCTCTTTAATCTTATTATAATCAAGATAGAACTTGGTGAGGTTCACATTCTTACCGAAAGGATGCAAGGTTTCGATCTGATTATTGGTGCAGTCGAGCAAAGCTAATTTGACCATCTTGCTCAGGTGCTCATATTCAGGAAACTCCTTCAAGTTGTTGTAGCCCATATAAAGCAATTGTAAACGGTCACCACTATTGCCTTCGATGATACTTATCCAATCCTTCTTGAGCTGCTCGGCACTAATGCCGTTATTGCAAGCGATGTTGAGTGACTGCAATTCGGGTAAGCCATCCTCATCGAACATTTCCATGGGAAGGCTATCCAACTCGGCACAATTGTAAATCTCCACATCGGTAAGCAACTCCAGGTCGCTCCAGCTCCACTCCGACTGCTCCTCATAGAAAGGAGAGTTATCCTTCACGTCCATAAAGAACTGCTCTGTAGTGATGGGCGAATTGGCAATATAAAACTGCTGCAATTTGGTGAGACGCATCATCGCACGTGAGATACCCTTAATCTGGTTGGTCTTCTTTCCAAACTGTACGTCTTTCAGGTTGATACGACTGCTTGGAGTAATAGCCGGCTGCTTACCATCACGATTAATCTGTTCCTTCAATATATCAGAGAGCCCCTCACGAACATCGCGAGCAAGGAACTTATCATGATAATCCATGCGAATAGCCTGCTTCTGCTCAATGCTCATATTAGCACTGACATCCTCAAAGAGATGTCCTCCTAACAACTCGTCATGAGTACCCAATGAGAGAACTTCCAACTCAGTGAGCTGACCGATAGCATCGGGCACATAACCACGAGCGCCCATACCTGCCAATGACAATGACACCACACGGCCACCATCACCAAGAGCAACACCTGGTTGCTGACCCCATAGATCAAGATCCTTGTTGAAGTCCCAGTTACATCCAGGAGCCTCAGCCTCGCCGTAGTAGCTCCAGTGCGGTCCATCCAGAGCATCCCAAATCTCTTTCAGAGCGAGATAGTCCTTGATGTACTCAGCTGTTTCACTTAGAAGTATGGTAATCTCCACATTTTCAGCAAATTCATTATCTCCTACAACAAATGGCTTGGCAGCCTTTACCACTGCTGTTTCAAGGGCCTTTGTGGCTTTTTTATCCGAATATGTAGTATAGTTCAAGACTACATACTCGCCAGCTTTAAGCCACACTACGGTATCAACAGCCAACGAGGTAGTCTGTGCATTATATCCAGAGCCATCCACTGAATAATCGTGAAAATCCTCTTCAAGCTGCACCAACACATTCTTTATATCTACAGGTTCATGGCCACCCCCAGACAGAATTCGTCCTAAAGTAAAACTAACCGCCTTGATATCACTAAAAGGATAGGCTCCCGACTCAGCAGCACGAGTTGCTGGAGTGGTAAAACTCTCAGGCTTGATTAGGCGGAACGAAGCCTTACCACGAGGAACAACGTCCACCGCAAGGTCTTGGTAGACAAGCCCACCCTCAACAATAGTAAATGACAAAGCCGATGAAGACAACTCCTCAGTAGCGATTACCTCATCAACCTTACCATACAAACGGTAACCCGTCACTGTATACTCACCCGCCAACAACTGCAATTTGTCGCTACGCATACCGTATGCAGCATTCTCAACATCATAGGAACGGAGCATGAGTGTCTGCTCGATCACCGAACCATCAGGACGCTCCAACGACACACCCACTTTGTAAGCATCAGAAAGATACTCCAACGGATCACTACCACGAGTAGCTCCCTCCTTGGGTGCCGTGTCATTCTTGAAGAGTCTGAACTGCACATAGCCATACGCAGCATTTAGCTCGTCATCCTTTTCAGTGCAACCCGTGAAGCCCACCATGGCACACACGGCAACGACCAAGGCAACAAAGGAATTACGGAATAATGAATATTTCATATATAATCTTAATAATCGTATTTATTTATTTGCGTTTATTCCCAATAGTTGTAGACAACCAACGCCTTCAGATAGACATCATCGGCTGTCACAAAATAGATGATATAGTACTCTTCCTCCACCTCGTAACGAGCCTTGAATTGGACAAGCATATACTCACCCTCTTCTTCCTCCATCTTCGTGGGCTCGGCTTCATAGTGACAACCATCCGTTTTTCCTTGAGTATATTTCACGCCACTTTCACCATAGACCTCGATACGGTCATTGCGAGTCTCCTCTCCTGGGTTCCACACATCGTCTGCGAGCAAGGGGTTAAGCAGATACGAAACGCCGGTCTTTAATTCTGCTCTGAAGACCTTCTTGGGGCCGATTCCCTTAGCACCAGCTACCTTAAGCCATTTCTCCTCTGTCTCATTCGCTATGGTGAGGTATTTCCAACCGAAGTTCGCGTCGATGACTTTCAAAGAACTTTCCTCTTCAGCTTCTTGGATGAACTGAGCCACTACATACTTCACTGCATCGTCTCTAATTTCCAGGGGGCCCTCCTCATGTCCTTCTGCCACTGCAAACAATTCTGATGCTAGGTTTTCCTTATCCTCGGCAATTACGGTGGGCAACGCAAGAAGATAGGCCGTACGCATATTGCCTTGGTTGCGCTCAAAGGTCACCTCAATATTCCCATATCCATCATCGGCAACATTCATCCAACTATCCGTCTCTGGGATAATCACACAGCCCACTTCGTTGTCATAGCTTACATGCACTAGCTGATAGCCATTGTCTGTTGTGATAGTCGCCGTAAGTGGGGCATCAAGCGTATCGGTCAAGGTCGAAGTAGTATAGGTCTTACCATCTACAGCCACCTTCAATCCCCATCGTGCCTCGGGATCAATAGTAATATTCGTTAAGCCATATTGCGACATCTGAACTAAAAGATACTGCTTGGCATCTGCTTTCAATGTCGTCTCACCATCAACATTTTCGTATAGAAAGTCTACTAAACCGCCTATGCCAATATTAGCTAAACTATCGGCTATAATCTTGGGAAATGCCAAGAGAGTAACATTGCGGTCCTTGCCCTCATTCTCTTTTGTTACGGAAAGAGTGAGATTGCCACAGCCATCATCAGTCAGTTCAAACCATTTCTCCTCCAATATGCTATACCCATTGATGTTGTCATAACTCAAAGGCACAACCTGATAATCGTCGTTCAAAGCCGCAACTGTAAATGAAATCGGCATCTCCTTACGTGCACCTTCCACACTGTTCACGTATACACGCTTTGCGTCTCGGGATACAACAAGAGGGTTCTCCTGTTGGCCGTCAATACGAACCGTTCGAGGCTCCATTCCCACATACTGCACGTGATAGCTACTACGATAGGTGCTATCCTTGAACAAAAGCAATGAGTCACAGTCATTATTGAAGATATACTTCAACGAATCGGCCTTTACCCTCAAGGTCATAAGCATATCCACACGCTGCATCTCAAGCCAAGTGGGGAACTTAGTGCCAAGTTTCTCAATATTAAAGTTCGAAGCTAAATTAAGATTCAATTCACCAGAAGCGTCAATAACAATCGATTCGCCTTCTGCATATACCCTATCGCCTGAACTCACCTCCACCGCATACTCCATAGTAGCAAGACATGTGATGCGAGCGACAACACGCTCCTCATCGTTCATTCGCATCGTAATCAAGGCCTCATCAGCTGCAAATAGATTTTCAGGCTCACCAATCACAAATACAACATCATGCTCACCAGGCTTACCCGATGTCGTTCTGTAGTCACCATCAACACGACACCAGTCCTTATCAGAGGTCAGACGCCAATTGTATCCCACATTGAAAGAGATCAGAACAGTATCACCAGGGAACTTCTCTGCAACAATTGTATTTGCGGGAAAGCCTAATGTAGAATCCCCCCCCATAGTCTCATCGCAGGCTGTAAAACTCCAGACTGCCATTGCCACCAAACACGACAATAAGACATTAATTTTATCTCTCATTATTTTCATATTATATCCTAATCGCTCTAATTAATATCCTTGATTCATTAATACATGAGCCTCGTCATCGCTAATCCACTCTATGGCCTGAATGAAAGTTCCTACGGTATTAGTCCCCGCAGCCATACCAGGCACCCAAAGGGTGATGTATTGGTAGATGAACTTCTCGCATGCGCTATAATAGCTTACGTAGTTGCTGGGTTGGTAGATGTGTAGCATGCCATCACCATACTTCGTACCGAAGGCCTCACCTGTGGTCACCAAAGGCTGATCATCCATCTCAATGAGCGGATTGAGCGGGTCATCGGTAGTGAAACGCAGTTTCACGTCGTAACCATCATAATAGAAGTCGCGCATGATAATGGTATTCTCCTCAGTAGAATCCACTTCCGTCTTAATCAGACGATTGTATCCTCCTACGTAGTTATAAAGGAAGGTCGAGGTTATCATTGCATAGCCTGTAAAGGCATTGATGTCAAACGGACAAACCTTCTGCAACATGACCTTGGTCTCCAATCCCTTATTTTCATAGAGCCCCCAATGGGTTTCTTCGGGAGAAATCAGACGCAGTTTAATCTCAGGAAGGTTCTCGTCAACGGTAAGGTTCTCATAGTGACCACGGATGCGGACGCTAGTTGCTAATTCGCCTGCTTTGATGACTACGGTGTTAGACTCTATCGTATAGTGTACACCCTCGATGGCGCTACTTTCCGTCTCTATTACCTCCACGGCAAGAGTCTGGTCTTTATCCATAGCCCTAGTAGCAGAGATATAGACATCAGCATACTCCCCATTGTCCTCCACTCCTATAACAGAGAGAGTATCTGCAAACATAATATACTGCGGACCGCTATATACGATTCGTTCCTCTTCACAACTCGTGAAGCCTACGAACGATACAAGCGATACGACAACACTAAACAATATCTTTTTATTCATATATGGTCCTCCTGATTATCTATTACTTTCGTTGGGTTCTATCTTAGCATCGGGCGACTCTAACTCATGTTGTGGTATGGGCCACACGAAAAGCGGGTTATCTGCCTCCACTTTGAGGCTGCTACCGTTAGAGAGCGACTGCTGCTGTGGTGTACGCTCAAATCCCTTGTGCCAACGCTTCAGGTCTTGTAGACGGAATCCCTCCATGTAAAGTTCCTTTACGCGTTCCTCCTCAATAATATCCATTGCATTCTCTGCATTCAACGATGCCGAAGCTCCAGAGCTATAGCGCGCCTTGCGCAACTCTTCGATATCCTTTGAGGCCTTTGAATAGTCTGGATTCTGCTTTTGTGCATATGCCTCAGCACGGATGAGATACTGCTCTGCCAAACGGAACACCTGCGGTTCAGAGACATGCAGTAACTGCGCAGCATCAAACAACTCCTGATTACCCCAATACTTGGCAAGCAAAGGCCATGTCAGCCCATGGCTATGGCCCGTAGTCACCTCCGTAAAGAATACGCTGTAACGCATGTCATTGGCAGCATAAAGTTCGAGCACCCACTGCGCAGGCACATAGTCGGGCTTATACGACGCATAGTCCCAATTGAAGAAAACCGAGCCCAAAGCACCTCCATACGATGTCGTAGTGAAACCTACCTGCCAAATGCTCTCGGTAGAGAGATTATATCGCCACATATATTCATAATAGCTGATGCTCCTATTTGTATATGACAGATAGTCTGTCATCGTAGTATATATTTGATTTGCGCTAGACAATGCAAACTTATCTTTTGCTCCATCAATGAGCAGTGACGAATATCTGATGGCATTCTCATAGTCCTTCATGTAAAGTGCCACACGTGCGCGCAACGCGTATACCGTGTATATACTGAAGTATGGGCTGCTATAGAAAGTCAGGCTTGCATCCTTCTCCTCTTCATCGGTAAGTTGCAAACAATCCTCAGCACGCTCCAAATCTTCGATAACAAAGGCATATGAGTCCTTCAGCGACGCACGCACCAAGGGAGCATTACTATAATACTCTTTTCTCAGTACCACGCCGAGCTCATCTGTTGCCTCATCATCACCCTCGTAAGCCTTACAGAAGAGCTTGATAAGTTCTGAGTAGGCCAAAGCGCGGGCGAAATAGGCCTCGCCGCAATATTGCTCCAAACGGTCAAAGTCGTCATCATTATAGATATTACCACGCACCTTGTCCACGTTGGCAAGCAAGAAATTGCATCGACCGATAACGTCGTACAACGCACCATACACAGAGGTTATCTGCGAGTTGGTAGCAAGGATGTCCCAGCGCCACACGTCACCATAAGTGTTGGTATATCCGTTGACAGCATAAACCAGATCGGCTTGTAAGTCAGGCAGCAAGGTAAGGTAACCACTATAGAGAGCGCCACTGAGCCAAGCATTATAGATTCCAATGACTGCCTGATTGGCATCCTCAATGGTGGTGATAGCACTACCTGCAGGAATCTCATCTTGCGGGAACTTATCCAAACAAGATGTCAGCATACACGCGCTGAGTGCAATAAGTAGATATGATTTGAGTTTCTTCATAATTCGTAGAGATTAGAATGTTAACTCCATACCAATGGAGAACTGGCGCGACATAGGATACTGCGCGGCATACACGTTGCTAGTCGACTCGGGATCAATACCGCTAAACTTGGTAAGGGTAAGGAGATTCTGTCCCTGCACATAAACACGCGCGCCACCAAGGCCCTTAACCTTTTCCAGTGTCTTGGGTTGGAGAGTATAACTGAGCATAAGGTTCTTCATACGTAGGAATGAAGCATCCTCAAGGAAGCGTGAGTCCATCTGCGGAGTCACACCATAGCGGGGGATGTCAGTAACATCGCCAGGCTTCTTCCAACGGTCATAAAGCAAACGCTTCGACTGGTTATATACAGTGTAGAGACCATTACTCTCCTCAAAGAATCGGTCATTATTAAACATCCAACGATCAGCCACCCAAGCAAACTGTGTGCTCAACGAGATTCCCCTCCATGACACAGAGGTTCCGAAACCACCTTGCCAAGGAGCCATATAGGTCTTACCTATGAGAACCTTATCTGACTCGCGGAATGCAGTAGTAACATTACCCTCTTTGTCATACCAAAGAGCATCACCATTAGCAGGATTCACACCAGCATAGCGGTTGATGTAGAACTCACCCACGGGATGTCCCACCTTAAGTTTAGTTGATGTACCTGACATCTCGTACTCGTCAAGTCCATTGTATAGTTCAGTAATCTCATTATGATTGTATGACGCATTGGCATTGATGTTCCATACGAAGTTCTCGGTACGGAAGACATCATAGTTCACAGACATCTCAACACCACGATTAACCATGGCGCCCACGTTATCCCAACGCTGTCCAAACCCGTTGTTTGCATAGGATTGAGGCACAAGCATCAACATATCGGTGGTCTTCTTATTATAGAGTTCCACGTCCACGTTAAGACGATGCCAGAATCCGAGATGCAAGGCAAGGTTACTACTCCACAACTGCTCCCAGCTGAGATTGGGATTACCCTCGCTCGAAGGAGCAATACCCGACTCACCATTATAGATATAGCCACCACCTACGAGCTCCAAATGGTCGTAATTGGGGATTGACGAGTTACCAGACGTACCAGTACTGAGTGCCACCTGTGCATTGGTAAGCCATGTATAGGGACGCATAAACTTTTCCTTCAGTGCATTCCACATCAAGCCCACTGACCAGAAGCTAGCCCAACGTCCATTCTTACCAAAGCGAGATGAAGCATCGCTACGCAATGAGAAATCTGCGTAATACTTGTCCATGTAGTTATACTCACCACGTCCGAAGAATGATAGATAGCTATAGCTTGAGTAACCCTTGGCCCATGAGGTAGCCATCGTTCCTGTCGAGAGATTGGTGAGATAATCGTTATTCTGTCCTCGTGTCACTACCTGGAAACTCTCAGAACGGAAATTTACGCCCTCTTGTCCAAGCATGAAATTAAAGTCATGCACATGATCGAGGTTAAACTTATAATTAGCCGTATTAGTAGCTGTGAGCTGCAGCGCATTGCTCATCGCATTAGCCGCCGAACCGATACCATTGTTCCCCGGAAAACTGGGAAGCGATTTCACGTCGGTTGTCGAGAGCGAGAAATCCACACCGAGCTGCGAACGCAAGGTAAGATTCTTAATGGGAGTAGCCTCTGCATATATTGTACTCAACAACTTGTATTTTCTAAGATCTTGAGGGTTGGTAGACATCCACTCGATAGGATTCTGAGTGGTACCCTTCCATGAGCCATCCTTCGATGAAGCTATACCCCCATCAGCCTTATAAGGATTCCAGTAGGGGAGCATAAAGCGGCTTGCCGAGATGGGAGTATAGAGTGTATACGACCCCTCCTCAGCCTGCTGTACCTCTTCGTAGGTGAGCATCGTATTGGTTCCCATCTTGAGCCATTCTCCCGTCTTCACGTCGGCATTGCTGCGCAACGAGTAGCGACGGAATGTAGATCCCATAGCAATACCATCCTGGTCAAAGAAATTGCCCGACACAAAGTAGTTCATACGTTCCGTAGCACGGCTCACCGAGAAGTCGTAGTTCTGAAGCATCGCGCGATTATTGAAGATTGCCTTCTGCCAGTTGATATCTGTTTGGCTCAGCAGGTCATAGTCCTGCCCCGCATCAAGTCCCAGCTCCTTCTCGAAGGCGATACGCTCTGCCGTATTCATCAGCATCCATTCCTTAGAGCTGGCGAGTTGAGATATACCGAGCTGTGAGCGCACCGTCACCTTCGGTTTCTCCATTTGCGTGCCACGTTTGGTAGTGATTACCACCACGCCATTGGCAGCACGAGCACCGTAAATGGAGGTTGACGATGCATCCTTGAGCACAGATACCGACTCAATATCGTTCGGACTGATGGTATTGAAATCCGAGCTTGAAATGGGCACACCATCAAGAATGAAGAGTGGCGCTGTACCCGAGTTGATTGAGTTGGTACCACGTATCTGGAATGTAGCCGCCTTAGAAGGCTCACCCGAGTTAGAAAGCACCATCAGACCGGGGCTCTGTCCCTGTAGAGCCTGGTCGAAACCCGCAGCGGGAATCTCTGCAATCTTATCGGCCTTAACCGTTGACACCGAACCGGCGATAGTTCCCTTCTTTCTCACACCATAAGCCACTACCACTACCTCATCCATCAGCTGGGCGTCAGAAAGCATCTCAACATCAAGTTTTCCTGTTTTAGCAGTCACTTTGTGCTGCTGTTCCTGCATACCAAGGTAGGTGAAGCTTAATGTAGCCTCTTTACCAGACAACTCAATGGAGTAGTTACCATCAAAATCCGTAGTAACACCGCTTGTTGGATTTTCCAACGGACGGATAGCCACGCCAATCAGCGGTTCGCCATCCTCTTTGGAGATAACCGTACCCTTCACCGTAAAACTCTGTGCGAGCAACGTACTAAAGGTTACAGTCAGTCCGAAGATGGTCATCAATAATCTTTTTCTCATTATATACTTGTAAACTTTTATTATCCAATCATTTGCGCAAACCTCCTTAGCAAAAGCCAAGCACTTCTCGCGCCCTCATTTTCAACAAACTGCAAAGGTACACATAATTGGCGGAAAAACCTAACGAGTAGAATCTAATCTGCAGAATTTTAACAATCTCAAGTCACATCCGTTGACAAAGAGACACAACTCCATAAGCCTCGGGAACGCATCAATACCTTCCCAAAGCCCTATCCCTTCAGAGCGTTCGAGGTTGGTTCGTATCCCTCACACTCTTTCAGGCGAAAGTGTCGTAAACTCTATGGGGGGGGGGCTATACTGCAGGCAAACTATTGCCATTAATCTTGCGATACAAGTCGAGAGCAAAAACATCAGTCATGCCCGACAGATAATCAAAGACTGCTTGGATCTTACCATAGAGTGTGGGAGCATGCAAGTCGTACTGACTGCTAACCCGATTAATAAGGAGCCCTGAGTAAGCTTTGTCGGGATGGGTGACTGCATCGATCATCAGTTCAATCAATGTGTTGATAATACGGAAACCTGCAAGTTCAATGTCCAACACATCCCGCGAACGATAAATTTTCTTTACCGCCACCTCTGAACATTGCCTATATGCCTGTCGGCAACGCTCACTTGTATGCTTGATAAGCGGTTCAGAGAATGTTCCATTTAGGACTTCTTCTTCATGGCGCATAAAAGCATCTACACACTCATCGATAAGTATGCCTATCACCTTGGATCGCAAGTAAGCGACCTGTTCATTACTATCTGTGACCATATTGAGCACCTCAGTGAGATGGCCTTGCTTATGCTCCTCAATAAATGGCGTGAGCAGTGCTATGGTCTCCTCACGAGTAAGTATCTTCAGTTTATAAGCATCCTCAATATCCATCATCTGATAGCAGATATCATCGGCAGCCTCAACCAAAAACACAAGTGGATGACGGCAATAGCGAAGCGGCTCACCCTCGGAACTCAACCGAATAAGTCCCAAATCATCGGCTATCGTGCGAAAAGTATCAGCCTCAGTCTTAAAGAAACCGAACTTCGACTTCGCCCCCGAATAATACGACGAATAGGGATATTTCACAATACTGGCCAATGTTGAGTAGGTCAATGCAAAACCGCCTTTACGACGGCCGTTAAATTGATGGGTGAGCAAACGGAAGGCATTGGCGTTACCCTCAAAGTGGATAATATCGTCCCACTCGGCAGCAGTCATCTGCTCACGCAAAGCCTGCCCCTTCCCCTCCGTGAAATAAGAAGATATGGCACGTTCGCCCGAATGGCCAAAAGGAGGATTCCCCAAGTCATGAGCCAAACAGGCTGCCGATACAATGCTGCCAATTTCTTCAATGAGAGAGTCTGCCAATTCGGGGCGGCGCTTCAGCACCGCACGGCTCACCTTATTGCCCAACGACCGCCCTACGCAAGCCACTTCGAGACTATGAGTAAGCCGATTATGTACAAACACGCTCCCTGGCAGAGGAAACACCTGAGTCTTATTCTGTAAACGCCGAAAGGGGGCCGAGAAGATCAAACGGTCATAGTCACGCAAGAAGTCCGAGCGGTCATCCGCTCCTTCTGCATGAAACGATTCCATACCCAAGCGTTTAGCAGATATAAGTTTCTTCCAGTCCATCATAAATTTCCTAATACTTTTTAGATGCTACTCTTCTTTGCATACAACTTTATGTCCATTCACTATGTATATGTTACCTGGAATCATCTCCTCAGCACTACCGATACGGCGCCCGAAGAGGTCGTGTATCACTTCCGCACGAAGAGGTGAAGCTTGTTGCAACAAGGGCTGCTCAACATCAGAGTCGATATTATTGTCATCAAGTCTACCAAGATAGTATAGGTTAAAGTCATCCACTTTATACCACGATTCGCCCCCTTTCACCCCGATAGGCAAAAAGTCATCTTCAACTTTAATGCTGTCAATGACATATTCTGTCAAGTAATATTTCCCCCTTGGATGCGCCTTAATATCAAGAGTTCTTTCCCCTGCAAATAAGCTTACAGCATCATCTACTCCTGCACCCGCCATGGCAGTCAAACGATAATATCCGGGAGACAATCCTGAGACTGTTTGACTAATATCACTATCCCCTGCATCTCCATAGAGAAGACAGCTACCATCCATACCTACTCCGAAGTTGTTTAGATTACCAGAATAGACCAACTGAGTATTACTACCTGCAGTCCAACCCTCTTTAGTCTTCAGCTCAAACGATGGGTTAACAAGCAAGCTATTATAACAGATTGGCTCTGCCACATGAGCCAGCTTCAAGCGATATGTATTCAGCAAATCAACCAAACGCGAAGCATAGTCCTGCATTTCGTCAGTTTCCTCCGGCATGGTAGAGAATACATCATAAGCATAACGCATTGAATCAAGCAACACCGCATTCCACTCATCCTCAATCTGGGAATGAAGCGCATCGTAGGTGTGATTTGCCTCATCGATAGCCAGCGCCAACGCCATATAGCTTTTATTTTGAGCAGAGGTGGTTCTATGTGAGCGCACCCTCTTTGATGTAGACTTTATGATTGCAGTGAAGGGGGCTATCTTGGCACCTGCCTCTGCACGAGTGAAATATTGCGAACTCTCCTTCTCATCGTAGCCATACACAAGCGTATTCTCATCAGCGTAGGAGGTTGAGACTACCGCTTGAAAAGAAGGAATGGTATCTATCTCCGATACGCCATTGCTACTTACGACCACATCGTTAGCGGTGATGGGACTATTATCACACGTCATCACCATATAGGGTGTACAAGCATACAACGTATCCACAAATTCTTGCTCAGCAATCGCGGAAGAGCTGATAGACTTCACTCGCTGGCACAAGTAGCCAAGAGGTCTTACGGCCGTAAAAGGCAAAGCAAAAGGTTTCCATCCCTGACTAATATCCCATTTCGGGGTGAAAGTTGCTCGTCGGGCAACAAATTCATCAATGGGAGCAAAGTTAAAGTTTGGCTGGAGACGCAGATCCTCGCACATGCCATCACAAACAATGTTGTACCCATCCATTTCCTTGTTCACTAGGAATAGCGCATTAGGATTGACAGCTATGGGCTGGCCGCTAACATCAGAGACTTGAGTCAAGTCGTAGACCGTTATTTCCGGATTTACAGCCAATGTAGAGAAGAGCAAAGCATCCCATGCACCCGAGAGGGTCATAACAGTCCCATCAACGGACATACATTCGAGCGTTGGAGGACAAACCTTAAAGTACAGAATAGAATCGGTACTTCCCATATTCAAAGCATCACCATCCGTGACATTGGTTAATTTATTTTTGATACATAGGGCGTATCGACCTCCCACCTCCAAGTCTGTTATGTCAGCAGTCACGCGGGTTACACTTCCAGGTTCGTACTTCTGAGTCGGAATAGTGATAGTCTTTACTGTTTCCATTGCGTTGGTTCCTTCGTTATACTTCATCAGCTCCATACGCAAGGTTGTCTGAATAGGTGTAGCCTCTGCACTATTCTCTATTTCCGCAAAGGCCTGTAGCTTATCATTGTAGAGCAAACGATAAGTTCCACTTTCATGAGATTCCACAACATCTCCAGCAGTAATATCAAAGGACTTTAATGTTAAGTCGGGATTTACGGGCAGCACCGCTATCTCCGCTTTGTCAAGTACGTTGCAATTCTTGTCTGTAAGGTAGATGTAATAAGTACGCTCCGCAGCAGGTTTGAAAGTAACCGTAAACTCTCCACTCTCATCGCTTGCAAGAGACAAAGACGAATTGGACTCAGAGATGCTAGTCGAACTTGAAGGTACTCGGTTCGATGTACTCCAATAAAGGTTAAATCCCGCATAATCAAGTGTACCATGATTAGTCGCGGAAACACGTATCGTCGTCTCCATACGCCTATAGGCTTGGGGGGCAGCGTGGATTTTTGCACTTACATTCGGTTTCTTGGGAGCAATGTTGTAGACCATTCCCTGTTGGCCAGAGAATCCGTTTACCCCCGTCTCATCATCCAATGTATAGTATCCGTCACCTTGTCCACCCCATCCGAAGTTAAAGTGAAATAGTCCATTATTGGCATTATATCCGTCAAGAATTATGGCGTGTCCTCCATTGGAAGGATGAACGCCAGCATATACCATCGGTTGTCCCTTGATGAGGTTTCCATATACCAAATTCTCCCAAGTTGATTGGCTGGTACCTCCTTTGTATTGACACACACTGCTTAAGTTGAAATATTGATTGTATCCATCCACTATATTAGAGATTTGCCCCGAAGTACTGCTACCATAAGTTTGCCATATACCTGCTCCGAAAGCAGCATTGAGCACAGCCACTGCATTACGCATCTCTTCTGGATAGGCCCCATTGTAATCATACTGCATCAAATCCCACAATATAGGAGTACCTTTAGGATAACTAACCATTACAGGCGCATCGCCATAGCCATACGTAGGCGTAGAGGCCAATAGTTCACCAGGCAGGTCGCGACGATAATGATGGAGCACCATCACCGCCGCCGTGCATGTACAACCAGTCAAGGCTCTATTGGTTGTATTTGTAATGAAGGGGGCCAGATCATTATATGGCGAGGACTGATGCCAATGCGCCTTAACAATCGGTTCTACACTCGTACGCCCAGCCACTACATTTCGTGGAGCTCGAGTGGACGCGCCTGCCGCTTGTGCCTTCTCTACGAGTTCAGCATAGCCCTCTAGCATATCAAGAAGTGCAGGAGGCATCTGTCCTTCCACGAAATCACCTGTATCTGTGTATCCAAGAATCTCAGGCAAGCAATCATCGCCACTGACAATTACAAAACCCGCGTTCTCTCCTCGGCTAATAATATAATAGGGAGCCAACGTGTCATTCACGGCCAATTCACTACTACTCCGACGAGCAGGAGCGCTTGACACCTCCATAGAAACATCCCCCCAATAGGACGCTGCTATTTTAAGCGCACGCGAAGGCCCGATAGGATCAGCACAAACATTTCTTAAAATAATGCAAAACAACAAAGACGATAGGACTCTCTTCATGGAATTACTCATAACGTATATTTTAAAAGGTCTACAAATGTACATCTTTTTTTGCATCGTTTGGGTATACTCATCTATTTTTGTTATTTTTGCTGCCGACAAAACATCTACTACGATGAACAAGTGGATAAGAAGGAAACGTAATTCGTGGGGTTATGGAGTACAAAGCCCCAGCGACTTTTACTTCGTACAGCATGTGTTGCGCGAGAAATCACCATACTATGGCTATTCCGAGATTGAGGAACTAAAAGAGAAACACAGTGCCCATCTACCATTGTACTCGGAAGGAATTAATAAATTACTGTTTCGATTAGCCAATTATACACAAGCCAAATCAATAATCGAAGTCGGAGCAGGACTTTCCACTTATGCTATGACCTTGGGGCGTCCTTCCGCTCGATGCATCGCCATCACTTCATCAGAGCCATGCAAAAGAGCCATGCAGTCACTGCTCAATGAACATCCACAAGTAGAGATAAAAGAAGGCGATGAAATGGATATTTTCTGTAACCTAATCCAAGAATTAGGCACAATAGGTTTACTCCATGTAGCCCACACCGATCACTACCGAGAAGTGATCGATGCCGCCCTACCCCATGTCACCGACCAGTCACTTATTGTTATCGAAGATATCTGCAGCAGCAAGGAGAAGTACGACTGGTGGGAAGAACTGCAAAAAAGTTCACAGACGGGCATCACCTATGACCTTGGCAACATCGGGCTACTTTTTTTTAATAGCTCGCGTCACAAAAACAATTACTGGATAAATATCAGGAAATAAATCGAACATGAAAAAGAGTCACCTATATACGCGTGGTGGAGATAGCGGCACCACATCACTTATCGGAGGCAGTCGGGTAAGGAAGAGTTGCCTACAACTTGACGCATATGGAACTATAGACGAACTCAGCTCCCACATCGGCCTACTGGAAGCGATGATAGAACCCCATCCCGAAGTAGATACCCACCTACTACAATGGATACAATCGCGTCTATTTGATGTAGGCACCTACCTCGCTATGCCCTATACCGAAAAAGAGAAGCCATCTTGCGCCATTACCATTACCCACATAGAGCAATTGGAAAAGCTGATTGACACTCTCGATGCTCAGCTTCCCTCCTTATCATCCTTTATCCTACCTGGAGGTTGTATGCCGGCAGCACAGAGCCACATATGCCGTACAGTATGTCGCCGTGCCGAACGTCTCATAGCCGCACTCGCCGAGGAAGTTCACATCAATCCTGTTTTACTATCGTTTGTCAACAGATTATCAGACTTTCTCTTCGTCTATGCACGCTTCTTAAACAAAATAAAAGGAGTAGACGAAATTTCTTGGAAGAAAGATTGCGATTGAGGAAAAAAGTTATACTTTTGCAGCCTTATTTACAGAAAGGTTTAATTAAACAAAAAAACAAAAGATAGAATATGTACTGGACACTTGAACTCGCATCTAAATTAGAGGATGCACCTTGGCCCGCAACCAAAGAAGAGCTCCTTGACTATGCCATGCGCTCGGGAGCTCCTATGGAAGTAATCGAAAACCTACAAGAGATGGAAGACGAGGGAGAGATTTACGAAAGCATCGAGGATCTCTGGCCCGACTATCCCAGCAAAGAGGACTTCTTCTTTGACGAGGAGGAGTATTAATGGGTTGAAAAAGGTTTAACACCTAAGAATCAACGATTTACATTGACCGATTGGGCGATCCAGTCGGTCATTTTTATGTCAAAAACTACCCGAAAATGAGCGAAAACTGCCCAAATACTTCCCTGAAACTATTACCAAATCCTCCTAAAAATAAGAATTGTAAGTGAGGGATGGCACACTGCCCAAACACTGCCCTGACGCTCTACAAGGCACTTTTTGCCCAAATTGAGCGAACTGCCCAAAACGCCCGTTTTAGTCAGTGTTCTATGCATCCCCGCGATGGTGGCAATTAGCACATTTATAAAGCTCTTTCTTCATCACAATCGCCATCAAAGTCTGAAGGCCAAGTAATTTGAACATCATATGCATCGGCGAAACTGATATCATAACTAGAGTTGGGGTCAAAACTGGCAGGCTCTTCAAACAGACCATCGCCGCCTATTTGCGGCTCTTTCTCTTCGGATATGGCACAAGCAAATTTTACAAATTCCCTTGCAATATCCGCATTCATCTCATTCTCAATAACATCAGAAGCATCTCTTGCGCTAAAGACCTCATAAAGAGGCAGTGATTCTGAAGCTACTCGTTCTACTACCGATAACAATTTGTCTAAAAACTCTTCACTAACAATACTTGTATCACGAAGTTCTTTGCCATCATCACTTGTGTCAATAAGTCCTTTACCATCGGTTGAAACATAAAAATTATAAAGGACATCTTTTATTCTCAACTTATCCGATGACCAGGAATTGCCCATATCAATTCTCTTTTCAAGAAAAATCTCATCATTGATACAGCATTGGATATTGTACTCACCACAAATAATGCAATCATCCTCATATGTTTGCCAGTCACCCTCCTCCCCATCGTAAAGGCAATGGGCAAACTTTATCATCGTCGTAAGATACCCCCAACCTCTCCTTGTATTAAAGATTTCAAGTATCTCCTCACTTGTCATCTCTTTTTCCAAGAACTCATCAGAACAACGGAAAAATGCTTTTAGATGTTCCCAAACCTCCTCTATATTATCATACTCACCGAACTTCCATACCGTTTCACCTTCACCGGCATCAATGACTGACATGGTTTGACCTAATGCCTTTAAACATAATTTCTGTGCTCTCATATTCTTTATTTATGTATAGTATTCTTCATCAAACAAAGTACAAAGTTAAAGAATAATACCTTATCTGCAACTATTCCATAATTTTTCTTCGTCTATGTGCTGTTTATAAAATTACTGAAATATTCAACACATAGGATGTTATTGAAAATGTTGCGGGTAACATAAAAAACGAATCCTCTTATACCGCCTTAACGCAAACCTATAAAACACGCAAAGATAAAAGATTCAGCATTGCCCAATATACCAGATACTGCCCAAGCACTGCCCCAACGGAATAGTCAGTTATATGCAGTTGCCTATCAGGGAATAAAGATGCTCAGGACTTCTTTGACGAGGAGGTTCATTAATGGACTAAAAAAGGTTTAACACCTAAGAATCAACGATTTACATTGACCAATTAGGCGATCCAGTCGGTCATTTTTATGTCAAAAACTACCCGAAAATAGCCCGAAAATGAGGCGAGACTACCCGAATACTGCCCTGAAGCTATTACCAAATCCTCCTAAAAAGGAGTAATAAGTGAGGAAGGTGAGACTATCAAACTGCAGTCATCACCTCACCTTGTATTCCAAACACGTATAATAGCTGTCGTTGGCTTTGCGCTGCACGGACACCCTCAATTTGCCTGGCTTGGGAGTGACTATGATCTCAAGCACATTGCCAGAAGGTGACTTAACCCATTCATAGTGCCATTCATCGTTGTTTATAATGGCCCAATTACCGCTTACCTTTGGTTGTATCTTGAAACGATATGCCTGACCAGAACGAAGCACTCCATTAAGAGGGACATCAACAACCGTCACAACCTCCTTCTGATATAGATCGGGGAGCGACGTAACACTGCCGTTGCGAACAGCTTGCAACAAACGCCTTCCATCGAACCCCATCTCTGCAAGATAGGATTTATTGATACATTTCAAGCGTTTTATCTCGGGCATTTCAAACGGTCGTTTCGCCTCAAGATTGCGCAAGTCGGCAGCTGTAGGCTCTGTCACCTTGTATTCTATTATGGTGTGATATTTGTCGTCGCATGTATTATACCAGGACAACCTCAAGTCATCGTTACAGGGCACGGTATAATCCAGCGTGTAAATACCGCCTCTATACTTCCATTCTGTATCATAAACAAACTCATCACCACAGATAAGCGCGAACTTGTCGTGTAGCTTACGGACACAGAAACGATAAGTAGCTCCAGGACACAAGATGCCCACCATGGGAATCTCATCGATATGGAAATGTGCCTTGTCGTAGGTAAAATAAAACTTAGGCAGCGTTGCATCACTATTTCTGCAGTGATGGTACAGTCCTTCGGCATCTAATCCATAGAGTTCAGCAGTAGGTTTAACACAGGGCAACCTGAAAAACTCTTCATAAGAAATGGGCGACTCCAATAGCTGATAGGAAGGATCATCAGGATAATGAGAGAAAATCATAAGATAGGGATCGACATGAAACCAGCTCATATCATTTTCTTTACGAGTAAATACTCTGCCATCTACGTTCCCTGCGCCCCAAGTAGGGTCTATGAGAACGCCTGCATGTCTCACCTTGTCGGTTTCGGCATAAACCCAAGCATGCCTACCGATATCGCCACTATAGTCCTTTGATCGTCCCGATATGACATCAACCCTTATATCAAGGGCCGTGGCTATATGATAAAACAGTTCGCTGTAAGCCTGACACACCCCTCGTCTGTTGTCCCAGCACTCATCGGCGTGGTAGATGGTGTATGACGTGTCGTAGCTGATATTGGCACATATCCAACGATAGATAGCCTTCACGCGCTCATAGTCTGTGGTACACCCCTCAGTGATGGTGTTGGCCACGTTATTCCAGTTGTATCGTGTTGGCTCGATAGTATTGGCACATAAGCTGACAGGGAACAATGCCACCCAAAGGAACAAAATGCAGATATTCTTTTTCATTATGCTAGTATAAATCTAAATTCAAGATACAAAATTACAAAAAAGATTGACACTCAATTACCTGAACGCATAAATATAGCTATGCTTTCCCCATTAGGAAATCGGCTAATAAATATTCATCATTTCAGCAATGACAATTGGGAAACGTTTCCCAATTGTCATTTTAAGTACTTTTAGATCTGCTATTCATCGATGGGTTTAAGATACCAATTTTCTCTATCGCGCAATTTTTGTTGAAGGTTTATATCAGGAGTCAAAGGATTTGTACGTCGTGCGACACGTGAGGCTAAGTAGTCAGCACCCCGTCGGTAAGCAAAGCGCATAAGGTCATAATAACGAAATCCCTCGAAAGCACAGTCAAGAGCTAGTTCATCGCAGATTAAATCCTCAACATATTCGATCTTTTCGTCTGTAGATAGTTCGCGCGGTAGTGTGTAGAAGATAGTGTCCATTTCAATATTACCACATCCTCTCGCATGGATTCCAATCTGATTCTTATTATTTCCAAAGTCATAGAATGTATGGTTTGAGAGTATTAGTTCCGAGAACTCTTTCTGATTATACATTAGCATATTTCCCCTGCTGAGTCCATACTTGAGCATACAGAACGCAGTTTCGGGATATCCAGCACAACATATAGCCTCAGCTAACCGTAGATATATATGATTGGAGCGGTAAGTACAGATATGGGGGTACCGAGCAGGAAACTTATCAATACTTATCACATATTGACTTTCCTGTTCCTGCGGTTTGTAGATGCGGAGACCAACTCCACTCTATGGGCAGATGTGGCGCATCCTATTTTTATAGGAATCCACGGAAATTCTGCCGTGGGTGACAGCATCGTAGGTCTCGTGTATGAGAACATCGACATCATCTGCCACAGCGAGCCACAAGTAGACTATCAGGGCTGCATGGCCATCAACTGCGGCGATAATAACTATGTCAAGAACGTCCTCTTCGACAATATCCGTATCGAACAGATACATCAAGGAGCGCTGCTTCATGTCAAGGTAGGATACAATGCCAAGTACTGCACCGCCCCAGGATTAGGAGTCGAAAATGTCACCTTCCGTCATGTCCGCTACAATGGTGAGCAGCCCTACATGTCTGTCATCAATGGCTACAACGAAGAACGCAAAGTGAAGAATGTCACCTTCGAGGGACTCAAGATCAACGGCCGACTCATCCATGACAAGATGCCTGGCAAACCAGGTTGGTACCAGACTGCCGACTTTGTACCCATCTACGTAGGCAACCATGTCGAGGGGTTGAAGTTCACGAAGTAACACAAAAGATCCATATAGTAAAGAAGAGTTACAATGGATAAGAGAGAGAAGGCCTTCTCTCTCCTTTTTTTATACAATAAATCCAGAAGTAGTATACAATCGTTCATCCTTATATACCGAAGAAAGATTAGGGATAAATTCTTAAATAAGTGAATCTGTTTGGTCATTAGGCTAGTAATATATACCTTTGCGCCACATTAGAGAGGAGAGAGAGATTAATCATTAACGAGGACCAAGCACATTGGCACCCCCACTTTCATTGATAGATGAAACAGTTACTCAGAGGCAAGTTATTTGGGAAATTGGACAGGTACATAATCAGAAAGTTCCTGGGTCACTATTTCTTTTCCATTGCACTGATTATCTCTATAGCCGTGGTGTTCGACTATAATGAGCATATCGACAAGTTTGTATCCAATAATGCTCCGTGGCGGGCTATCATTTTCGACTACTACCTTAACTTCATTCCCTATTTCTCCAATCTTTTCAGCCCGTTATTTGTATTCATTGCTGTAATATTCTTCACCTCCAAGCTAGCAGAGAACTCGGAAATCATCGCCATGTTTTCCACAGGCACAAGCCTACATCGTTTAATGCTACCCTATATGTTTTCGGCCCTACTCATAGCCATACTCACTTATGGATTGGGAGCGTATGTCATTCCTAAGGGGAATGTCGTGCGATTAGAATTTGAAAACACCTACAAGAAGAAAAAGAAGGTAGAGACCGCCCGCAACATTCAGATGGAGGTGGAACCCAACGTAATAGCCTATATCGAGCGTTTCGAAAGTAGTAATAACACGGCCTACCGATTTTCACTCGACCGTTTTGAGGGTAATACCATGAAGTCACACTTCACCGCGCGCACTTTGGTTTATATCGGTGACAAAGACAACCCTTACAAGTGGAAGGCCAAGAACTGGCAACACCGCATCCTCACCGACACATTAGAGCACATCGACAATGGCCTTCAGATAGACACTATCGTGCAAATAGAACCCTACGACCTACTCATATCAAAGAACCAGCAGGAGACACTCACATCGCCTCAGTTAAAGCGGTATATTGACAAGCAACGACGACGTGGTATTGCCAACATCAAAGAATTCGAACTTGAATACCATAAGCGCATAGCCACCTCGTTTGCAGCATTTATACTTACGCTCATCGGGCTCTCACTTTCTGCCAAAAAGGTCAAGGGCGGCATGGGTTTGAACCTCGGCATCGGCATTGCCCTGAGTTTTGGATACATCGTTTTCCAAACCATCTCATCAACTTTTGCCGTCAGCGGTAGCATGACACCCATTGCGGCGGTATGGCTACCTAATATAACGTTTCTCATTGTTGGCGTATACCTTTACTGGAAGGCGCCTAAATAATTGGCAATTCACAATTGACAATTGACAACGCAACTCATAATTCATAACTCAGAATTCAGAATTTTAAAATATGGATTTCTACGATCTCGACTTAAACGACGATGTTCTCGACGCCCTCGACGCGATGAATTTCACCACTTGCACCCCTATCCAGGAGCACACCATCCCGCCATTGCTTGAGGGACGTGACCTCATCGGTGTTGCCCAGACCGGCACAGGAAAGACGGCAGCTTATCTACTGCCCATCCTCAGCATGCTTAGCGATGGAGGCTACCCCGACGATGCCATCAACTGCGTCATCATGTCGCCCACCCGTGAGTTGGCACAGCAGATCGACCAAGCCATGGAGGGTTTCTCCTACTATGTACCCGTAAGCAGCGTAGCCGTGTACGGAGGTAATGACGGCATACGCTACGAACAAGAGCGCCGTGGTCTCTCGCTGGGTGCCGACGTCATCATTGCCACGCCTGGACGTCTCATCAGCCACATCTCATTGGGCAATGTAGACCTCTCGCGCACCTCGTTCTTTATCCTTGACGAGGCTGACCGCATGCTAGACATGGGATTCTACGACGACATTATGCAGATAGCCAAGCAACTCCCCGAGAACCGTCAGACCATCATGTTCTCAGCCACCATGCCCGACAAGATACAGAAACTAGCCTCCTCTATTCTACACAACCCAGTAGAAGTACGTATCGCTGTAAACAAGCCTGCGGACAAGATTGTACAGACTGCCTATATTTGTTACGAGACACAAAAGTTGGGTATCATCAAGAGCCTCTTCAAAGACACTAAGCCCGAGCGTGTCATCATCTTTTCATCCAAGAAGACCAAGGTAAAAGAGATTGCAGCAGCCTTCAAGCGCATGAAGCTCAACGTGGGAGAAATGCATAGCGACCTCGATCAAGCACAACGAGATGTGGTGATGCGCGAATTCAAAAGTGGCCGTATTGACATCCTCGTAGCAACTGACATCGTATCACGTGGCATAGACATCGACGACATACGTCTCGTCATCAACTACGATGCTCCGCATGATTGCGAAGACTATGTACACCGCATAGGCCGTACGGCCCGTGCTGGCGCAGAGGGCTGTGCCATCACCTTCGTAGCCGTAGACGACCAAACCCGCTTCGCAGCCATCGAGGAGTTCATCGGCCGTGAAGTGCACAAGTTACCTCTTCCTGAAGAGTTGGGCGAGGCTCCCGAGTATAATCCTCAAAAGACCAAAGGACGTAACAAAGGAGGCCATGGGAAAGGACGCCATAACAAGGGGAATAACAATAGCCCCAAGGGAGGTCATCGTGGCAGGAAGGGAAAACGCAACGGTACTCCGAAAGGTAAGCCTAGCACAAATGAAGCAAACGTAAACAACAAAAAATAGTTTCTATTATCTCAGACATTCGAATTAGGATGCAAATAAAAGAGGGGATTAGCCATTGACTAATCCCCTCTCCTTGTATCACTTCACCACGGTTTTCTGACCGTTAATAATATAGACACCGGGATCCAATTCCTGAGTAGACTTGGCATTCAACCTTATAGGACGTCCTGACACATCATAAATCATCAACGTAGGCGTTTCGCCGTCAACCTGATCAATACCCGTATCAGTCTTCACTGTCACTACACAAGTCGCTGAGAAGTCAGCTGTCTTAGCTGTAATGATGGCAGTACCCTCCGCAACCGCTTTCACCACTTTTCTTGAAATGGTAGCGACCCTCACATCCGAAGAACTCCAGGTAATAACCTTGTTATCAGCATTCTCGGGCAATACGGTTGCTGAAAGTGTTACTTTCTCGCCCACCTTAAGTTCTACTTCTGTGTAGTTCAAGATGATATCCGTTACAGGAATATAGCGTTTTTCCACGGTCACCACACAAGTAGCTTGTCTGCCACCAGCCTTAGCTGTAATGGTCACTGTTCCTGGAACAATCGCAGTCACCACTCCATCCTTCACGGTAGCGATGTCAGCATTCGAAGTCTCCCAAGTTATGGCCTTTTCATCGGCATCCTCAGGCAACACCGTTGCAGTAAGTGTCAACTCATCACCCTCCGTCATGGTGGCGGTAGACTGACTCAGGAGTATACCCATTACCTCTACATAGCGTTTCTCCACGGTCACCACGCAAGTAGCTTCCTTGTCTCCAGCCTTAGCTGTGATAACAGCCACACCCGGCGCCACTGCCGTCACCACGCCACGAGCGACAATGGCTACGGTATTATCCGATGTTGTCCAAGTCACCGTCTGGTCTGTAGCATAGCTGGGAGCAATAGAGGCTTGCAATGCCAATGCCTCACCAGCCATCAATGTGGCTGTGCTATAGTTTAGAGTCAACTCAGCCACTTCCACGATGGGGAATTTTTCAAGAGCCGCCTTGGAATTAAATGTCTTGGCCGGACGGATAACAAACGAATTGCCTCCATCGGGAGTTGCATAAGCATTGATAACCAACTGACGTTCGTTATTTACATTAATATAGTGCGACTCGTCAAAGTAAGCCACATAAGTGGTATCATACGCACCCTCCTTGAAGTAAATGGGGTCTGTGGGCGAATCGGCAAGTTTTCCGTCCTTATTCACAAACTTCTTTTCCAACGCGTGATAGAGATAGTGTGTAGCCCCCTCATCGTTAGTAAGGAAGGCAAACTGTTGTATCGCATCGTCTCGGTCAGCAACAATACCCAAAGTGGTATTCGATACCAACACACCTTCGCTTTGAGATACTGCCCATGAGGTGAGTCCCTGCGTGTGGTAAGGAAGTGAGATGTAGTAGAGTCTGTCATTGATCAGCTTAGCGATAGAAGAGACAGCATCCGATGACTTCTCGAATACGGTCACAGGACTCTGCATCAATCTAAATCGCTGCAAGGTCATACAGCTCTGTCCGCTCATATTTACCAACAGGCCAATGCTTACGGTAGTCTCCTCTGTAAGTACGAAGCCCAAGGTATTCTTGTTAACCTGCCCCTTAGGGGTCATTGCCTTATAGGCGATGGCCTCACCCAATTCCTCTTTCACGGGCAAGGTGCTTCCTGCAGCTACGACAAGATATGATGCACCGCATTGTCCTTCATACGTAGCGTCATACTCGGCCTCGAATGTATAGTATCCCTTCGGCAATGTAATTGTCTGGAATACCTTATGATTGCTGAGCGTATTGGCAAATCCATCCCATCCCGTGGTGACGGTAAAGGTACGTCCTTTGTTCACATCGACATGTGCTCCGGTAGTAATATTTCCGTTAACAACAGCATTCTCCATGGTCCATCCTGTCAGCTTGAGGAAACGAGACGAATTGTTCGGGTTAACGGTTTGGTTATTGCTTGCAAAAGCCTCCACATAGTTGGTAAGAGTGGTCGCCGTGATATCCTTTCCACCAGCCTCGCTGAAATTGAGGCAGAAGACACCTTTCGACAATCCCCACGCGTCACCATCAGGACCAAAGCCTGTGCGTCGGCCATGGAGACCTCTCGAGGTTGCATCCTGCACATCACCTCCGCTCTGATTGAAGTTGTAGTAGAGTTTCAATCCTTGAGCACTCTCTGCAGCAGCCACATCGGCTATGGGGCTATTGGCATAGGTACGTAGTTGAGCATCCGTGAGCGCTTTTCCCCATACGCGGAACTCATCGATGCTACCCTTGAATGGAGCGCCCGAGGTACCAATGCTAAAGTTGCTGATAGCAGGCACCGCAGTAGAAGCGATAGATTTTGAGTAATTCAACACACCATCACGGTAGAAGCTCACCTGTCCACTATTGAATGTCACAGCATAGTGATGCCACTCACCAGGAACAACGAAGTTGCTACCCGATGACAGACTCTTTCCTTCCACATAGAGAGTCATCTGTCCGCTGGCATTGGTCTTTACATGCATTGTCTGGTCACTCTCACCAATACCATTACAGAAAGTGTTGAGCCAAGCACTATTCATCCACCAGTCAATAGTGAAAGCACTCTGCCCTGCAGTAATGGGCGACATACCTACGTTCACACTGGCACCATCATATGAGAAAAGCAATCCATTCTTACTGTCTGCATTGGTCACAATGAGTGCTCTTTCGCGAGTCACGTCACTATTTCCTTCATTGTTTGCTACGGTAAGAGTCACATCATACACGCCCGGTTGATCCATCACAAGCGCTCTATACTGGTCATATAAGATATAGTTCGCCTTTTCGCTACCGATTCGCCACTCCCATTTGGTAGGTGCATAAAGCGACTCGTCGACGAACTCCACCTCCTGGCCCTTAATCACTACGGCAGGGGCTATGCTGAAGGCAGCCTTGGGCGCCACCTCAAGCACTTCAATCTGCTCAGTATGACTCTTCTCACGGCCATCGGGTGCTGTCACGGTCAGTGTCACGCTATACGTACCCTTGGCCTGGTAGCTGGTAGCTACGCTGGGCGATGCAGCTTCCTCCACATCGGCTCCAGGCATACTCCAACGATAGATATATCCTACTTGAGGATTCTTTGCGTGCAGAGCGATACGCTCTCCAGCAGGAACCTGAGCGGCATTCATCACAAAGTCGGCCTCTACCTCGGGAGCCTCTGCCACAACGACGTCATATGTCGCAGTAGCGCTGCTTCCGGCAGCAGTGTAGGCAACTGCCGTTACGGTATGTATTCCGGCCGTGGCAAAGGTCACTGTGGGCGACAGAATGTTGACATTCTCAATGCCGGCCGACTCGATAGTCCACGCGATGCGGTTAACGGCCGCACTATAGGTTGCACTGAGCGTAGTAGGTATACCGGCATAGATGGTGCCCTTGGGCTCATCGATGCTGACGCTGGGCTCGCCAGCAACAGCGCCCAATTTGCCCATATCAGCGATAACCACATCGTAGCTACCTTTGATTGTTGCGTGATGACCTCCCACGCAGTCGTAAATCAGCGGTTCGCCATCCTTACCGGTGATGAGGTCACCCTTGAGGTAGGTCACGAGTCCTTGAGGCATGATGTTACCCGTGAACTCCGTATTCATACACGCCTTGAGTTCCTTGGCTGTGCGAGCTGTATTCCAAATGCGTATCTCGTCGTACACGGCATCTTGCTCTGCACTGACTCCCGATGAGAACACGAGGTCGCCAAATCCTCCTACACCACTATAGCTATCGGAGGTGCAACTGGTGCGGTTCACTCCATTGACGAAGATGCTCAGTTGGTTCTTTTTGATTACCATAGCGATATGAGTCCACTGTCCTACAGAAAGCGCAGCTGTAGTAGCACGGTTGCTAGTATCCCAACCTGCATAGAATGTTCCGTAGGCATCGGTATGGAACATGAAGCGTCCCCAACCCGGTCCACCGGTCTGGTTGTAATAGCTGAGGCTGGTAGGCTTAATCCAGAACTCTATAGTAGCCTCCTCATAGTGGGTAGCCATAACATCAGGGATAGTGAATCCAGCCTTGTTAAACTTGATTGCCGCGTTCTGTTCCGATGCTACGAGGGGGATACGCGCTATGATACAGTCTGACTCAGTTTCATCGGCATACACTGCGCTGACTCCATATTCACCAAGTGCAGGTATAGTATGCGGAGTATAGCTATAGGTGTCGGCTGGCAGTGAAGCCACGTGTGCTCCGTTGAGATAGACGTTGTATGCCACAATAGTGTTTGCCGAGCGCAAGGGAGCCTGCCAGGTAAGCACGCCATCAGCAAAGGTCGCATTCTGCGGTTTATAGTATCCGCTACCCTGTACGACAACAGAGATGATGGTCTTTTCACCAGCATTCTTCACCTCTACCCCCTCACCGATGGCGAAGGGAGTCTCCACACCAAGTTCATCGAAACGATAGTCTATGATTGAAGCGTTATGGATGGTACCCTTACCCTCTGCCCATGAGCGAGTGTCAACAATGAAGAAGTACTTGAGCGGCTGGCTCATATCATATCCGTTGCTCAGGTCGGTGAGGTCGTAACCAAACTCCATAGGCTCAGTATGCAACTTGCCATCAGCCCAACGACCCAGCATGGGAACCTCGGGAGCGGGATTAACGTTACCATTACCACCATCACCGGCATAAGTGAAGTGGATGAACGACACCGTTTTCTCGGGCTCCGTAGCATCGAGGTCAGCACTGACACCAGCGCTCAGAGCAATCTCACTACGGCGACTATAGTCCATCTCGAGTTTAATGGTACGGAGGGGACGATAGTCTTTACGCACCTTATAGATTTCGGGTTGCCACCACTGCTTGTTGAAGGTACCATCGCTACGGAAGGCACTTCCCGCATAAGCATAAGGGCAGTAGACGAAACCTTGGTTACACCACCAGGCACCCCACGAGTTAACAATAATCCAGGCACCCAGTTCATCGGCCTCAGGCTCACCATATTTGCCATCGCCATCGAGGTCAAACTCTACACGGTCATCGTATCCTACGATGGTGAGTGCGTGGTCTACCTGTACTCCCCACTTCTTCACATAGCTCATACCGGCTACGCCGATGCTCTCGTTGTTGGCGGTCTTGGGGATAGCCTCCCAGACGCCACCTGATGCGACACCGATACCACAGATACCGCCAGCCTGGAACGAGTCGTCGCCATTATGGTTCCACAACCAGTTCTTCACTGCCTCGCGACCTTCCTCAGTACCTACGCTTACGGGGAAATTCGTGGGCTGCAACATACGGTTGTGCATCGCCTCGTACCATTTGTCGTAGCCCTGCATCCAACCGAAGTCATTGTATGTCTCCTCCTGATAACCGAAGAGCGACGAGTAGGTCTGTCCACCATAGGTAGCAGCCGAGGGCACACCCACCTTGGTTACAAACTCATCCTTACCCTGACCGGGCGAGTTGGTATGCAACCACACGAAGTGCGAAGGGTAGTAGTTGTGGGGATCCGAGCCATCGAGGTTACGATAGGCAGCCAATTCGTAGCTAAACATATAGCTGATACGCGATGCCGAACCGCACGAACCACCATCCTGATTGAATACCGGTGGGAAATGACGGTTCAAGCCATTGTGCACATGGTCGGGACGTCCGCTTGCAGCTCGGTCACGAGACTGGGCGCGAGCCTCCTTCGCCGAAGGCATCAGCGACCAATCGGGATTGATACTCTCCGAGTAGTCGGGATACTTTGTGCGGTCCACATCTACGGTCTGAGCTTGTGCATTCAATGCAACAACACCACTTAGAAATAGCGTAGCAAGAACTTTTGTTGGGATAAACTTTTTCATGACAGTGTTTTGTTGATACTGATTAAAGGGTATTAGTTTAACTTTTATACTTTTAACCTACAAATGTATACAATCTTTGTGAAAGATTTATTATGAGAGGAGTTTTTTTGCGATAATAAAGATTGAACGGAGCAAACAACTTTAATTTTTGATCTGGCAAGGTGCAGTGGAATGCATACATCGCTATTCCTTGCCAGGTTAAAAATTAAAGTATTTTACTCATAGAAGACATTTCATTTTAGAGCGGTGAAATTGCAGAAAGGTTTTAAAAATAAATCCTTAAGGCTTTAGAAAAATTGCAGAAAGACTTTTTTCAAAACGGACAAAGAGATTTTTCCTCGCCTATAAAGAGTTTTATCAAAGGCTTTCTATTTCGAATACTATGTATAGACTAAAGACACCCAACAACATTAGGCTACAACTATATCATTACAATAAGAGCCGCTCGAATTAATTCGAACGGCTCTTATACAAACCTTTATCTATTGGACTACTCCAACCTTAATAATAAAAACGAATTGTTGTGGTTTCACCATTCATTACACCACCTTTAAAGGTAAAACTTCCGCCAGAAGTCCAGTATTCCTTGTCAAGGCCAAACATATGAGCATTAGCCTGGTCTGGGCAATTGGTCTTAAACGAAGCAATGAGTTGATCAATAAGGCTTAATTCCGTATCGTTATATTTTCCATAATCACCTGAATTTGCATATTCCTTTATCTTCTTCTTTGCAATTTCGAGTTTATCAATACACAACAAATACTTATATTTATCTATAAATAGACTCTTTTCATCATTACCTAATTTGAATTTATTCTTAGAGTACATCAATGCTAAGCGGAAGTATGCATCACCATGATTCGCATTAAGTTTCACTGCGCTCTTATAACGGAATGCAGCTTGCTGGTTATTTCCTTGGCGTTCCAAGATAACACCCCAACGATAATGTAAATGAGCCTTTTCTATATTATCAAGACTCGGTAGACCTAATAAGAATTGTATTTGTCCAATAGCCTCGTCATAAAGTTCACGTTGGATATACACATTAACCAACAAACGACGTTTATCGACAATTTCAGCAGGATCCACATTAGAAAGGTAGGTATAATTCTCCAAAGCTTCCACATAAACATTAGAGTTTGGACACTTGCGCAACTTTCGAATTACTTGATCAAGGAACATCTGATCCATCCCCCTTTCCAACATTCGCGAAGCATAATACTCTTCTTGAGCTGGGCAATCACCCGGACTAGGAGGATCTAGCACATCAATTATTTTTTTATACTGATCATTATGTCCCTTATGCAAATAGACAATATTTCCTTTTGCATCGGAATCGCTCACGTGATCTAACAACAATTGCATTCTCACATCAAAAATATCAAAATCGGCAACATACTGATCCGCATACTTCTTATAGTTTCCGTTCAAAGCGTAGGCTCTCTTCAAACGTTGAACTGAGATACGCATGAGCTTATCTACATTAAGGTAATAAACCTCCTCTTGGTTCTCTGGTTCATTCAAAGCATCCATAATGTAGTCATACATTTTTACATAATGAGGATGCATTACATTCTCCTCGGTAATTTCACCAGAATACATTTCAATGTAGTCTCTTACTTTATTGCTTTTAATCAAGGTCTTCGAAAAAGTTTCGTTCATGCTTGCGTTGATTGTATCAGCATACTCATACCACACGT
This sequence comes from Bacteroidaceae bacterium, assembly GCA_045654565.1. GTDB lineage: Bacteria > Bacteroidota > Bacteroidia > Bacteroidales > Bacteroidaceae > UBA1189. The sequence continues at coordinate 48,206 of JAZONP010000219.1, forward strand.
CATAGACATTCATCAATTCATTGATGTATATCTCACGTTGAATTGAGTCACAAGTATATCCTATCAAATCTTTAAGAATGCTGATTCCATCGTTGTACAAACTTACACGATATACACTATGCGTATCAAAAACAGTTTTCCAAGGATAATAGACAAATATCAACTCTGTAGGATCACCATTAAAATGCAACACATCAGCAAGACCACCCACCGTGGAAAGACTAACAACCTCTTCCTCTGAGATTGAGCGACCCACCTCGCGAGAAATGACTCCTGCCAATTCGCGCACTGTCAAAGAGTCAATTCCCAAATTGCTGAACTTTGCATTAAGATTAACCTTTGATGCTATATGAGGGAATTCTCTCTTTACTATTCTGATAATTTCATCTTGAAAATCCTGTTTATTGAGAAGATAAGTATTGTATGGACTCCTATACATCGCAATATTATACACCAAAGAATCACTCAACACCTCTACATCTTGAGCCATTCCCTTAAAGGGAAGGCATAAAATGAGAAGAAGGACTACACTCTGAAGGAAAGACCTGAATTTATTCATAGTTCTCTAATATTTCTTTAAAATGAATACTTAACACCCATCAAGAGGTTCATAATTGCACTACGGCCGCCATTCAATGCTGCATAGTCTCTATTGAAGAAGGCCAAAGCACGGGGTTCCAACGAGACACCCCAATTTTCATTCAAACGATATTCCACGGGGATACCCACCGATGCTCCTACCGAAGCCTTAGCAATATGGCTAACCTTTGAAGCCTTCATGCTGAACAAAGGACCTGCAGCAAGCGTCACGTTCAAACGACGGTCAGGAGTATAACCAGCAAAGAGCGTGCTGAGGTCAAACATGTAGTCAACACCCAAGTCAACGTGACCGACGCGAGACTTCGTACCATTGGTTACCTCGGCATATCCCGCAGAAAGACGAGCGCCTGAATAGGGAGTGAAGTGATACTCACCTGACAAACTGGTATTGATACCCAGCTGAGGCAATCCTGCATACATGTTAGTAAGGAATCGATGACTCAGACCCGCTGCAACACCTACGTTATAGTAGGGTTTGAACTCACCCGGCTGACGTCTGCTCGCGCGGAAGCGATATTCCGACATACCGAACTCCATACCTGCAGACACTGATACCAAGTGATCATCCAATGTGTAGCGAGGCTCAATGTAGAGTATGTGTTCCTCATCAGTACGCAAACGCAACTGAGCGCCCACACTCATACTGCTGTAGAAATGTCTATCCACGTTGTAATACAAGGCATCAATCTTACCACCAGCCTCCCAGCCGAGGAGCAATGCTGCGCCGAAGCGACCCGGAGTATAGCTACTACCGAAGGCCAACGGATTAAGCATCATATCTACACGACCACCGATACGTGCCGACTTGAGCAAGAGCTCACCGCCCTGGAGATTTACCGAATTAAGGTTACTTGCTGCAATCTCAGCACCTACACGAGCGCCCAACAAAGAGTTGAACCAACGACCTACGCCAAGACCGAGCTGCATACCACCCGTAGAGCCGAAAGCGATACCGTTACCAGCTGCATACTGAAGACCCATAGAATAGTTAACGAAACTACGACGAGTACCATACGTCTCATCCTGCATCTCCATACGCTGATAGAAACGCTCACCTGGAGTATACTTCACACCGGCCTGGAGGTTCATGATCGCGCTACGACCACCATTCAATGCGGCATAGTCTCTGTTGAAGAAGGCTTGAGCACGAGGTTCCAATGAAACGCCAAAGTTCTCATTGAAGCGATACTGCACGGGGATACCCACCTGCATACCAATCGACGACTTGGCCAAGTGGTCAACCACCACATTACCCTCAGAAGTTCTTGTACTGAACACAGGACCCGCAGCAAGCGCAACATCCAGACGGCGGTCGGGGGTGTATCCTGCAAAGAGGGTGCTAAGGTCAAACATATAGTCAAAGCCATTGTTAATGTGACCTACGCGTACTGCAGTACCATTGGTCACCTCGGCGTATTCAACCGCAAAACGAGCACCTGAGTAGGGAGTGAAGTGGTACTCACCTGACACACCGGCACTAACCCCCAATTGAGGCAATCCGGCATACACATTGGTGAGGAAGCGATGACTTACACCACCGGCAACACCGATGTTATAGTAGGGTTTGAACTCCCCTGGCTGACGTCTGCTTGAACGGAAACGATGCTCTGACATAGCGTATTCCAAACCTGCGGTCATTGACACCAAGTGGTCGTCAAGAGCATAGCGAGGCTCAATATAGAATGTATGGTTCTCATCGGTGCGCAAGCGCAACTGAGCAGCTACACTCAAGCTGTTGTAGAAATGTTTGTCGGGACGAGTATAATACAAGGCATCTATCTTGCCTCCAGCCTCCCAACCGAGGAGCAATGCCGTACCGAAACGACCTGGAGTATAGCTGCGGCTGAATGCCAACGGATTAAGCATCATCTCTACACGACCTCCAAAGCGTGCCGACTTGAGCAAGAGCTCACCACCATTGAGATTCACCGAATTAAGGTGACTCGCAGCAAGTTCTGCACCCAAACGAACACCCAAGAGTGAGTTTACCCAACGACCCACACCAAGACCGAGCTGCATGCCACCCGTATGACCGAAATCCACTCCCATGCCTGTAGCATACTGAAGTCCTACAGCATAGTTGATAAAGTCGTAACGGGTGTTATGAGAAACGTTCAGTTTCTCCATATGCTCGTAAAGCTTCTCGCCAGGAGTATAATTCACACCCATCAAGAGATTTACAATGGCGCTACGGCCACCATTCACCAGAGCATAGTCTCTATTGAAGAAGGCCTGAGCACGGGGTTCCAATGTGATTCCCAAGTTCTCATTCAGACGATACTGAACGGGGATACCCACCTGTGCACCTACAGACGACTCGGCGAGTTGAGCAACTTCCTTGCTTTCTGAGGCTCTCGTACTGAACACAGGACCCGCAGCGAGTGCAACTCCCAAGCGGCGTTCAGGAGTGTAACCAGCAAAGAGGGTACTGAGGTCAAACATGTAGTCAAAACCTGTATTAATATGTCCAGTGCGTTTGGTTGTACCCGTGGTCACCTCGGCATACCCTGCCGTGAAGCGAACACCCGAATAGGGAGTGAAATGATATTCACCAGACAGACCAGCATTTACGCCCAGCTGAGGCATGCCGGCATACATATTGGTGAGGAAACGATGACTCACACCACCAGCGAGACCGATGCTATAGTAAGGAGTGAACTCACCCGGCTGGCGTCTGCCTGAACGGAAGCGATACTCTGACATCGCGTATTCCAATCCAGCCGTCATTGACACCAAGCGATCATCGATAGCATAACGAGGTTCAATATAGAACGCGTGGTTCTCATCGGTGCGCAAGCGCAGCTGAGCTGCCACACTCAAGCTATTGTAGAAGTGCTTGTAAGGACTGGTATAATACAAGGCATCAATCTTACCACCAGCCTCCCATCCGAGGAGCAATGCTGTACCCAAGCGACCCGGAGTATAGTTGCTGCCAAAGGCCAACGGATTAAGCATCATATCCACGCGTCCACCAATACGTGCCGACTTGAGCAAGAGATCATTTCCATTGAGTTCCACTGCGTTAAGGTGGCTTGCTGCTATTTCAGCCCCTAAGCGGATACCCAAGAGCGAGTTAAACCAGCGACCCAGACCAAGGCCGAGTTGTACACCACCCGTCTGGCCAAAATCAATTCCTGTACCAGCTGCATACTGAAGACCTATCGCATAGTTTACAAAGTCATAACGGCTACGATGAGATTGGTTCAGCTCCGACAAACGGTTATAAAGTTCCTCATCCGGAGTGTACTTCACACCCAATAGGGCATCGTACTGTAAGAAAGGATACTTGGTACGCTTATTGAACAAGTGTTCGAACGAGGTCTTCACACGAGGCTCAAACATAATCGCCCAATTGTTATCGATATCATACGATACAGGAGCGGCCACCTGAGCACCCCAGAAGAAATTGCTTGCACTCTCACTGTATGGTTCACCAAAGGGAACATAGCCCTCACGGAGGACCTTTTCAGACTCAGCCACCTTATAACCCAATGTAGGACCGATTGCCAAAGCCGCATTCCATCTACGGTCATTGGTATAACCCTGCATCAAGGTGGTGACATCAAACACATAGTCAAGGCCAAAGTTCATATAATCTACACTATAGTTGTGTAGACTCGCGGCTCCATCATTTCCACTATACAGCTCACGCTGGTGGTAGTTGGCATAGTTTCCGGTCAAACGCACAGCAGAGTAAGGGCTGAACTTATACTCAGCAGCAATACCACCGGTATAGTCTGAGATAGGAGCATCAACATACTCCTTACCATTGTATATATAACCAAGACCACCCAACAATGCGAATGAGAAGGCAGGTCTAAACTCACCAGGCTGATACTTATTGGAATGGAAAGCATATTCCGTAGCACCCAGCTCCATACCAGCAACCAATGAATAGTAGCTGCTCTCTGTTGAGAGATTATAGGTGTAGCGTGGCTCAAGGTAGAAGACACGATAGCCATCGTAATTGTAACGAAGCTGAAGACCTCCTGATAGCGCATTGTAGTAGTTATCCAAGATGTCTGTTCTGTTACCTCTGAGCATTCTACCATATTCCCAACCCAGGATGAAATTGAGGCCGAACAGTCTATCATAACGATTGGCTACGTAATCGAAGGGAGCAAGCATCAAATCCAGACGTCCGCTTGCGCTCACCTGACGGTAGTCGTTCAACGGGTCCTCAAATCCAGGTTTCCAGTCATGCGACATCAGATTGATCGAAGCTCTTGTAGCAAGACCGGGGTTGAACCAATAGCCTAAACCCGCCTCGATGCGCGGTCCCATATTGCCCAATGTCATAGCGCTCTGTGCGCCTACGCCCAAGTGAGTAAAGAGATGACCCGGCTGTGCCTTGAACAACGTATCGGTACCCACATAGTAACGATCCTGGAACGAATAGCGCAATCCCAACTGTGCATTCAAGATTTTACTTGCACCTTGAGAATGAACCTGGTTAATGTAGTCCTTACCGAAGAAACGGGCACGGGGCTCAAACAAGATATCCCAACGGGGAGCAATACGATACCCAACAGGAATACCCACTTGGAAGCCAAGGTCCTGGTCTATGGCCTTACCATTGTATTCCTCGATTCTTCCCTCGTCAGTAATAAACTTCTCGCCCACACGACGGCTAAGCACAGGACCAGCAGCCAAGGCCACATCCCATTTCTTGTTTATATCATATCCCTGCAACAATGTTCCCAAATTGAATACATAATCGGCAGACACATCTACAAAGCCATATCTTCCTGTAACGCGGGCGGCATCTCTGAATGACAATCGAGAGTAGTCGGCCATAAGGCGTATACCAGAGTAGGGGGTAATCTGCATATCTCCCGCCAAGCCACCACTATAGTCCATACTGAAGTCGCTTGCATGTTCCTTGGTGATGAACAAATAGTTAACACCACCCAACATCGACAATGAGATGTGAGGAGCGTGAGGAGAAGGTTGCTTCTTTCTACCCTTGAAACCATTCTCCGTTACCGAATACTCCAAACCCGCAGTCAACGAATAGAGATAGTCACGGTAGTGGTCTACATAGTCTTGATAGGGCGCAGCATAAGGTACGTTATAGTTGGCCAAAGTCACGCGCGGCTCCAGATAGAGCGATGTCTTCTCATCATACTTGTAACGGAGCTGCAAACCTGCAGAGAAGCCATCATAATGGGTTCTCAACAACTTAGCAGGATCGATAGCTGTCTTAATCGTCTGACCATACTCCCAACCCAACACAGCATAAACGTCAAATAGGGGGTCATCATTTCCTTTAATATAATGATAGGGGCTGAACAGGAAGTCCAAACGTCCATTAGCCAAGACATTCTTCAGACGGACATCGGATTCCTTTTCGTCATCAGCATCCATGCTGCTCGTTGAAAGGTTACCTGTGGCACGAATGGCAAGACCCGGTCTGAGCCAATAACCGACACCCAATCTGAGGTGAGGGCCTGCAGAGGCAAAGAAGGGAACTTCGTTCGGACGTCTGTAATATCCCAAGAAGGGTTCAAACTGTGCACCGATACCAAAGTCCATAAATGCTCTCCCTTTGTAACCGCTCTTTTGGCGTAACGAGTCTCTGAACTCTTGCGAATGGAACGTATAGGCCAATGACACATCAGTACCATACAGCACATCATATTTGCGGAAATTCTCGATACCCGAGAAGTCCACATTATCACTTGCTAATGCCACATAAGGCTCAATGCTCAAAGAAACGGCAGGGCTGAGTAGCATGCGTGCTCCTGCACCCACGACAGCCATCGGACCTTTTTCGACCTTATCCAGACGCTTACTATAGAAACCACCGACACCCAAGCTGGTCACAGCCTCTACCTTGCGGTAGGGATTATACCCACCAAAATAACGAGTCCAGTTGAATGAGTACAGCAACTCAGCCTGGTACTTGTTCATGCGGATCGAACGCGAAGCCTGCTGATAGATTCCTTCAAACACGAGCAAGCGTAACGAGTGCAACTTGTTGATCTCTTTCTCAACAAAAAGTCCATAATTGAGCGCAGGAACAAAGCCTTGCGATGTGCGCTCGTGAATCTTGTCGACATGCCACACCATACCGATGCTCGTGTTGTCGTAGAACTTCTTATTCAGATAGGGTTCACTATCACCATACCTAAACCTCGGTTGAAGAGACAAGGAATCAATTGCATTGAATCCTGGATTCTCTGCCTTAAACTGAGATCCTTCGACACTATTCTCCAATACAGCATCTTGCGCCACACCTTGCAAGGGTATAGCACACATACACACACACAGAATCAGCAATTTCAGCACGCCTCTATTTTGTCGTATATACGATTGGTTTGTCATTATTTTCTCTTTCGCATTTCATTAAAGTAAAACATCTCAAACAGCTTCTGCGTCTTCTTAGAAGCTTTCACCTCCTCATCTGCATATCTTGCCACATTGATAACCGACAAGTAATCAGGGTCGCAAGCTATACATTTCTCTAAATTACGTATTACATCATTTTCATCTTCCGAGGTACGAGCAGCAATCGCTCTTTCGTACCAATAGTAGGGATGATCAACATTGGTCTCGACAATCCAATAAGGTTCCATCATACCGTCATATGTTCCCTGTTGCTTCCATGTAGCAATCTGTAAGGAGTCAATTCCGCTAAGTTCAAAATTTTCCCTATCAAAAGTCTTCTTATAAACTTCTGCCTTCATCATCTTCTCCCATGCGGCAAAAGCGGGTATGACAATCTTTACACGATTATGAATCAATTGCTGATCATTGTTTGCCACAGGCATCTTGCGAAGATCCAATTTAAAGCATTCCGCAAGATACTCAGCTGCATCATCATAGTTAGGAGAAGGACGCAACAATTCAATAATGGCCTTCAAATACCATGCAATGGAAGTCTCTGGCAACTCGTAAAATTGCTCCTCCAAGAGTTTTTTACGAGCTTCCTCATCATTTTCTCCATCTGCTTGAGCAATATTCATAATGACACTATTAATCAAAGAGACATCAGAGACCTCCGCTCTCGTACGCACTGCTCGTTCATCCTCACCGCGGTAGTATCCACGCTTACAATTGGCTAGTGCCAACATCTTACGATAAGTGGGATTAGTTTTACATTCAGGAGCCTCCTCAATCATATCTGTAAGATGCCCCAATTCCACCATATTTTTCCGATCCGATTGCATAAGAAGCATAATCATCTGCTCTGCAATAATTTCAGGATAATTGGTATACTTAATGATTCCAATACGATTGTTATCTGCATCGTGTTTATAAATAGGCTGACGCAAAGGCTCAACATAACGACGGACAATAGTATCCACTCCTGTATACGGAGAAATCTCGGGTTCACTAATCATCGTACGATTAATGAAAGGACGTAAAATGTTAAGGTCAAAGGTATCACGTTCAATATACGACGTCGCCAAAATATTGGCTGCCAAAGCCCAATACCCTTCATTATAAAGAGAATCCCCATCTTCAATATCATCCTTGGTTAAACGAGTATTTACCAAAGCACGTTTAGCAATCTCCTCCAAACGGGCACGTATCTCAGGTTCCTTACGATCATCCCAATAACATTGAATAAGGTGATAATAGTGCGCACGATTAAATTCGTCGTCACGGCCTGTATCGAACATTTGTATCAATTCATCTTGATTCAAGGTACGATCCTCCACCTTAGTGTAGGTATAACGCACCGTACGCAACTTCGGCAAGTATATAGGTTTAATAATAGTGGCATAACTTCCAAGGCGTGCCACAGCTTGTCCCTGACTAACACGGTTACCGGGATATTTAGCGATAATTTCACGCACCTGCTGAGCTATCGTAATAAGACTATCACGCTCCAAGCTATCAGCGACCACATTCCATCCAAGAACCTCCGATTCACTGGGACGGATAACATCATGCATATGATAGGGAATAACAGACTTTAGTTCACGCATCACAAAGTCTGCACGACGACGAGCAAGGTCTTCATTCGACTGAGGATTACCCTCAGGTGAAGAATATCCAAACACCTGCATAAATCTCAGTTTTGAGGAACTCTGACGGAAAGCTTCCTGCAACTCACCTCGAGCCTCAGCAAGAATACGGGTATTGGTGGTATCCTTGGGGTTAAGGGTTGCCTTACCTACCTCAAAGTTAAGCTTCACCTCACCATTCGAGTCCATAGGACGTACCTCCATACGTTCCTCAAAATCCTCCAGATTTACATCCAAATCCTTCTCAAAACTAAAATCAAGAAATTTGATATAGTTTGTACGCTCACCTTCGTCAATACGAATAGTATCAAGCACATAACGTTCATTATAGTCCTCAACAGCAATGATTGCACGAGCAGGATATGGATATGATTCATCCGGATTGTGTCCGGTGAGAGTATCAATATAGTGTTTTAGACAAATGGAATCTTTCTTTACATCAATACGAGTATGAGTAGTGGCATTGACTATAAAACGTGCCAACTGATCATTAGCATACTTGTCGAAATCCATACGACGAACCTGAGTACAATCATACTCGTCGTAATCATATACCACGGGATCTGCCCATGCAAACACCTTATTTTCGCCTAAATCGGGACCATCAAGCCAATAAGGTTGAATAATAATACGCGAATTGGTTCTGCTACGACAAGGATGAGGGAGGCTATCTATTTTTAGGAAGAGTCTGCCATCTTCTTCAACAGTTCTCGTACCGACAAAACCTCCTTTCTTTCTTTTTCCAAGAACCTCAAGCTCATCTATGGTCAATCCATCCTTAGTCATATCACCTGTCGGAGCCTGCTGTTTCTTTTTGACCACATCAAAAATGAGAGAACTTACGTTCTTGGTTATTTTGCGCATTCCTTGTTTCGTATCATAACCTTCATTATGCACTAGCACCATGACATAACCATCAGTTTTAGTACTGATAGAAAAGGAAACTTCAGGATTCAAATTGGTCAGCTGCACTTTCTTGATACTCATGTAAAGAGAAGAAGGCACACCACCTGCCTTTATCTTGTTTTCTCTAAAATCCTTTAAAGCTGCATCGGCCTCTGATTTATTATAAAAACTATAGACATAACAAGTAAAGGAACCTCCCCAAACAATGTCGTTAAGAGCCTCATCTGAGAGTTTTATCATGCCCTCCACCACACGCTCACCTTGAGCTTGCACAAGGGTGGGGAGTACACCAAAGAGACCTATAAGTAATATCCGTATAATCTTTTTCATAATCGTGCGTCCTGTCATTATCTAATCACATACACTATGGATACACCCAACTTAATGGGGACCAATGCATATCCGCGTGCATTGAAACGTTCACCATATCCAGAAATATCATCCCCCTGACGGAAGAACTTCTCTCTATATCCAACTACACCAAAACTGCCCGAGAGGTCAATATTCCATCGTTGAGTCAGTGTCCAGACATGGCCAAAGGAGAGACCAAGACCTACCGCATCGCCATGGTGATAGTCTTTCCAGTTGAGTTTATAACCCGTCATGTTGGCTACAACACCCACGTATTGTCTGGTCAAAGGGCGTCCGTTAAACCAATATCTGAACTCTGGGGTTACACTGGTCATCTGCATCTTTACACCCCAAGGATTACGGTTGAACGCAACCTCAGCACCCAAGGTGCATTTCTCACCCACAACAAGGTCAACACCCACATTCGGAGTCATCAAGAGATCCTTCAACGCATCAGTTCTCACAGCAACCATCTGAGCTGAAAGATCTTGCGTCGAAAGTGCCAACAATGCCACCACACAAGTTAGGAGTCTATAGATGCTTTTCTTCATTATGCTATTGTATACTTTTATTTAACTTCAAATTCAATGTTATCCTGGCCAATCACATTGATCTCGGCCATATAGTTACATCCCGCCTTAAAGCCTCCATCCAATGTCAACACGACAGGAGCCGATTCATCCAATTGGATGGTATAGCTGTTTGCCTCAGGGAGGAAGCAACGAGCAGTCTTCTCCTCACCCAACGAAACGATGAAATCTGTTGTCTCAGCCGTAAAGTTAACTCTCATCTTAGTCTCGTCATCGGCAGCCACAACAAAGAGTCCACGATAAGGTAGATTCTTCACACATACACGGTTCGCCTCCGCACTTCCAGCCTGAAGCGAGAACTGCAATGTCACAAGTTGATGCTCCATCGTAAATGTAGGATATACTCCCCAATAACCAGTCTCTGCACTATATGGCACCAATGAAGAGCCCTCCAACTTGGACTTTTGCTTCTCAGTAGGAGTAGCAACACTACACATCAAGTCCTGCGTACCGTCGATTTCAATCTCGTAGGCTACAGAGTCAGCACCACGCAGCATTTTTTTACCCTCCTTTACTGCATCACCCACATAATAGGCAAAGAACTTATAGCTGTAGAGCGAATTTGCGCTGTTGTAATGAGGCATCTCGTCATCTTCCCATTGGAGGATTGATGACATGTCATTACCCAAGCGCGCCTTCTTTCCGCCCGCACTATCACCCATCAAGCAGTCAGTCTTAGAGCGATAATCCGTAGCCTCAGGAGCGCCCTCCACGCCTGTGGGAGTATAGAAAGCATAGACATAGAAAGCAGAATCCAACTCCTCATCTACCATATCCTGAGCATCATCCATAGCGACCAGTACGGGAATACGCAAACCGGCATTGTCAAATACAGCTTGGTGCATATACCCAAAGAAATCCTTCTCCGGATAGTCGATGTTACAACCGACAAATAGGGTTGCAAGCAAGCTCGTACAGATAATATGTAAGTATGTTCTTTTCATGCAGTATGTTTCTACCTAAAATCTAATCCTTTTTATTAATATATCTCCCAAGAATCCTTCAATCCATCGATGTTTGTCTGCAACACAGCTCCGTCATGCATAAACATCAAGGTATCAGGGATACACAATGTGTTCGAGTAGGGCATATTGGGGTTCTCACCGGAATTCTTTATAAAGTATGACCCTCCCTTCTCTTCATCAATCTCCACTACTAAAGGAGCTTCAGTAAGGGTATTGTACAGATTGATTCGGGCATAGGAGGTCAACTCTTCCTTGTCGCCATTTCCATTGTCGCTGCTTGCATACACACACAACTGCAATATACCTGCGCCAAAGCCAGCCTTAGGATCCTTGTTGGGGATCAAGCCCGTAACAGAAATCGTAGTCTGATAGTTACACAACACGAAAGCCTTATCTACCCAAGTTCCTCCCTCGTTAATCTTGAGGATAGTGTCTTGCTTAACATAGTTCTCATCAGCCTCAAACTGGAACAACATTCTGTAGACTGTATCAATATCAAGCTTACCCGAACGCAACATCATCTTGTGAGGAATTCCCGACACCTCAGCAACGATACTGTCAATGGTTACCTGACCTTCTGCATATAGGGGCAGAGAGAAGGTGATATCCTGTGTCGCTCTTTGGGGTTCGAGAAGCACCTTTGCACTCTCGCCTACGCGAACACCAAAGGTGTACTCCTGTGTTGAGTCAACCTCAACCTTAGTGGGATTGGGATAGATAGCATAATATATAGGCTTGAAATCCGATGAGATATACTTCAAACCGGGATTGAGGTCATCTCTCCAGCCCTCTCTGTCGCACTCACAACCTACATAGGCAACCTCCAAATCATTCATATCCATGGCATTCAAGAGGTCAGTATCTTCAGCCTCATTCAAACCATTGAAGTTGTATACGGCAGGATCATGGTTAAAAGCGAACATGCGATATTCACCCTCGCGCACTTGAAGACGATTATCTTCCTCATCGTACATCTTACCGAAAATATAACGGCCTCCCTCAGACGTTTCGGCATCCGTAACATACCCAATGTAATGGTTGTTGACCACTCTATTCACGAGGGCGAGCATAGAATCGGGACGCTCATCACCCATATTATCGGGCCACTGGTAAGAGACCACGACCTCACCTAAGTGGGTGTGCTTGTCATCGGAACAAACATCCACTTGCACACATGAGATAAACGCAGTCAAGCACAGCATCATCAGTGCTGTGCGATATATCTTGTCACCTATGCGAACCATATCAGTCTTCATCATCTTCCTTTATATAATATTCTCTACCAGGCAAAGCCTCCTGCACCTTCTCGGCATACCAAGCAAGGGCAACCTCCTCGACATCAGCTAAGACACCACCAAGCAAAGGCTCCGCAACAGTCAGCACACTATCAGCACTTAAGCTATCAGCGACAAGGCCATCAGTCTTTACGCTATCGACAACCTCAACGGCCTTCTTCTTGGTCTTCTTCACTTTGGCCGGCTTTTCAGCTTTCGTCTTTTTGGCCTTTGCCGCCTTCTTGGCTTGAGGTTGAGGTATAGTGTCGGATACCATCTTATCTACGACACTATCAGCCAACTCAACAAGAGTCACTACGCTATCTGCAACCATCTTGGTCACGCTATCGGCCACCTCTTCGCTGACATTCAGCTTCGCCTTCTTAACTTTTTTCTTGGTTTTCGCAGCCTTTGCCGAGTTCTTAGCCTTACTCTTCTTTGCTACGGGTTCATCTACGTTTGCCACTTGATGCAAACTGTCAACAAAAATACTATCCGTTCTGAGGCTGTCATTCAAGGCCACAAACGTGCTATCAAGTTTCATGCTATCCGAAGCAAGACTATCAGCCATCACACTACCAATCTGAACACTGTCAGTCTGAATGCTATCGACCTGAACAGAATCCTCTACCAAGAAATCATATACCTCAGGTAATTCTACACGGCCAGGATGTTCACCCTGCATACGCTTCTGTTCATCAGACCATGCCTGCTTCTTAATATTGTTAAGCCACTCAATCCTATCATTTTGAGTCATCTCAATAGCACGTTGGGGTTCTTCGTAAACGATTTCCACCTTCAAACGCCCCTGCGACTCTACATTAAACTTATGCATATCCTGAGGATTCGCAAAGGTATCTGTCTTGAAAACCGTTCCAACTATAATTCCATCGTTATTATTTTTGATTCCATCGTTCAAGTAACAATAGATTTCTCTTATCAATGCAGTACGGTTCACTGACTTACCTGTGATACTATTATATTTATTCACAAATACTTTATCTACCTCCGCCGAGGTCATACCAGGAATACTATCAATCTCCGCTCTCACACTAAGCAAGATAGGATCAACAATCTGCTCAAAGCTATCAATCTCCACCTTAGGCAAGGTATCCTTATTTTGACGGGTGTATCTCTTCGGTGCCTCCATCATATAAACATAAGGCGTCAAATACTCGAGGCTGTAGGCCTGATTAAATCCAGGCTCGCTCTCAACAGTCTGCTTATATTGGGCAATTTCCTGATTGCGTCTATCCAGTTCAGCCTTCAACACACCAATGCTATCGTTATAGGCCGAAACATTATCATGATCACCCTCCATCAGACGCGCCACGTAGCGACGATCAATCAAGGCATAGTTAATCTCGGTATGCTGCTTAGAGATGCTACGGAAACGATATACCAACGACACACGAAGCTCAGAGGGGAAAGGAATAAACATGTTTCTATGTCCCTTGCCATTCTTGTTAACAGCAGACTGGAATTCCTCGTTCTCTATATCCAATCCATAGAAGTCAAACGAAGAGAAATGCAAGCCAAGGCTGCCACCAAACTCCAAGTCAAGTGCAGAGCCGTTCTGATAGCCATAAAGAGGAAGGGCAACACCACCTGTAAGACCCGCTCCTACAGCAAAGCCCTGACGACCAATTGCGTCAGCATTGAGCTTAAACGAGAAGGTGCTGGCCGAAAGATAGGGACCCACGAAGAAAGAGAGGTGTGTCTTGGGATTCTCTGCTGCACGGAAACAGTTGGCGCGTGCACGCAACTTGCCAAACCCTTTGGCTCCATTAATCCATTCGCGTTCCCAATCACCATAGGCATCGCTACGATTGTCGAATGGTTGCTGACGCCAATAGAAACGATAGTCAACACGAGCATCGAACAGGTTGAACACCATACCAGGAGCCCTTGACAACCAATCATCTCCATTGAGGCGATGATGTGATGCATTCCAATTATACCTCAACCCCAAGCCAATAGACTTCTTATCATACGGGGTACTTACGATATCATAATCAAAAGCAATATTAGGAACAGTAAGCGCCCAATCGACCACATTGGTACGAATGGCAATACGATCCTTAAATGACACATCCTCCTCACCAAGATTGTTCAAATCTTGAGCAGAGACACGCAAAAGAGGGAGCATAAACAGCACAAAAGCCACCCCTAACCGAATACCTATGTTATTGAACTTCAGCATCTAACACAAAAAAAATTACCCATGCGAACACAGTACGCATGACAAAAACGTCTGCAAAGTTACAGCTTTTTAATGGATTATAGAAACTTTTTAACAAATAAAATCACTCACTTCGTATTCTTTACGACTACAACCAACCACTTCTTTTACACCCCAAGCTACAAGAAAAATCTAAAGCAAATTTGCGTATTTGCGGGATTTTTGCGTATTTTGTGGTCTCAAAAAACACCAAGCAAACAAACCCTAATATATACAATAATGAAAAGACAATTGACAATGTTAGCTATGGCAACAGCTTTGTGCGTATCATGCAACAATGACAAGGAGGCTTCGACCTTCAACTACAACGATGAGAAATTTGCCGATATCCAAATGCTCCGCTATGAGGTGAAAGGATTCGATGAGCTCACCCTCGACCAAAAGAAGTTAGTGTATTATCTCCAAGAAGCGGCACTGCACGGCCGCGACATCCTCTTCGACCAGAACGGACGTCACAACCTCGTCATCCGCAAAATGCTCGAGACCGTGTATACCGACTACCAAGGTGATAAGAACACCGAAGACTGGGCAAACTTCGTTACCTACACCAAACGAGTATGGTTCTCCAACGGCATCCATCATCATTATAGTGCCGACAAGTTCCAGCCAGGCTTCTCTGAGGAATTCTTCCGCGAGGCCTTGGCTTCGGTAGACACAGAAAAGCTCCCATTGACTGAAGGCCAAACCCTTGCAGAGTTATGCGAAGAAGTATTCCCCGCCATCTTTGACCCTGCCGTGATGGCCAAGCGCGTAAACCAGACCGATGGTGAAGACCTTGTACTCACCTCAGCCAGCAACTACTACGACGGCGTAACTCAGGCTGAAGCCGAGGCCTTCTATAATAACCTCAAGGACCCCAACGACGAAACTCCCGTGATGTATGGCATGAACAGCCGACTCGTGAAGGAAGATGGTAAGGTGGTGGAGAAGGTATGGCACACCGAAGGTCTCTATGGAGAGGCACTCAGCAAGGTGGTATACTGGCTTGAGAAGGCACTCACCGTGGCTGAGAACGACGAGCAGAAGGCTGTCATCGAGAAGCTTATCAAGTACTACCGTTCAGGTAGCCTTGAGGACTTTGACGACTACTGCATTGCATGGGTTGATGACCTCGATTCACACATCGACTTCGTCAACGGCTTCACTGAGAGCTACGGCGACCCCCTCGGCATGAAGGCTTCATGGGAGTCTATCGTCAACTACAAGGACGTAGAGGCTACCAAGCGCACACAGACCATCAGCGACAATGCACAATGGTTTGAGGACAACTCACCCATGGACAACCGCTTCAAGAAGGAGACCGTGAAGGGTGTTACCGCCAAGGTTATCACCGCAGCCATCCTCGCTGGCGACCTATACCCATCAACCGCTATCGGCATCAATCTCCCCAACTCAAACTGGATACGTAGCGCACATGGCTCTAAGTCTGTAACCATCGGCAACCTCACCGAGGCCTACAACATGGCCGCACTCGGCAACGGATTCAACGAGGAGTTCGTATATAGCGACGAGGAACGCCGCCTCATCGAGGAGTATGATGCACTCACCGGCGACCTCCACACCGACCTACACGAATGCCTCGGCCACGGCTCAGGCAAGCTACTCCCCGGTGTTGACCCTGACGCATTGAAGGCTCACGGTTCAACCATTGAGGAGACCCGTGCCGACCTCTTCGGCCTCTACTACATCGGTGACCCCAAGATGGTAGAACTCGGTCTGCTCCCCAATGCCGAGGCATACAAGGCTGAATATTATGGTCAGATGATGAACGGTCTGATGACCCAGCTCGTACGCATCGAGCCGGGTGCCACCGTTGAGGAGGCCCACATGCGCAACCGCCAGCTCATCGCCCGCTGGGCCTACGAGCACGGCAAGGCCGACAACGTCATCGAGCTTGTGAAGCGAGACGGCAAGACCTTCGTGAAGATCAACGACTATGAAAAGCTGCGTGGGCTCTTCGGCGAACTCCTTGCTGAGGTACAGCGCATCAAGTCAGAGGGAGACTACGAGGCTGGCCGTCAATTGGTAGAACAGTATGCCGTACAGGTAGACCAGGAGCTCCACCGCGAGATCCTCGAGCGATACGAAGCACTCGATCTCGCCCCCTACAAGGGCTTCATCAACCCCGTATACACCGCAGTGACAGATGCCGAGGGCAACATCACCGACGTAACCATCTCTTATGACGAGAGCTACGATGCACAGATGCTCCGCTACAGCACCGACTACGCCACATTGCCATATAGAAACTAATGTTTAGTTGAGAGTTGAAGGTTGAGAGTTTAGTGTAATTCTCAACCTTCAACCTTTAACACTCAACCAAGTATGCACGAAACCGTCAGACAAATCAAAGCCCAACTCCGTCTCTTCATGAATGGAGTATTATCACAGAGCCTTCGCGAGAAGGGGCTCAAGTATCGCCTCATCTTCGGCGTCGAATTACCTCGCCTTAAGGAGATTGCCGCTGGCTACGAACAGAGCCATAACCTCGCACAAGCTCTCTGGAAAGAGGACATCCGCGAATGCAAGATATTAGCAGCCTATCTGCAGCCTACCGACACTTTCGACCCCGAACTGGCCGATTTCTGGATGGAAGGCGTTCACAATACTGAACTAGCCGACTACCTTTGCATGGCCCTCTTCCGTCGACTTCCCTATGCTTCACAGAAGGCATTCCAGTGGATAGCATCGGACAATCGCATGGAGGCCTACACGGGCTTTCGCCTCATGAGCCACCTCTTCGTCACCTTAGGTACCGAGATGAACGAGCGTAGCCGCAACGAGTTCCTCGATCAAGCTCATGCCGCCCTACAGGGCAATGACCTACTCATCAAGCAAGCCGCGCAGACAGCCTTGGAGCGACTGACAATGAATGATTGACTAATTGTCAGCAACGAGCCGCACAAGCAGCTGGACTCCTATCAATCTTCATCCCTACTCTGACACCGGAGTAGGGATTTTTCTTTTTTTGAGGGAGATAAAAGGCCTATTGGTCAGGCACAATGTTCCAGTAAGGTAAGAATAATGGCTGCCACCAACCCGAATGCTAATTTAGGATTCTTGTCAAAGAAATCGGATAGTTTCTGCATTAGATTCGACGGGGAAGGTTCCTCGTGCTCCTCCTCCTTGCCAGAGTCGTTATGAGGTAGCAAGTCACGCTCCAGTTCCCTCTGCTTTGCCTCATTGCGCATCCCATTCAACTCTGCTATAGGGTCCTCGCCACGGTGCTCAGTATAGAGAGGCTCGGTCTGCTCCTCGTCGTCATCGAAGATACCAAAATCCTCATACTCATATTCATCTTCAAGTTCCTCCCCCTTGTTGTCTTCCCCGCAGACAGAGTGCACGGTAAAGATAGGGGCAGAGTCAGCAGATGAAGACAAGGGCTGCCAGTCAAAAGAGGCAAACTCCTCAGAGTGGGAAGGGCACTCTTCTATCTGTTCGTTTGCTGAACCATATTCCACAGTATTGCTTTTCGCTGGCTCGTAGCCCACGACCTTACTGTCGGTGAGTGTACCATCCAAAGGAGCTGCACTGGATACTGCAGAGTGAATGGAATCCGGTTCGTCCGCCAGATCTGCATCATCCTCCTCTTCTTCCCTCAGCAGGCAAAGGAGATCCTCCAACAACGAAGCCTCGGTGGTCAACGTACAGCGCCTTCTCATTTCCTCAGGGAGCTGTACCCCATCGGCGACACAAACGAGCATCGGCTTCACCATACCAGCAGCACACTGCACCGAAGCCATGGCATAGTTGGAACTCATGAAGTTCGCCCCGATAAGCATCACATACACGCGGCTCTCCTCTATGAGGTTGCGCGTGTAGTCGCCCAGTGCAAATCCACTTTCGGCACAGTCGAGGTAGCATTGTACGTTCTCACGGCTCAGCTGGGCCGACAACTCATAGGCACGGCTCGAATAGCCCATCGAGTAACTGACAAAAACATCGTAACTCATATTCCTTTATTTTGTGTGCCCAAAGGTAATGCAAAATATCGGAATTACCTAAAGCTCATCCCATATACTCTTAAATGCCTATCTTCGCTTGATTACCTCCTCCCCACATAGTGCCACCAACGGTGCGGACGCAGCTTGGTGCGGTCCACGGTGAGCTGTATGCCCACTTTGTGCACTGTGGTCAGTGCCAAGGCATCGTCGGGGGCGATGAGGTAATTGCGCAGTTCACTCACGGCCACGTTATAGAGTGCCTGCCCGTCTTTGGCATCGCGTTGCCAGATGGTGCGGCAGATGTCCTCCTTCGTCAGCATATATTCGGGTGCGGCCTCGATGAGCATGCGCAGCAGCGCCTCTCGTGTGGCGGTGAGTGTCACGGTGTCGCCGTTCCAGTGGTGCAGCGTGGCGGTGTTGAAGTCGATGCATGTGTTGCCTATGAGGTGCACGCCCTGCAGGTAGGCCATGGCTTTCCTCACATATAGGATGACGACATAGAGCACTGCCATGACGAGCAGCAACAGCACCTGCCGCCAGGCTATCCACCGCATGCCGCTCCGTATGGTACTGCGCTCCAAGGCCACCTTGCCCACCATCAGTCCCTGGTCGCAGATGCCTATGCCCACGGTGTCGGTGACGAATCCCTCCACGTGCCTTGCTATCAGCACCTCACGGATGGGTGCATTCACGTTCATCGAGTCTGCCGTGGGGAACATCTCTTTTTGGTTCTTCACATATAGTTCTGTTGCAGCTTCGGCCTCAATGCCCATACTCTTCAATAGGTTGCTGAAGAGTGTGTCGGAGATACCAGGCGTGTAATACTTGCAATACATAAGCGCACTCTCTGAACACCTCCGCTGATATTCGTCATATTCTTTCGGAAGAAAATAGCGTGCAGATATCACTACGGTGTCTCCCTCAGTAATCACCGTAGTCTTCGTCTTGCGTGCATAGGCCTTGCTATGATACCTTCCCCAACTAGGATAGTTCCGTATGGCATATATCGAGTCTCCCCAGTATGGCACCGCCTCCCTGAACTGCTCATTGATGCGGCTCTGCATCGCTTCCTTGCTGTCGCGGTAGTTGAGCTGGTACGATGCGGCCAGCAGCAGTGCGGCCAGTAGTATATATATGTAGGTGAATCGGCGGTTCTTCATAGATGAGTGA
>JAZONP010000220.1:0-2905 GCA_045654565.1 Bacteroidaceae bacterium
CTCAGCGCCTTCGGCAGCAAGAATACCCTTGAATTTTTCTACCGCTTCCTTCATCTGAACATCAGATAAAACGGGAGTCAAAATGAAAACGGTTTCGTACTGATTCATAATACTCTTTAAATGTTTAATAATTATAAAAAACCAAATCGGCTGCAAAGGTACTGCATTTTCTCTAATCCACCAAATATATCTACAAAAAAGACACATCCACCCCAAAGAGCAGATGTGTCTTTCGTCTAACATATTACCGAAAGTGCTTATTCAGCCTTCTTGGTCTTCTTGGCTGCAGGCTTCTTGGCTGCAGCCTTCTTAGGCTTCTCCTCAACTGCGGGAGCTACACCCTTGATCTTCTCCAACTCTTTATTCAGAGCCTCAATCTCCTCACCCTGATTCTTGATGGTGGTGAGCAGTGCATTAAGTTCCTCATTATCAATATCAACAGGATACAGAGCATTGACGCGGCTGATGAAGTCACCGAGGATGTTCATGTAGTTGGTAAAGGCATCGTAGGGCGAATCATAAATACCACGATCCATGCCGACCTTGTTCTGCTTGGTAGTCATGAAGCGGAAGTTATCACTGGCCTGCAGATAGTCCCAGTCCTGCTTAATGCGTTTGTCGAGACCGATGATAACACGCTCAGCTACGCTATAGAGCTTGTTGAAGGCCTCACGCTGCATGGTATTACCGAGCCATGAGCTGATGTCGCGCTCCTCGTCGACCCATGACATGGGGTAAGGAACATCAACGGGACCTACAGACTTGTAGTTCTTAATCACCTCGCTCGGAGTTGAGAATGAGATGCCGCGCTCACGAGCACAATCAGGCAATGCCTTGAAGAACTCGAGGATGTTTGAGCTCAGAGGCTGATAGATACCGAGTGCCGACAATTCCATGAAGATATTGATTACCTCCTCCTCAGCAGGAGTCTGAGCAATCCAATCCGCATAGGTACCAGCCATCAAGGGATAAGCATCCCATGAGGGGTTAGAGAAGCGCAGTGAGATATCGTCAGAGAGTTTATAGTCGCGAAGCAATACCTTGAGGTTGGGGTTGGTATTAGCGTGGTAGAGGTAGTGAGGACTCTTCCAGCCGAGGATATGCTTGGCACCTTCGGTGAGCACACCCTTGAATCCCATGGCAGCCACTTGAGCCGCGATATCATCGCTGTAGATAAGGCTTGAGTTGCGGAACACCTTAGGAGTCTTACCAAATACCTGCTTGATCTTCTTACACATGCGATCAACGTCATTGCGGAAGCTCTCCTCGTTGGCGAGTGATGAGAGACCATGTGAGTAGGGCTCAGCAAGGAATTCGCAGCAACCGGTCTTATTGATCTCCTGCAACAGTTCCACAACCTGGGGAGCGTAGAGTTCAAGCTGCTCGAGGCCTACACCTGAGAGCGAGAAGGCAACCTTGAAGTATCCGTTGCTGCTCTTGATCATATCGAGCAAGGTGGTGAGAGCGGGCACGTAAGAGCGCTCTGCAATGTCACTAATACTACTTTCGTTAGCATAGTCATCGTAGTAGTAGTGGTCGGTACCTATGTCAAAGAAGCGGTACCTTCTCAGATGAACAATCTGATGTATCTCAAAATAAAGACAAATGGTTTTCATGACTTGAATATTTAATCTTTTGTTTCTTTTTTTTATTTTACCCGACTTTTGTGGAGTCAGTAGTTAAAGGGAGTTATCGCTTCGCGTTTGGGAAGATAAAGGCCAATAGTCTCATCGCGCGAAAGGACACTCGGCATTTTACTCCATTTAACTCCTATATCTCCATAAGACTGAGTTACTTTATATCTTTCACAGCATCCAGGTAGTCGTCGTTATTGAAGTAACCACGGCCACAAAGCTGATTATAGCACTCACGTATGCGCAAGCCTACCTTCTCCCATGTGATGCGATCTACCTCCTTGATACCTTCCTCAGAGAGATAGTTATACAAGGCCTCATTTGTACATACGCTATACATAGCATCAGCCAGTGCGTTGATGTCCCAGTAGTCTACCTTGATCACATTGTCCAGGATCTCACCACAACCGGATTGCTTTGAAATGATCGAGGGGCAACCGCATTGCATAGCCTCCAACGGAGCGATACCGAAAGGTTCAGACACAGAGGGCATCACAAAGACATCGGAGTTCTTGTATGCCTCATACACCTGGCGTCCTTTTTGGAATCCGGGGAAGTGGAAACGGTCGGCAATACCGCGCTCGGCAGCCAAGTGAATCATCGCATTCATCATGTCACCGCTACCTGCCATGCAGAAACGGATGTTACGTGTACGCTGGAGCACCTTAGCAGCTGCCTCCACGAAGTATTCGGGACCTTTCTGCATAGTGATACGTCCCAGGTAGGTAACCACCTTCTCGTTGGGGTTCTTATTAGGAACGATATCTACCAGATCCTGGCTAAGAGGATAAACAGCATTGTGCATAGCCACACACTTGCGTGGGTCTTGGTGATACTGATGGATGACGGTCTGACGTGTGTGCTCCGATACGCACATGATGCAATCAGCATGATCCATACCGTTCTTCTCGATGCTGTACACCGTGGGGTTCACCTTACCGCGAGAACGGTCAAAGTCAGTAGCATGCACGTGGATACACAAGGGTTTACCACTCACCATCTTGGCATGCACACCTGCGGGGTATGTGAGCCAGTCGTGTGCGTGAATCAAGTCAAACTCCTCACTGCGAGCCAAGACACCCGAGATGATGCTGAAGTTGTTGATCTCGTCGTGCAGATTACTGGGATAGCCACCGGCAAACTGAATACAACCGAGGTCGTCAAGTCCCTGCAGATAGTTGAAGTCTGCATAGAGATGGTCGCGGAAACGATAGTAGTCCTCGGCCGTATGACCTACGAACCGATCCTTGATCCAGTCGTAGTTGGCATCG
>JAZONP010000221.1:0-45264 GCA_045654565.1 Bacteroidaceae bacterium
GTACAACCAGACGGAAAAGATTGTTGCCTATACCTCTCCGCTCTACCGTGCACAAGGTGGCAAGGTGACAAAGTTGCGCATCACGGTGAATAGGGACCAGAAGGGCGACAAGTTCTTCTGCCTCTCGGAGTTGGAGTTCTATGATGCCGATGGTAATAAAATTGTGTTGGCTGCAAGCAATGTGGCTTCGAATGCCGACCACAATGCCTTGAACCCCAATGCACCTGATGGTGGTGGCTTCGCGGCACTCTTCGACGGGCAGACCAGTACCTATTTCCATTCAGCTTGGAAGAATATGCCGGCTGAGGACCACTATTTGGAGATAACACTCCCCAATGGTGGATATGATGCCTTCAGCTTCAAGATGCTCTCTCGTGCACGAACCATTGAGAATGGTAAGGTTTATGACCAGAGCCATACTTTCCCCGGGGTGATGGTGATGAACACTGCTGTAGAGCTTGTGGCTGGTGATACTCCGGAGCCCGAGCCTGAGCCCGAATATACCGTTACCTTCTATGACTGGAACAATGCCGTGCTGAAGACACAGAAGGTGAAGCAGGGACAGGATGCCACGGCTCCTGCCGACCCCACACGGACAGGATATACCTTCACCGGTTGGGACAAGGGGTTCACCAATGTGCAGAGCGACCTGGCCGTGCATGCAGTGTATGTCAAGAATGCAGAAACGGTGTATACCGTGGAGTATCATGCCGGTGCCAATGGTTGGATTGAGGGTGCCGACTGGCATGCCCATGACTTGAGAGTGGCAGGATTTACCTCGCCGATGTATCGTGCCCAGAGTAAGGTGGAGAAGTTGCGCTTCACCGTGAACAGAACGAAGGGAAATACGAAGTACTTCTGCTTGTCTGAATTGGAGTTCTACGATGCGAATGGCAATAAGATTGCGCTTTCGGCAAGCAGCTTCAAGTCCAATGCCGACCACAATACGTTGAACCCCAATCGTCCCGATGGCGGCAGCTATGGAGCGCTTGTCGACGGACAGACTGCCACCTACTTCCACTCTGCATGGCAGAATATGCCGGCCGAGGACCACTGGATAGAGGTGACGCTCCCTAATGGCGGTTACGATACCTTCTGGTTCAGAATGCTCTCGCGTGCTTACTCTACCGAGAATGGCGTACTCAATGACCAGAGCCATACCTTCCCCGGTGAGATGGTGATGACCACATCGGTAGCACTCACAGAGATGGAGCAGCCCGATGCGCCCGAACTGGACAATGCATCGCTCTACCATGTGACGCTGCCTTATCGTGACAACGTGTCATGGGCTGTCGCTCAAGGTGGACAGGTGCTGAGCATCAACACGCTGCTGGGACTTGCAAGCAATGGCGCAGACGCGCGTCAGCAGTTTGCCTTCATCAGCCACGATGGCGGAGCAACCCGCTATCTGTATCATCCTGCAGAGCGTAAGTATGTAAACAAGGACGGTACGCTGGGTACTACGGCTAAGGATGCGGTATACTTCAAGCGCGGTGTATATCCCGGTACTTTTGTAGTCTACTTTGACAATGCGCACTTCATCAACACCAACGAGAGGGACGGACTGATTATCAATGATTGGGGTCCTGGCGGTCGTATGGGCACAGCAGATGGAGGTAACTCCTGCAAGATTACGGCTGTGGGTAGGTTTGACATTTCGGACATCGACTTCTTGTCTGGCGAGGGCACTGGACGTGTACAGAAGGTGCTCGAGAACGGCGAGATGTTTATCCTCCTCCCCGACGGCTCGAAATACACGATGACGGGTGTCAAAGTGAAGTGATTATGATGCTATAAGAACAGAAGCAGCAAAACTTCGTTTGCTGCTTCTGTTCTTTTATATCCATGCCGTATGTTAAAAAATCTGTATTTTTATTTTGATTTATTAATATCTTCCTCTACCTTTGTTGCAAGGCAGTGGGGTGTTACTTGCTGAGAAAGAATATATAAAGAATTGATACTATCTATATAATTATTAACCTCTAAAAACTTGTCATTATGATTTTTACTCTATTAATGATTTTGTTGATTTACTTCTTAGGATTCAAGAAGTATCATATTCGGATTAAGGACGTTAATGGAACAACGAAAGATAAGGTTGTCAATGCGTTCAAGTATGAAATCGGACTTAGCCTCGTTCAAATCGAAGCGGTTGTGAACAGCCTTCCCTATCTATTGCCTGGCGGTAAATTTCTTGACACCTATGTGACGGTGCGTAAGCTACGTAAAGCCGGTATAGATTGTGGATTATACTTCCGTTGGTTCAAGAAGGTTGAGGTAGGTCCTGAGAATCCTCAGGAGACTCAGAAAGAGGCTCCGCAAATAGCTCCCGAGGTGTCTGCAGACGTTGCGGGCGAGAGCGCTGTTGAGTTGCCTGCCGAGGTCACTAGTGAGGTGGCTACCGTATGTCTCAATGAGGAGGCTTGGAAATATGCCGATGAGGCTTACAACTTGGCTATGCGTCCCCTTGATGATGACCAGGTGGCTGTTGCCATGACTACTCCCGAGGTGGCTATGCAGGTGGATGCACTCATCGATAAGGCTGAGGCTGCTGCCGAAGATCCTTATGAGGATGAGTTCTGGGATCGTATCACCACATTGCGCGATGCGGTGAGCTGGACATTGAAGCGCCACTTCACCCACTCATGGGCGCTCATTGCAGGTGTGTTTATCTCTATCATGATGGTTGGTTATTTCTCTATGGATAGTAAATCCGAGCTTAACAAGATGGAAAACCGACTGGCCCGAGTGAAGAAATGGGAGAAGTGTGATACGACATTCGCCGAGTATCCCCAGCAGGTGAATACCAGTTCGCTTTATAGTGACCGATTGAATAATGCCAATGCATATAAGGTGTACCAACTGCATTCGGCATATAATAATTACCTCGGTTCGAAGGGTGCGGCTGCGGAGTATGCTCAACGTGCTGACACGGCAAGCACCAAAGAGATGAAGAAGGGCTATCTCGCTCAGCAGAAGGATTATGAGAAGAGTGCGGAGAAGTACCTCGAAGAGTATGACGAGTGGAACAAAATGGCGTTCCGTAAGGTGAAATCTGCTGCTGTTGATGAATGTAAGGCCGATGTGAAGGCTGCCAGAGTGGGAGCAATGTTCATGCGCCTCCTATTTATCTTATCTCTGCTTATGGTTCCGCTCTACATCATGGCTTCGTACCAGTATGGTTACGTGCAGGTGAAGTATGAGAAGGAGGCAGCTTTGCTCGAGAAGATTCGTGTTTGGGGATACTCGATTGCTGCAGGTTTGTTTGGCGCGGGTCTGATGATGCAGTTCTTGCCTGACTACATTGTGACTACTCGTTGGAGCGATGGCTCGGTGACCAAGGAAAGGGAATCTGATCCCGTGAACATTATTATCATGGTGATTAAGTTGATGCTCATGATTGCTGCTCTCGTCGTATTGTGTGCAGTTTCGTTCTTCCTCGTGCTGTATAGTACAGTGACAGGACTCTACCGTAACTATAACTGGAAACAGATTTTTGGAGACCTCAAGGCTAAAGCTGAGCATATACAGTCAGAGTATACGAAAAAAGAGGCCAAGTAAACTATAGGTCGAACGGTATTTGTAACTATGAGAGCTGTCCAATTGGACAGCTCTCATTTGTTTTAAGTATGATTTAATAGTTTTCTGCTTTTATTTCGAAGTAGCCTTTGGCGTGTAAGCAGGAGGGGCAGCGGTCGGGGGCTTTCTTACCGGTGAAGGTGTAGCCACACTTGCGGCATTGCCATGTCACGGGCTCGGGGCGGTGGAAGGTGTGCTCGTTCTCCATGCGCTCGAGTAGGCGTAGGTAGCGCTTCTCGTGCTCCTGCTCGGCTACGCAGATGGCGCGGTACATGGCAGCAACCTCCTTGAAGCCTTCATCCTCGGCAATGTCGGCGAAGGTGGGGTAGAGGTCGTGCCACTCTTCGAACTCTCCGATGGCAGCCGAGCGGAGATTGTCCATCGTGGTGCGTATCTCTCCGGCGGGGTATGAGGCGCAAATCTCCACCATGCCTCCTTCGAGGAATTGGAACATACGTTTGGCATGCATCATCTCTTGCTTGGCGGTTTGCTTGAAGATGGCGGCTATCTGTTCGTAACCTTCTCGCTTGGCCTCCTTGGCAAAGTAGGTGTAGCGCATGCGGGCTTGTGACTCTCCGGCAAAGGAGGTGAGCAGGTTTTTCTCAGTGAGGGTGCCTTTGATACTTTTCATCTCTGTGGTTTTTAGGGGTTAGTTCCTTATAAAAACACATAGAACCGAGGAAGGTTTATTCCCTCCACCTCAAATATGGCCAACAGGGATGTGCGGGGATTTACATTTTGGACTGTTTGCATTTAGGGCATAGGCCTCGCATGATGAGACTGGCTTCTTCTACCTCATAGCCCTCGGGCTTAGGAAGGATGGAAAGGTCGATGTCCTTGATGCAGTAAGTCTCGTGACAGGCGGTGCAAATAAAATGTAGGTGTGGCTTGTGGTGGTGCTCATGCTTGTACTCACATGGACAATATAGTTTAGAACCACTGCCGTTGTCAGCTTCGTGCAGTAGCTTATGCTTGACGAAGAGGGTAAGTGTGCGGAAGAGTGTCGAGCGATCGAGTGTGGTGAGGCGCTGCTCCATGTCGGCGAGAGTGAAAGCATGGTTGTATTCCGTGATTTCCTTCAGCACCATCTGGCGTATGGCGGTGGGGCGTATGCCTAATTCGGATAATCTATGCTCGGTGTGTCTCATTCTGTGGCTTACTTTGTGCGGTTGATGACTGCGTCAATGTAAGCAATAATGGCCTTGCGCACATCCTCATCGATACCTTCGGGTAGTAGATCAAGAGCTTTCTGTCGGTAGTCTTGCATGGTCTGCTCGGCGTATTCAATACCACCATGTCGCTTGGCGAACTCAATGAGCTCGTTTACTTCGGTATCGGCAAGTTCGCCACTCTTGAGGCGGTCTATCATGGTGCGTATGTGGCTGTCGCCATGTGTGCGCACGGCATGGATGATGGGTAGGGTGAGCTTGCCCTCTCTCATGTCACTCCCTGTGGGTTTGCCTACGTCGTTGGAGAAATAGTCGAAGATATCGTCGCGTATCTGGAAGCAGATTCCGATGTATTCGCCAATCTGTCGAGCTCGGTCAATGTTGTCTTGTGAGGCCCCTGCTGAATGAGCGCCTATCTCGGCGCAAGAGGAGAAGAGCGAGGCGGTCTTTTTGCGGATGATCTCGAGATAAATCTCTTCGGATACGAGCTTCTCGTGACTATGGAACATCTGGAAAATCTCACCATCGGAGAGCGTTTGCCCTAAGGCTCCGATGATGTTTGTGATGCGTGGGTCGTTACTTTTTCCTGTAAAGACAAGGGCTGTGGACAACAGGTAGTCACCTACCAGGACGGCGAGTTTGTTGTTATAGATGGCATTTACCGAGGCCTGACCACGGCGCTGCATGCTCTCGTCAACCACATCGTCGTGCACAAGGCTAGCCGTGTGCAGCAACTCAAGTGCAAGGGCTGCGCTATAGGTCGAGTCGGTAATCTTGCCGAACATCTTACCAAAGAGTAGAACCATCATTGGGCGCATCTGCTTACCTCGTTGCTTGTTGACGTGGAGGATAATCTCGCGCAATAAAGGGTTGGGATTGACAGCCAAGTCGTCTTGCATCTTTCTGAAGATGGCAAACTCAGTCTCGATGGGCTGAAGTATTGTATGCATTACGTCCATGTGATGAGGTGCTAATCTAATTTTCTGACAAAAGTAGTAATAAAACTGTTTATTGCCCAATTTTTTTGCTTTTTCATTCGGTTTGACTTCGTCTTCTCGATAATCTACGGATAGACGAGACTTTGCCTTGCTCTACACTCGCCCAAGGTTGGCGAGAAAAATCCGGAAAGTCTTAAGGGTTGTTGTAGAAAGTCCTTTTTCAGTCCAGACGGCTTTGGACTCGAGTCCGGAGGACTCTGAACTGCAGTCCAGACGACTCTGGACTGGGAAGACTCGGTAAGGATTGCTACGTCATTACTATTGAAGAGTGTGGAAGAGCTCCCTGTCGGCTCTGGCTCAGTAAAGAAAGTTCAGGTGCTTTCTACTTTCACTCGTTGAAACTAGATATTTCTCTCGCCTTGTACAGTCTTTAATGTTTGCATACCCCTTAAAATTAGGCGGCGCCTTAGAAAAATGCAAGTAAACTTGCTTTTTCGTTCGGTTTGCACTAATTTTAACTTGCTGATGCAAGTTGAAGATAGGTCGCGGTTCGGAAATGTTCAAATAAATTTGATATTTCGCTCACCTTACACTATCTTTGCAAGCTGAAATAAAAGTGTATATAATATAATAAGTATAAGATAATGGAAATTACATTGCAAAATGTGAGCGACGTAAAGGGTATGCTCACTGTAAAGTTGGTTAAGGCTGACTATGAACCCAAGGTTGAAAAGGCTCTCAAAACATTCCGTCAGAAGGCAAACATTCCTGGCTTCCGTCCTGGTATGGTGCCCATGGGCTTGATCAAGAAGCAATATGGCTCAGCAGTAAAGGCTGAGGAAATCAATAAGATGCTCCAAGAAGCTGTGTATGGTTATCTCAAGGAGAACAAGGTGGATATGCTCGGTGAACCTCTCCCTAACGAGGATCAGCAGAAGCAGCTCGATTTCGATACTATGGACGAGCTTGAGTTCCTCTACGACGTTGCACTTGCTCCCAAGTTTGATGCTACACTCACAGCAGAGGATACTCTCCCTTACTACACTATCCAGATCTCTGACGAGATGGTTGATGGCCAGGTAAATATGTACACTCAGCGCAATGGCCGCTACGAGAAAGTGGAGGAGTATGCTGACAACGACATGGTGAAGGGTACAATGTGTCAGCTCGACGAGAATGGCAACACCGTTGAGGGTGGCATTCAGGCCGAGGATGCTGTAGTGCTTCCCAAATATATGAAGAATGCTGCTCAGACTGCACTTTTCGAGGGTACAAAGGTTGGTGATGTTATCACTATCAATCCTCGTGAGGCTTATGATGGCAATGAGGCTGAGCTCGCTTCACTCCTCAAGATCAGCAAGGAAGAGGCTGCTAACGTGAACGGCAACTTCAGCTATCAGATCAGCGAGATCACTCGCTACGTTCCCGGTGATCTTACACAAGAGATCTTCGACCAGGTTTATGGCGAGGGCGCAGTAAACTCTGTAGAGGAGTTCCGTGCTCGCGTGAAGGAAGACCTCACCAAGCAGTTTGTACCCGAGAGTGACTATAAGTTCCTCATTGACGTTCGTGAGTATGTGATGAACCGCATCGGTGAACTTAAGTTTGCTGACGATGTGCTCAAGCGCATCATGCACATCAACAACCCCGACAAGGACGATGCATACGTTGATGAGCACTATGCTAATACCATCAAGGAACTTTCATGGCATCTCGTGAAGGAGCAGCTCGTAGAGAAGGCAGGTATCAAACTCGAAGAAAATGATCTCTTGGAGCAAGCAAAGGCTAACGTGCGCGCTCAGTTCGCTCAGTATGGTATGACTAACATCCCTGAAGAGATGCTCACCAACTATGCGACGGAGATGATGAAGAAGAAGGAGAGCATCGAAGGCCTCGTTAATCGTGCCATCGAGACACGCTTGGCGGCTTCTTTGAAGCAGACCGTGAAACTCGACGAGAAGAGCGTAAGCCTTGAGGAATTCAACAAGATGTTCGAGTAATTTGAATCAACCGAACGTTTCGCCTACGAAACTTGTTATAACTTATGAGAAGACGGTTTGGCGTAGGCCAAGCCGTCTTTTTAATTATAGAATAGGAGATAAGAAGTTAAAATGGAGATAAATGGAGTTAAATGCCGAATGTTTCATCGCACAAAAGACCAATGGCCTTTATCTCCCCTCAAAGCGGAACGCTATCTTCCTTTAACTCCTAAACTCCCCCAAAGCAGAAAACTATGAACGATTTCAAAAAATACGCTACCAAGCACCTCGGCATGAACAGCATGGTGCTTGATGATGTGCTCAAGGCACAGAGCCAGTATCTCAATCCTTATATACTCGAAGAGCGTCAACTCAACGTGACACAGATGGATGTGTTCTCACGACTGATGATGGATCGCATCATCTTTCTCGGCACACAGATTGATGATTACACAGCCAATACATTGCAGGCGCAATTGCTCTACCTTGACTCTGTGGACAATGGTAAGGATATCTCTATCTACATCAATTCGCCCGGTGGCTCGGTATATGCAGGCCTTGGCATCTATGATACCATGCAGTTTATTAGTAGTGATGTAGCTACTATCTGTACGGGTATGGCTGCCAGCATGGCTGCAGTGCTTCTCGTGGCAGGTGCTGAGGGTAAGCGTTCGGCACTTCCCCACAGCCGAGTGATGATACATCAGCCTCTCGGAGGTGTGCAGGGGCAGGCTAGCGACATTGAGATTACTGCTCGCGAGATTCAGAAGCTCAAGCATGAGCTCTACACAATCATCGCGGATCATTCGCACACACCTTTCGATAAAGTGTGGGCCGACAGCGATCGCGATTATTGGATGACCGCCCAGGAAGCCAAGGAGTATGGTATGATTGACCAGGTATTGATGAGAAAATAATGGCAAAACAACAACGACAATACTGTAGCTTCTGTGGACGTCCCGATACCGAGGTGGGTATGCTTATCGCTGGTATCAGTGGGTATATCTGCAACGAATGTGCCGAGCAGGCTCATGAGATTGCACGCGAAGCGATGAGGCAGAATAAGAAGAAGGGTGGTAAAGATGGTGACCTCGAGTTGAGTGAACTGCCCAAGCCCCAAGAGATAAAGACATTCCTCGACCAATATGTCATCGGCCAGGATGATGCAAAACGCTATCTTGCCGTATCGGTGTATAACCACTACAAACGTCTCATGCAGGAGGATAAGGCTGACGATGTGGAGATCGAGAAGAGCAATATCATCATCGTGGGCAGCACGGGTACGGGTAAGACACTCCTTGCACGCACCATCGCGAAACTCCTCAAGGTGCCTTTCACCATCGTGGATGCTACGGTGCTTACCGAGGCAGGCTATGTGGGCGAAGATATCGAGAGCATCCTTACTCGTCTGCTTCAGGTGGCTGACTATGATGTGAAGGCTGCCGAGAAAGGTATCGTTTTCATTGACGAGATTGACAAGATTGCCCGCAAGAGTGATAATCCCTCAATTACCCGTGATGTGAGCGGTGAGGGTGTGCAGCAGGGTTTGCTCAAGTTGCTCGAGGGTTCGGTAGTTAATGTGCCTCCCCAGGGCGGGCGCAAGCACCCTGACCAGAAGATGATAGCCGTGAATACAAAGAATATCCTCTTTATTTGTGGCGGTGCTTTTGATGGTATTGAACGCAAGATTGCTCAGCGCCTCAATACTCACGTGGTGGGCTATGGCTCGGTACAGAATACTTTGCGTATCGACAAGGAGAATATGATGCAGTACATCTCCCCGCAAGACCTCAAGAGTTTCGGTCTCATCCCCGAGATTATCGGCCGTATGCCAGTGCTCACCTACCTTAATCCCTTGTCTCGTGAGGCGTTGCTCGCTATCCTTACCGAACCGAAGAATGCCATTGTGAAGCAGTATATCAAACTGTTCGAGATGGATGGTGTGGAGCTGACCTTTGATGACGACGTGTACGAGTATATCGTAGACAAGGCCATCGAGTTCAAACTCGGTGCCCGTGGTTTGCGTAGCATCGTGGAGAGTGTCATGATGGAGGCGATGTTTGATATCCCCACCCGTGGTGACAAACGCTTCACCGTGACACTTGACTATGCCCGTACTCAAATGGAGAAGTCAAATCTCGGACGCCTGCAGACAGCTGAATAATATAGAATACATAAACACAAGAATATGAACGAACAACTATTTTCTCCCCTTCCGTACAAGGTGGCCGATATGTCATTGGCTGAGTTCGGACACAAAGAAATTGACATGGCCGAGCATGAGATGCCTGGTCTCATGGCATTGCAAGCGAAGTATGGCGACAGTAAGCCTCTCAAGGGTGCTCGTATTATGGGCTCATTGCACATGACCATCCAGACTGCCGTGCTCATCAAGACCCTCAAAGCTCTCGGGGCCGAGGTGCGTTGGTGCTCATGTAATATATACTCGACTCAAGACCATGCTGCAGCAGCTATCGCTGACCTCGGCGTTCCTGTATTTGCATGGAAAGGTGAGAGCCTGGCCGAGTACTGGTGGTGTACCCTGCAAGCCCTGAACTTCGGCAATGGTATGGGACCCAATATGATTGTTGACGATGGCGGTGACGCGACTCTGATGATACACCTCGGCGTGGATGCCGAGAAGGATGCATCGGTGCTCGATACCCCTTCAGGCGGAGAGGACGAAGTGGAGCTCAAGGCTATCCTTAAACGTGTGCTTGCCGAACAGCCCGGACTGTGGACTGCGATGGCCAAGGAGGTGCGTGGCGTTTCTGAGGAGACCACTACAGGTGTACACCGCCTCTATCAGATGAAGGAGGAGGGCAAACTATTGTTCCCCGCTTTCAATGTGAATGACTCGGTGACCAAGAGTAAATTTGATAACCTCTACGGATGTCGCGAGTCTCTGGCCGATGGCATCAAGCGAGCAACCGATGTGATGATTGCAGGTAAGGTCGCTGTGGTATGTGGCTATGGTGATGTAGGTAAGGGTTGTGCACATAGCCTTCGTTCGTACGGAGCTCGCGTGCTTGTGACCGAGATCGATCCCATCTGTGCACTACAGGCGGCCATGGAAGGCTTCCAGGTGGTGACCATGGAGGCGGCTTGCTCGCAGGGCAACATCTTCGTGACCACTACGGGTAATATCGATATCATCCGCATCGATCATATGACACAGATGCCTGATCAGGCTATCGTATGTAATATCGGTCACTTCGATAATGAGATTCAAGTAGAAGCATTGAAGAACTTCCCCGGCATTCGTCGTGAGAATGTGAAGCCTCAGGTTGACCGCTACTACTTCCCCGACGGGCATAGTATCATCTTGCTGGCTGATGGTCGCCTTGTGAACCTCGGTTGTGCTACTGGTCACCCCTCGTTTGTGATGAGCAACTCATTCACCAACCAAACCTTGGCGCAGATTGAACTTTTCGGTAAGGACTATCCCATTGATGTGTACCGTTTGCCCAAGCATCTTGATGAGGAGGTGGCACGTCTCCATTTGGAGCGTATCGGCGTGCACCTTACTACGCTGACTCAGGCTCAGGCCGACTATATCGGTGTAAGTGTGGATGGACCTTACAAGGCTGAACACTATAGATACTAAATGTCTTGGAGTTAGGAGGCGGGGCTTTTTATTTCGTGAATAGTTCGCAATTCCTAACTCCTCATTTCAAATGTTGAATTGATATGACCTCCGTTTGTGTATACTGCGCCTCAAGTACGCAGATAGATGAGAAATATTTCCGCGCAGCAGAGGAATTGGGCACACTGATAGCCCAGAAAGGACTCCGGCTCGTTACGGGCGCTGGCAATATGGGCTTGATGTGTGCTGTTGAGGATGCTGCTCTTGCCGCAGGTGGTAAGGTTACTGGCATCATTCCCTCTTTCATGATTGAAGAAGGGTGGCATCATACAGGTCTTACCGAGCTGATTGAAACCGCCTCGATGCACGAGCGTAAGCAGATGATGGCAGACCTTTCAGATGGAGCTATAGCATTGCCAGGCGGTTGTGGTACCTTTGAAGAATTGCTTGAAATAATTACCTGGAGACAGTTGGGACTATATCTTGGTCCTGTAATTATTCTCAATATTGATGGCTACTATGACAATTTGTTGGCTCAGTTAGGTCGAGCTTTAGAGGATAAGTTTATGCGTGATATCCATGCGGGTATTTGGCAGGTTGCTACCACTCCCGAAGAGGCTGTAGAACTGTTGTTTAATACCCCGAACTGGGATAAGAATGTGCGTAAGTTTGCGGCAATTTAGTGAAATTTGTCGTGAATGATTAATGATTATAGGGAGGATGAATACGGCTACAGTCTTGTTAAATACGATACAAGGAATTCCTGCATCGCGGCCTCATTATGCAGATGATTTTATGGTATGCGGCATCTTGGTATGTGCGTTTATCTTGGCTGCGGTGCTGTCAGATCGTAAAGGCTATATTATCCGTTTGTTAAAGGGGTTTTTCCTTCCTCGTGAGAACTCGATAGAGGGGGTACGTACTACAAATATTATTTATTTTCGTATATCCATGTATATCGTTAGCTTTGCTTCTGTAGCGTTTCTGCTGACGATATCCGTTGTAGGGGCTTCTTTGGCTGCGATGGGCTGTGGGGAGATGTGGCTTCTTTCATGTGTGTCGGTCGTTCTCTTCTATATGTTGCGGGTGGGGGTGTTTGCGGCTACTAACCGGATTTTTTTTGACTCTGTCACCACCTTTGCTTGGGAGCAGGCTTATGCTTGTTGGACACTTCTTTCAAGTGTCCCATTGTATTTGTTGACCGTTGTTGCGGTCTTCTTTAATCTGTCGGCTCATGTCGTTTTATTGCTATTGGTCATATGTGTGGCCTTATTAGAGATATGTCTATTATACAAGGCTTTTCATATCTTTTCGGCTAAAAAATATGGTATTTTGCAAATTTTTATCTACCTTTGCACCCTCGAACTGATGCCCCTGCTTGTGGCAGGCAAAGCATTGGTTTTATTTGTGTAATAACGTTTGATATAAACAACTGATAACCTTGAAACTAAGTAAGATTCTAGTATCGCAACCCAAGCCTGCTTCAGACAAGTCACCCTATTTTGACATTGCACGTAAGTATGGCGTTGAGATTGATTTTAAGCAGTTCATTCAAGTAGAGGCTCTCAGCGCAAAAGAGTTCCGTGCCCAACACATTGACCTCACCGAATTCACAGCTATCGTATTCACTTCGCGCCATGCCATCGACCATTTCTTTGGTCTATGTGCAGAACTTCGTGTACAGGTTCCCGAGACGATGAAGTACTTCTGTATTTCAGAGACTATATCTCTGTATATCCAGAAGTATGTGCAGTATCGCAAGCGTAAGGTATTCTTCGGTACCAATGGTAAGATGGATACTTTGTTGCCTCTCATGGTGAAGCATAAGAATGAGAAATACTTCGTTCCTATGTCAAGCGTTCACAATGACGAGATTGCTACCATGCTTGATGGAGCTGGTTTGCAGCACACCGAGGGTGTGATGTATCGTACCGTAAGTCGCATGTTTGAGCAAGGTGAATTGGCGGGTTATGATATGATGATTTTCTTCAGTCCCTCGGGTATCGTTTCCCTTAAGGAGAATCTCCCCAATTTTGTTCAGGGCGACATATTGATTGCTTGCTTTGGCCCTTCTACGGCGGCCGCTATCAAAGAGGCTGGTCTTCGTCTCGATCTTGAGGCTCCTACGGTTGAGGCTCCCTCGATGACTATGGCGCTGGAACAGTATTTAGCAAAGACTAATAAGTAACATACTTGTCATTCCATGATTAAGGGCTGCTAAGGTCGATTGTTTCCTATCCCTTAGCGGCCCTTAATAATTTAAAGAATCTGCATTATGCCTACCATGCATCGAAACACCTTCAAGAAGAGCGAACGACTATGTAGCCGGCTTCTGATGGATCGCCTTTTTCAAGGTGATAATCTGTCGGTATCTGCTTATCCTTTTCGAGCAGTATTCTTGCCTGTCGAGCAATCGATGAAAGAGGGTGTGTCTGTGCTTGTCAGTGTTCCTAAGAAGCGTTTTCATGATGCAGTAGATCGTAATCGAGTGAAGCGTCAGACGCGTGAGGCTTATCGTAAGCATAAGCATTCCCTTGTTGGTCAGGTGGAAGCTAAAAGTCAAGGACTGTTGGTTGCTTTTATCTATGTCTCGGCAAAGATTGAATCTACTGAATATATAGAGAAGCGTATGGTGCGCTTATTGGAGAAGATTGGTGAAGCGCTATGAAGAAGATATTGACTTACCTTCTGCTGCTGCCCATTTATTTCTATCGGGCATGTATTTCTCCGTTTACTCCTCCCTCATGCCGTTTTACTCCTACTTGTTCGCAGTATGCTATTGAGGCGCTGAAGAAGCATGGCCCTTTTCGTGGGCTCTATCTTGCAATACGTCGTATCCTTCGCTGTCATCCTTGGGGTGGTTCGGGGTACGATCCTGTACCCTAAGATCGTTGCATTGCCATGATTTATGATCTTCACACACATCATCATCCTGATAATCCCGGTGAGGCTATTGTGCAACTTCCGCTCAATGCATTCCATCTTCGGCAGGGGCATTTCTATTCCGTAGGTCTGCATCCTTGGGATATAGGTAGTGATTGGCGTACTCAGATGGCTGGACTGCTTGTTAAAGCATTGCATCCGCAGGTTGTGATGATAGGCGAAGCCGGCATTGACAAGAAGAAAAGTTTAGTATCGGTGGAGGTACAGATGGAGGTCTTCCGTGAACATGTGCGCTTGAGCGAGCTCGTTCGTAAACCTCTTGTCGTCCATTGTGTGAAAGGTATAGATGAGGTGCTTTTCATTCGTAAGGAGATGAGAGCGACTCTTCCTTGGGTTATCCATGGCTTCCGTGGCGGCATCGAACAATGGCAGCATCTTACTCGTGCTGGACTCTGCGTCAGCATAGGTGGACACTATAATGAGGAACTGGTGAGAGAACTTCCTCTCTCGCAACTGTTCATTGAGAGTGATGAATTGGGCGATTCGGCTATAGCGTACGGTCTAGTGAGTGAGACAAAGCAAATGGATAGTCTTGAACTGAGTCAGCATGTGGCGAAAAATATCTATGGCCTGCTCACTGCCTATCGTGAAGAGTGAACTTTTTTCGCTTAAATGGTGTAGTCTTTGGGGATAATGTATTATCTTCGCATTGTAAATATTGTTATTAGAGACTATGGCCAAGAATGGGACGTTGCTTTGGATTGATGACGAGATAGAACTCTTGCGTGCCCACATACTCTTTCTCAAGGGGAAGGACTATGAGGTGGATACCGTTACCAATGGGCGTGATGCGTTGGATCGTTGCCGTGAACGTAGCTATGACCTTATTCTGCTCGATGAGAATATGCCTGGCTTGACGGGTCTCGAGACACTCACACTCATCAAGGAAGTACAGCCCACTGTCCCTGTGGTGATGGTGACTAAGAGCGAAGAAGAGGATATTATGAATCAGGCTATAGGAGCCAAGATTGCCGACTATCTTATCAAGCCAGTCAACCCCAATCAGATACTTCTTACGCTGAAGAAGAATATTCACAAGAAGGATATCATCACCGAGACTACTAATACCAACTACCAGCAGAATATGGGCCGCATCGCTATGCAGATTAACGATGCTGTGACACATGAGGACTGGGTGGAGGTATATAAGAATCTTGTCTACTGGGAACTTGAGCTCGAGCATGCAGACAATAATATGGGAGAGATGTTGCGCATGCAGAAGGAGGAGGCCAACAATCTCTTTGCGAAATACATCAGGAGAAACTATGAGAGCCTGGTTGAGAGTTTTGAATTGAGAGTTGAGCAAACTATGCCGAAGAAGGGCGCACAGCGTGTTGCCGGCTTTCAAACAGAGCTCGCAGACCGAAGGGAAAAGCAACCATTATTCTCTCCTCATCTCTTCCGTGACCGTATCTTTCCTTTGCTTGACCAAAAAGAAAAGGTGGTACTCGTTGTGTTCGACAACTTTCGCTATGATCAGTGGAAGGCCATCAGTCACGAACTGAGTGGTGAGTTTGCTTTCGATGAGGAACTCTATTATAGCATCCTGCCTACGGCAACACAGTATGCGCGCAATGCAATCTTTTCTGGTCTCATGCCCAATAAGATAGCCGAGATGTTTCCCGAACTCTGGGTGGATGAGGACGAGGAGGAGGGAAAGAACCTTAACGAGGCTCCTCTGATTCAGACGCAGATCAATCGGTACCGTCGTCGCGATAGCTTCTCATATCATAAAATTAACGATGCGCAAGGGGCTGAGCGCTTGGTGTCGCAGTTTCGCCAGTTTGAGAATAATGACCTCAACGTTGTGGTGGTCAACTTCATTGACATGCTCAGTCATGCTCGTACCGAATCGAGGACCTTGCGCGAACTCGCTGCCGATGAGGCTGCCTACCGCTCGGTGACAACTACGTGGTTTCGCCACTCACCGCTGAGGGAGTTCTTCAGTCTGCTTGCCGAGAGCGATTATAAGGTCATCATCACCACCGACCATGGCAGCATACGCGTTAACAATCCGATTAAGGTGGTGGGTGACCGCAATGTGAATACCAACTTGCGTTATAAACTGGGTAAGACCCTCGGATACAATTCTCGCGAAGTATATGAGATAAAAGATCCCCGCAGGGTGTTCCTTCCCTCTCCTAATGTGAGTACAACTTACATATTTGCCTGGGGTGACAATTTCTTTGCCTATCCCAACAACTACAACCACTACGTCTCCTATTACCGGGACACCTTCCAGCATGGTGTTATCTCGATG
The DNA here is from genome assembly GCA_045654565.1 of Bacteroidaceae bacterium. Lineage (GTDB taxonomy): Bacteria > Bacteroidota > Bacteroidia > Bacteroidales > Bacteroidaceae > UBA1189. Next base: position 16,455 of record JAZONP010000221.1, read on the forward strand.
GAGGAGATGATAGTGCCATTCATAACGTTAACACCGAAGAAGAGATGACAATCGTTATAAAAAGTATCGACACCATTGGCGAAGCCGCCCGGGAGTTCATTACCCAAATGGGCGATAGTAAGATATTTGCCTTCTATGGTGCCATGGGGGCTGGTAAGACCACCTTCGTGAAAGCCTTGTGCGAGGCTATGGGGGTGACCGACACGGTCAACTCGCCCACCTTTGCCATTGTCAACGAGTACGACACCCCCTCGGGTCGCCCCATCTATCATTTTGACTTCTACCGCATCAAACGCCTCGCCGAGGTCTACGACATGGGCTACGAAGACTACTTCTACGGCTACGGCCTCTGCTTCATCGAGTGGCCCGAACTTGTCGAGGAACTGCTTCCAGAAGAGACGGTCAAGGTAACTATTGAGGAGCAACCCGATGGCGTGCGTTTGGTAAAGTGCTGAGAAAATGTTAGGAAAGCGAGGAATTCTTCGCTTTTTTTACTAATTTTGTGCCAACTTTGGGTGGAGTGTGTTCGTGCGTCTCCTAAAGTGGTTTTTTTATTGTAGGAAAATATGAAACAGAAGAAAAAGAGGGCAATCGATATTCAATTCATCACGGCGTGTATCAGCACTTCGCTGGTGTTGTTGTTGTTGGGCTCGGTGGTAATGGTGGTGCTTACAGCAGACCGATTGTCGGACCACGTGAGGGAGAACCTGGAGTTGTCGTTACTGCTCAATGATGAGGCTAAGCCGGAGGAAGTAAATCGTATCGTGCGCCATATAGATCTGCAGCGCTACGCCAAGGAAGTGCGCTATATCTCGAAGGAGGATATCTTGGCTGAGCAGACAGCAGAGATGGGTCTTGACCCGACGGAGTTTCTCGGCTACAACCCCTACACAGCTTCCATTGAGGTGAAGCTCAAGGCCGACTATGCCAATACGGACAGTATCATTCCCATCAAGAATCGCTTGATGCGTTACTCACAGATACGAGAGATCTCCTATCCGAGCGAACTCATGGACAATGTGAACGAGAACATCCAGAAGATAAGCGCGCTGCTACTGGCACTAGCGTTGGCGCTATCGTTCATCTCGTTTGCCTTGATTAGCAATACCATCAAGCTTACCATTTACTCACAACGATTCTTACTGCATACGATGAAGCTCGTGGGTGCGTCGTGGGGATTTATCCGGCGTCCGTTCCTAATACGTAATTTGGGCATTGGTATTGCCTCGGGCATTTTGGCTAACGGCATCATCGGTGGCGGCATCTACATGCTACTCAAGCACGAGCCGCAGCTGTCTCACCTCTTTACGATGCAGACATTGGGCATAGTAGGTGGTGCAGTGATGGTGTTTGGTGTGCTCATCACATTGCTGTGTGCCTACGCCTCTATCAATCGTTTCTTGCGTATGAAGGCGGGAGACTTGTATTATATTTAATTGAGAATTGAAAATTGAAAGTTAAACGTTAGAATCATTTCGAGCAGCGAGAGACAATCTTTAGGTCGCCGTTAAGGCAATCTCGCGGAGTGCATTGGCAAAGTCCTAGCGCGAGATCCTTCGTTTCACTCAGGATGACAGAAGAAAATAAAAAATGACATGAAAGAGAAATTTGCACTTGGAAAGGCCAACTTCATCCTTATTGCAATAGGGGTACTTATCATCATTGCAGGCCTGCTATTGATGACTGGCCCAAGTTCTACCGAGACACATTTTGAACCAGACATTTTCAGTACGCGTCGTGTTGTTGTGGCGCCTCTTGTATGTTTTGTAGGTTTTGTATTCATGATATTCGCTATCATGTTCAGATCAAAGGATCAAAAGAGTAATAACGAAGCGTGATAGCAGCTATGAATGTATTCGAGACTATTGTCATTGCTATCGTTGAGGGTTTGACTGAATTTCTCCCAGTCTCCTCTACGGGACATATGATTATTGCTCAGAACCTCTTGGGGGTGGAAAGTACCGATTTTGTGAAGGCTTTCACCTTCATCATCCAATTTGGCGCCATCCTCTCGGTTTTGGTACTTTACTGGAAGCGCTTCTTCCAGCTTAATCGTACACCGCTTCCCAATGGGACATCGTGGGTGAAGCAGTTCCTTCATAAGTATAACTTCTATTGGAAACTCTTCATCGCCTTCATTCCTGCAGCCGTATTTGGGTTGCTCTTCAGTGATGCCATTGATGCCATGCTCGAAAAAGTCGAGGTGGTGGCTGTGACATTGATTCTGGGTGGTGTATTTATGCTCTTCTGCGATCGAATCTTTAATAAGGGAAGCGAGAAGACTGAACTCACCGAAAAACGTGCCTTCATGGTGGGCCTTTTTCAGTGTATCTCGATGATTCCTGGTGTGTCACGCTCAATGGCGACTATCGTAGGCGGTATGTCGCAACGCTTGACGCGCAAAGCGGCTGCTGAGTTTTCTTTCTTTTTGGCTGTGCCGACAATGTTGGCTGCTACTGTGTATAAGGTATACGACTTGGTCAAGGAGGGTGGCATGGAGATTATCACCGATAACCTCTCGACGCTCTTGATTGGTAATGCTGTGGCTTTCATTGTAGCGTTGCTAGCCATCAAATTCTTCATTGGTTTTGTGACCAAGTATGGTTTCAAGGCTTTCGGCTGGTATCGTATTCTTGTGGGTGCACTTATCTTGGGACTAGTTTTTACAGGACATAACTTAACCATCGTCTAATGGATTTTAAAGCAGGAGAGATACTCTGTATCAATAAACCCTATACGTGGACCTCGTTTGCCGTGGTGAACAAGGTTCGTTATCTGTTGTGTCGTAAGATTGGAGTGAAGAAACTAAAGGTGGGGCATACCGGAACGCTTGATCCTTTGGCTACAGGTGTGATGATACTCTGCACTGGTAAGGCTACTAAGCGTATTGAAGAGTTTCAGTATCAAACCAAAGAGTATGTAGCTCACATTCGTTTAGGAGCTACTACGCCGTCGTATGATTTGGAGAAACCTATCGATGCGACTTATCCCACCGAGCATATTACCTCTGAATTGGTTGAGGAAACTTTGAAAGGATTCATTGGAACCATTGAACAGGTGCCCCCTTCGTTCTCAGCTTGCATGGTTGATGGAAAGCGTGCCTACGAATTGGCCCGTAAAGGTGAGGAGGTGCAGCTCAAGGCTAAGACGCTCGTTATTGACGAGATTGAACTTGTGGAGTGTAATCTTCCTGATATTGTCATTCGTGTTGTATGTAGCAAGGGTACTTACATCCGTGCTTTGGCTCGCGATATCGGTGAGGCGTTGAAGAGCGGTGCCCATCTCACTGGGTTGGAACGAACTAGAGTGGGAGAAACCACGCTTGGCGACTGCATGAGTATCGAAGAGTTCACTGAATGGTTGGAAAGCATAGAGGTGGATGAGACTTCTGAGAATTAACCCCGAAAACAAATAATAAAACGTCATAATATGAAATTATCACAATTTAAATTCAATCTTCCCGAAGAACGTATTGCTATGGAACCTACTTTTCATCGTGATGATGCAAAATTAATGGTAGTACATAAGAATACGGGTGAGATAGAACATCGTCTTTTCAAGGATGTACTTGAATACTTTGACGAGGGAGATGCCTTCCTCTTCAACGACACAAAGGTGTTCCCAGCCCGTCTCTTTGGAAATAAGGAGAAAACTGGTGCCCGTATTGAGGTGTTCTTGTTGCGTGAACTCAACGAGGAGTTCCGCCTGTGGGATGTGCTTGTGGATCCTGCACGTAAAATACGTATTGGAAATAAACTTTACTTTGGAGACGATGAGGCTATGGTGGCTGAAGTGATTGACAACACCACATCTCGTGGTCGTACCCTGCGCTTTCTCTACGATGGCTCGCATGATGAGTTTAAGGAGGCGCTCTATGCTCTTGGTGTAGCTCCGCTCCCTTACTATATCAATCGTGAGGCGAATGAAGATGATTTTACCCGTTTCCAGACTATCTATGCCAAGCATGAGGGGGCTGTGACTGCTCCTGCGGCAGGAATCCATTTTAGCCGTGAGCTGATGAAACGTATGGAAATTAAGGGTGTAGAGTCTGCATATGTGACTATGCACATTGGACAAGGTAACTTCCGTGATATTGATGTTGAAGACCTTACCAAACATAAGACCGATTCGGAGCAGATGTTTGTAGAACGTGAGGCTACGGAGATTGTCAACGGTGCTAAAGAGAAGGGACACAAGGTGTGTGCTGTAGGAACGTCGGTGATGCGAGTATTGGAAACTGCCGTAGGCGCTGATGGTCGTTTGAAGGAGTATGAGGGCTGGACCAGCAAGTTTATCTTCCCCCCATACGATTTCCGTTTTGCTGATGCGCTCATCACCAATTTCCACATGCCATACTCTACCATGCTCATGCTTACTGCAGCCTATGGTGGTTATGACAATGTGATGCACGCCTATGATGTGGCATTAGAGAATGACTATCGCTTTGGCGCTTATGGTGATGCTATGCTTATCATCGACTGATGAAGGCATATCTTGGTATAGGTACTAACTTGGGCGATCGTAGAGACAATCTGATTCGTGCGATCGAACTCATAAACGAGCAGGCAGGCCATGTGCTTGCTTGCTCGTCATTTATGGAAACCGAACCATGGGGTTTTGTCTCTGATAACGCATTTCTCAATGCTGTGGTGGAGATTGACACACCCTGCTCTCCTCATGAACTGCTCTGTATCACTCAAGAGATAGAGCGCGAAATGGGGCGTGCCCATAAGAGCATCAACGGTAATTACTCCGATCGCATCATAGATATTGACATCATACTCTATGGAGATGAGGAAATCAATGAACCAGACCTCATAGTCCCTCATCCTCTAATGTGGCAGCGAGACTTCGTTTACGAACCATTGCTGGAGATTGCTCCGCACTTGAAGAGGATGGTATAAATGAAAAGGGATGATTGCAATCAGTAGCTGAAGATATATAACGAAACAGGGCATCGACAATAGTCGATGCCCTGTGTGCTTCAAGCAGGATAATATTACTTCGCTGCCTCGAGAGAAGCCTTGCGGAACTCCTTCATCATCTTCTCAAGTTCGAGAGATGCCTTACGAGCGCGAGTGCCGGCAGCCTTGTTACCCTTTTCTACTTGGAGAGCTGCGTCTGTAGCGAAAGCAGCATACTTTTCCTGGATTTTTTCAACGAGTTCTTTCATATTCTCTTAGTTTTAAGTTGATTTTCGCTTGCAAATATAGTAAAAATCAAGATATTGCAAGCATTTTTGAAAAAAAAATCAAGGGAAGAGGCTTTTTTTTCATCACATAGCTCTAAAACCACCGCCAAAACCGCCTCCAAAGCCCATTCCAGGGCCTCCCATAGGCACTCCGCCACCTCTTGCCGGAGGCATCGGAGGACGTTCACCATTAAGCATCGGCGGCATCGCTCCTTCGGGTTGTGGATAGACTCCACTTCCCTTGTTAGCGCGAGCCTCCTTACGTGACTCCTTGTCACCGAAGAGGTTGAGCTTGTAGATGAAGTGTACCATGAAGTAGCTATTTATCGTGTTGTACCACGTGTCGCTACGCATGGTAGCATTTACGATGCGGCTCACGTTGCTCTGCTGTCCTAGGATATCATAGAACTGTATGCTTACGGTAGCGGCATTCTGTGCGAGGAAGCTTTTCGATACTTGGGCATTCCAGATGAGTTCATCGGTGTTGAACTCGGGGTCGCTGAATCCACGACGGCTGTTCATGCCGATGTCTGATGATATCTTGACATTCCACCAAGGGAGCTGAATATTGGTTGATGGACCATATGAGAAGATGTAGGTGTCACGATTGGCTGTGGGCTGCAGGTTGTTGCGGGCGCGGTTGTAGTTGAGTGACCCTTGCAGTGTGATTTCAAGCCAGTCGTTCTGATAGGTCCCCGACAGACGTTCCGAGAGGGTTACAGAGCGCGTTGCTGCTAGCGGAAAATTGTTATCTACATTCTTGGTACGCACGTAGCCTTCTTGGTAGTTATAGTTTGCATTGGTCGACGAACTTACCTTGTAGCGTTGGTTGGGCAGAGCGGTATTATAGGCGATGCCTGCACCGGCACTCCAGTTGCTCCACCACCCGTCTAGGTTGGTAGGTTGTGATTCTCGTCCACCTGTCTCCTCATTATAGGTAATCTTGTTGACAATGCTGTTCAGTGTGTTGTTGAGTCGAAGGTTGGCCGATATATTCTGCAGTCGCTCCACGTTGAAGTCTTGGAACTGTACGTTGAGGCTGTTGTTGAATGTTGGCTTCAACCCAGGGTTACCCTTGGTGATGTTTAGTGGGTCGCTATCATCGGTGATGGGGAGTAGGTCGGTCATCGAGGGCTGACTACTTCGCCCACGGTAGTTGATGCGCAGGCTCGTCTGTTTACTCCAGCGGTAGCGGAAGTTCATCGTAGGGGTGAAGTTGAAGACCGTACGCATAGTATCTATGTTGTATCCCATGTACTGATAGTTCATCTTGCTATGTTGGGGCAAGAGGGTGAATCCCACGTTCATGTTGTACTTATCTCGTATGAGGCGTAGCTGTGCCGTGATATCGTGATCCATATTCTCATAGGTAGCAAAGCGGCTCAACTCTTCGCTGCGGTAACGCTCGTAGTCATCAGGCAGTATCCACTCGGGGAGGCTCCAATCATCAAGCACATCGGGGAGGTTATAGGTAGAGCGATCGTTGTTGTTGTAACGATAGCTGAACTGGTAACTGAGCTGTAGGAAGGTGGCAGTCCACAACGGCTCGCTCCACATGATGCGGGTATTGTAGTTATAGGTCTTTGAGGGAGTGGTGTTGTAGCGATTGATAGTAGAGGTACTGTCGTTTCGGTAGAAACGGGTAAACGAGGTGGAGTTTGAGAAGCTCTCGCTCGTGCTGTATCCTCCGTTGAGGGTAAGGGTGAGGTTGCGTCCTTCAGAGTTGAACTTACGGTTTATCTGTAGACGGCCGTTGACCGAGGTACTCTCACTGCCTCCTGCCGATTGGCGGCTATTGTAGTTGATGCGGCTCTCGTCTGTCCATGCAGAGTCCAAAGGCTCGTAGCCCTCCTCGGTATAGTTCTCTTCGATTGTCTCATACGGGTCTTTATCAAATGTTGCCGATAGGTTGTTTGAGGCGTTGTTTGACTTCGAGTACGATACACTGGGACGGAAGATGATGTCTGTCATCGTATCGGGTCGCCACTCAAGTCTCAGATCGGCATTCAGGCGCAAACTCTCGTTGTTGGATCGGTTGCGGCTGTTCGAGAACGAGTTGTTGCTTCCCTTTTCAAGGAATGTCTCCGATGCTGTCTGGCTCTGTACGTCCGAGTCGTTGTGGAAGAAGCGTACGCCACCACCTATTTGGAACTGATACTTATTCCTCTCCACCTCTTCTCCCAGATTCTTGGCCAGTGAGAATCCGCCCATCGAACTTTGTGTCATGCCGTTACCACCACGACCACCACGACCAAATCCTCTGTCGTTGACATTATTGGTAGAGAGTATCACCGAGTAGTGCTCATTCTCTTTGAATCGGTTTACCATTCCTTTTACGGTGTAGAGGTTATGTATGTCATAGGCTGTCCTCTGTGTAGGGCGTCCGTAGCCAAGGTCGATGTTTGAGAACCATCCCTTCTTGGCATCCTCTTTTACGGTGAGGTCAAGCACCAACTCCTCTTCGCCATCGTCGATACCTGTAATCTCTGCCAGGTCGCTCTTCTTCTCGTAGCTCTTCACCTTCTTCACCATACTGGCTGGGAGGTTCTTCATCGCGATGGATTTGTCCTCCGAGAAAAACTCTTTTCCATCTACGAGAATCTTCGATACGGTCTTACCATTATAGGTCACGGTACCATCTTCAGCGACTTCGTAACCCGGTAACTTGCGGATGAGTTCTTCGAGCATTGATCCCTCGGCTACGCGGAAGGTCTCGGCATTGAAGATTACCGTATCCTCCGATACCTGTACTTGTGCCATCTGTGCTTCGATGACTGCCTCCTTCAAGAGTAGCGCATCAGTCTTCAGACGGATGGAGTCGAGACGTATACGGCGCGTGTCCTCTACCACGGTGAAGTTGCGATATTCATCACCATAGCCCACAAACGATACCTTTACGGTATAGTTTCCCTTCGGTAATCGGCTTTCGAGTTCGAATAGTCCCTTGAAGTCTGTTGTGGCACCCGAGAGGAATGTGCTATCGGGCATGCTCAGCAGCTGAATGGTGGCAGCGATGATGGGTTCTGTCGTCTCATAGTCGGTGACATCTCCCGTCACCTTCACCTTTTTGTCTTGGGCAAGAGCTATGCCCATGTGGCAGATTGCCAAGGCAAGCAGGAGGATTTTTTTCTTCATATAATATATGTGGTATAGGTTTTATTGGGTATATAAGTAGAAGACTTCGTCGTGTGAAAAAGGTTTAATCTTTGACCTAAAAAAAAGCATGCATCTCATATGAGGTGCATGCTTCTGGTTTCTATACTATAGCTCTTACTCCCATGCCAAGGCACTAGCGCCGAGCACAGCTGCGTCTGAATCCTTAAGTTCTGAAATGAGAAGCTTGGTCTTGCCTTTCCAAATGTTGAGTACGTTAGCTTCCATAGCCTCGTAGGTAGGTTTCATGATGTAATCACCAGCCTTGGTGAGCCCGCCGAAGAGTACGATAGCCTCCGGTGCGTTGAAGGTTATGAAGTCTGCCAATGCCTCACCGAGTATGGTACCGGTGAAATTGAACACCTCGAGTGCTACCTTGTCGCCCCGAACGGCAGCATCATATACATCCTTTGATGTGATAGGACCTTCGAGTTCGCGCAGCACGCTGGGCTCGTCGGTGCAGTCGATGATCTCCTTCACGGTGCGTGCTACACCAGTAGCTGAGCAGTAGGTCTCCAAGCAGCCGCTACGTCCGCAACCGCACTGACGTCCATTGTGACGGCGTACGATGACATGACCCAACTCACCTGCAAAGCCGTCGTGGCCATACACGAGTTGTCCGTTTACCACGATACCGCTACCTACCCCCGTACCGAGGGTAATCTCGATGAAGTTCTTCATGCCGCGTGCTGCACCGTAGGTCATCTCGCCGATGGCAGCCGCATTAGCATCATTGGTTACGGTTACTGGCACTCCGATAGCCTTCTTGAACTCCTCTGCAAGGGGTACGATACCCTTCCAGGGAAGGTTGGCCGAGTACTCAATGTTACCGGTGTAATAGTTTCCGTTGGGTGCACCGATACCCATGCCCTTGATCTTGCTTGTGCCACCCACAGCCTCGATCATGGGAAGGAGCTTCTCGGATACAGCTGTCACATATTCTTCAAATTCTTTGTACGCTTGAGTTTTTACTGAGTCTACACTCAAGATGTTTCCACGAGCATCTACGATACCGAATACGGAATTCGTGCCGCCGATATCCATGCCCACTACATAAGGTTTGTCCATAATGTTATTTTTTAAGTTGGTATATTCTGTTGTTAGAAGAGGTAAGCCAGCGAGAATTGCATGATGCCTGATTTATAGTAAATCTTATCTCTCCATGGCATATTGTAATTGGCCGCTATCTGTACGTGCTTGAATAGGGTGAATCCCAAGCCTGCGTTGAGGTCCACTGGAGTGTTCTTGATGTTGTAACCTTCGGCAACCTTTGTTATGTTGAAACCAAATTCGGGACCTACTGCCAAGAAGCAATTGGCCTTATTCCCCACACCAAAGCTATACTTAATGTTCACTGGTAGTTGAAGGTAGTCTTGCTTAGAAGTTGATGATATATTCTTCTGGGCATACATGGCGGCAACCTCAACTCCGAGCCCGACAATAGGAATGCGTGCCTCTATCTTGGGACCCACAAAAAAACCGGCATAGTTATCCAGTTTAAGAGTTTGCCCCTCGGCTTCGAGATTGGGTAGTTCGCCCAAGCTTAATCCACCCTTGACACCCCAGCAGAACTGTGCCTTTGCTGGTGTGGCCAACAATAGAGCGGCAAATACAATGGCGATGTATGTCAATCTTCTCATAATCGTATAGCTTTAGTCTTTTATTTGGTTATAATGAGTCTTATGGGTGCAAATATACAAATAAGCAAGCGAAATAAAAAAAGTTTACTTTTTATTTTGCAGTGAGAACCAATATATTCACGAATCGTTGTAGATGTACATCATTTTTTAGGACAACGATTAGTCGCAATAAAAAATGAGAGCATGCCGTGATGGCATGCCCTCAATACATAACGTATAACCTGCGTCAGCGACTATGGCTCAGCCCACAAGTCACCCCATTTGCCTCGACGACGGCGATTAGTCAGAACCTCAGAACCATCGGCTTCTCCTACCCCAATGCCCGGTTCTGTTCCAGGGCTCGTGGTCATCATATGTGACTGAACCTCGATAATCAACACCTCAGATTTAGGTTCAATATATATTCTCTTATTCATAATGGTCCTTCTTACTTGATTATAACCTTTTGGCCATTCATAATATACATCTTACCCATCTCCATGGTGTTCACCTTGCGACCCATAAGATCATAGACGACAATTGTCTGTTGGTCATTGATCGTTGGCTCCATATTTTCAATTGAAGTAGTACCTCCATTACGGCCGAAACTGAACTTCGGAGCAGCTCCATCAACACTCTCGTAGGTCATATATATTCTGTATGGCCTTACTATGGGTTGTATGCTCTCGCCTACAAGGTAGAAGGCTACGTCACCATCAATATTTTGGAGCACATAGGTGTTGCTGTTAGCTGTGGTTTGATAGTCTACGTATGTGCCAGTAAATAGACCTTCTGTGTAGCTATCATTATCAGCAAGGCCGTATCCTGAGAAATTGTGTGTGCTCTCATAGCCATTTATCAAGTACGGAGTGTTAGCTTTGATGCTGGTAGCCTCATTGAGTATTAATGCCTCTCCATCAGTCTCACTGCATGAATATGCCTTCACACCGCTCGGCAATTCGGCTTCAAACGGCAATATCAAGGTTGCCCAACCCTCCTTAGAGAGGGTGAGGGTGACTTCGGTTTCCGTAGCAAGCTCGAAGGCAAACTCCTCTTTCTCCACGTTAGTATCCGTATAGATAGAGCCTCCGTCTTGACAGTCAAGGTAGTTGTTGTCTACGGTGTTGAAGATTTTGAGCACGCCATTCTTGCCAGTAGGTACAATCTTGAACTCGCCCTTTTTCTCTGCATCCATGGTTGCCTGAATCTGCTGGTTCTTCCAACCTGCAGCACTGCCGTTGAGCGAACCATAAGTGAGGTATACAGTACCTTCTGCACGTTCGATGCTAATATTATAGAGATTGCCCTCAACTTGTGTGAAGATGAATGCTTGGGGCAAGTGGGCCTTCACCGCATTGTTGGCATTGATGCCATAACCAGTGGGGTTGTTGTCACCAGTAGCTCCTGATGTTACAAGCAAAGCATTACCATTCTTGCCATGGCCTTCTGTTGCTACCTTGATATAGAAGCGCTGTCCTTCAGCAGGGGCATTCAGTACAATAGCATTGTTGAGCGACTCTATAACGGCTGCTACGCCCTCACCATCCACTTCGGCAACATCGTATGCAGTTTGTGCTTGTGTCTTGGTTGTGTTGAAGCTTTCCTTGGCGCTTTCAGATTTCTGGAAGGGTTCATTACCCCAATCGTCACCACCACCAAGTTCATTGGCATTATCAATGGCAGCCTTCAATTCAGTGTATTCGCCGATTGATATAGTTGCCGCTTCAAGAGCTTCAACGAGGTCGTTGGCAGCGGCTTCAAATCCATCGTAGCTGTCTGTTACGTCCTTAGCTACGGCAGCGGCCTGCGCTTTCTCGATAGCAGTAGCCCAACGGTCTTTGTTCATATGGTTAAGTGAGCCATTCTGTGCATCGTTATAGTCGGCCTCGAAGCGCTCGAGTGCTGCTACGAGCGGAGCCTTAGCCTCATTATACTTGGGCACCCATGCGTTGGCGTTGGCAACAGCAGCATTCAATGCTTCAATCTTTGCTTTTAACTCGGCACCTGTGGTAACTGGCATGTCAATAGCTGTTTGCAAGGCTATGGCTTCATCTTTACCCATAGGTTTAACGCCTACCAATGCTTGGGCCGCTGCCATAGGAGCAACAAGACCTTCTTTATTTGTCTCCAAATAGGCAGACTCATCCATATGTAAAGTGTAGTCTCCAAATGACACCCACTGATGGATAGCGTTGGTTTCAGCGTGTACGGCAACTTTTACTGTTGACTCAGTCGCGAGTGCAAACTTTACATAACGCCACTGCCAACCGAACCCATTTCCATTATTGGCAAATCCTTCAGGGTCATTAGCATCGAAGCTGGTTGCACCTGCCTTGTTGATACCTTTAGCGTTGTTGCTTGAAGGGAAGTCGTTTACTGAACCTAATATGGTTGCTCCCATTGTTACTGTAAGTTCCAATGTGGCTTCAGCACTCTTACGACCAGCAACCTTAAATACGTATTCACCTGCAGGGAGTGTTACGCTTTGGTCGAAGTCGATGGACCATGCACTTGCTCCCCAACCCCAATTATCACCGTCTTGTTGGTTTTTATAATTGCTGGTTGTTCCACTCCAGTGCTCATTGTTGAAAGTCCCTGCTGCGGTGTTTGTACCTTTAGAGTTCCAACCTTCAGCTTTGAGGAGTTCTACATCGTAGGGGAAGTTCTCCTTTACATAATTATAAGTAGCCACTTCCAATGCCTGGAACACGGTTTCAGCATTGCCTTCAATAGTGCTGTTGTCATACTGTTCCTGATAAGTATCAGCGAGCGTTACACCGATAGCCTTTGCTTTAGCAATATACGCAGGAACCTTGCTATAGGTGTCAATAGAGGCCATTGCAGCATCGTATGCGCTCTGTAGTGTAGAAAGCATTTCGTTCAACTCGTCAGCAATAGTCACGGTTGCGTCTGCGGCATTGAGGGCGTTAGTCAATGTTGTCTTTGCTGTATTGCCCATCTTTGTTTCTTTGATAGCATTTGCCTTTATAATCAGAGCAGAGAGCGAGTTTTGCAACTCTGATACGTCTACACCTTTATATGCCAATCTGAAGTTGTCGAAGAGGGTCCAGTCGCTACCTTGAGTGCTTTCTTTCTTCAAACCAAAGGTCAAGGTGCCATCGGTAACGAGGGTAGATACGGTGTTGCTGTAGCAACCTGTGGGGAAGTAGCTGTTGCCATCTGCAGGGCTATTGGGAACACGTACGCCTCCTGTAGTAGTGGCTCCGACACCTCCAGCCTTGTTGGCACCCTCCATAATAGATTTCAGGGCAACCTCATTGGCGTTGGCGTAGAACTTAACTTTCAAGTCTTCGGTACCGCCATTGTGTGCTGCTTCTGCCTCGTTGTATCCACCATAGCGGTAGAAGCCATCCACAGACACCTCCCATGTGCCATTGCCAAGACCTGTCAGTTTGTTGGCAAGGGCGAAGGTGAAATTGCCATTGTAGCACTCCATATTTCCTGCGCTCATTCTTCCTGCACCGCCAGTCGCTGTCCAACCATCGATATTGCTGTCAAAGTTGGGGTTGGTTAGCAAGAAAGTCATATCAAAGGCATAAGGATATACAGGCACGGCATTTTGTGCGTAATTACGACGGGCGTTCTCCAAGTTGTTGTAGGCTGTGTTTATAACATCTACGCTTGTCGCAGCATTACCAGTTGTTGTGGCGGTGTTGATAGCATTTTTGAAAGTTGTTAGAACTTCAGCAGTGTTTGCATTCGAGTTCTTACTATCAGTATACTCAGTGCATAAACTTATGAGTGATGTCAAATTTGCATATGCAGTTACGATGTTTGGGTGTGCATTTACAACGGACTCAATGTCTGTATTCGCTGTCGTCAAATCCTTTTTACTAGTCGGAACTGTCTCATAAGTAGATATCAGATTGCTTATCTTCTGAGCGAATGCAGTGGGGACATCGTTTGTGCTTAGGGCTTCCAACTTAGCATAGTTTGCATTGAATGCATCCTGCAAGAGAGAAACGTCTGCTCCCTTGTAAGTCAAGCGGAAGTTATCTGCTTTGTACCACCAATGTCCATTAACTAGATATTCACCAGCATCATTACCACCGACAACTCCAATTTTTGCTTGTCCATTCAATACCTTAAATTCATAAGATACATCATGGAACGTCTTATTATCGGTAGTAATTGTATAAACTTCGCTATGCCCATCATTAGCTAACAAGAACAATTTTGCATTTTGATCCGAAGCCAAAAGGACTTTTAACTCATATATACCATTAGGGATATTAGCTACAGTTTGTGTCAGAGGAGTACCTTGCCACCAAGTGTTATAGAGGTAATTACCATCTACACCACTCGTGGCATATGTCCCGTTTGAATTGGGCTTTACACCTGTATCACTTGAGTATCCTCCAACTGTCCATCCGTCCAAATTCCCATTTTCGAAAGAGTTGTTGACAATATACGAGGTTAGGTCTGCAGGTTTCTCAGCAGAGATGTCATCAATGTTTCTATGAGTCAACTTCAAATGGCTTACGTAAAGAACAGGAGTGTTTCCAGAAGGAAGATTATTTGAACCTGTTCCATATCCCAACGAAACAGTTGCTTTGGTTGCTTCCGTGATTACAAAGGTTATAGAGTGTGATGTCCAACTTGATTTGCCTTTCATCCATTCTACAGAAGTATCCGTAAAGGTTTTATCACCCACCTTCACATAAAATAGGTTGTTATAGTTAACCGCAGATGTGCTGCCATTAACATTCTCTACATCATAGCTTAGTGTATATACACCAGAGGGAAGGGCCTGCGAGGTTACTTGATTATAGGATGAATAGTTTCCGTTCCAACGGCATTGAAATCCGAAAAAGTATTCAGAACTCAGGTGAGTGGCGTCTGTTGATGATGCTGCATAATCTGCTAATTTTCCTCCAATCTTTCCAGAGCCTATATCTCTAAAACTACCAGAAATATATTGTGTCCATCCACTTGTGGATGAAAAATTTGCATTCGTCAGATACGTATTTGTTACGTCCGTCTGTGCCGAGAGCGTCTGCACACCCAGCACTGCAATAAGTATTGCGAAAAGTTTATTTAGTTTTTTCATGATTGTCGAGAATTAGAAGGTTACACGTAGAACTTCGATAGCACCTTCGCCCTCTTTGCAGAGAACTACGAACGCTTCGTGGTTCACAAAGTTTTGGATGGTGTGATCTCTGAATACCTTGCCGTTGGTGGCTGTCACGTCTGCACCATCGTTTTTGTGTGAGTGGCCAGAGAAGTGGCGAGGGTTCTTGGTCTTCACGATGATGTCGGCCAACGCCTTCTTCTTCTTCTCGGCAAGAGCCTTACCCTCTTCTGAGGTATAGGTTACGGGAGTTCCGCCATTGTAGAACTCTGAACTTGCAGCATCTACAGGCCATAGACATACGGGGTCGCGGTCTGCAGCGGCATTGTTCTGGTCGAGCCACCAACGAGCAGCGGCATCATTGTAGTTGTTGGCTTCTGAGTAGAAGGGATAGTGTGAAACCCATACAGAAGCTTCGTCTGCGTGAGCCTCCACATAGCTGTTCAGAGCATTGATGGTACCGTCGGCAGCGTAGGTTGTAGTACTCTTACTGAGAAGACCTCCTTCATCATATGGTTTCTGGAACCAATAGTTGTTTGCACAATAGAAGCGAACGCCCTTGTACTTGAAGGTAAAGTGACCAACCTGCACATCTGCATCACAATTGGGGTCAGTGATGGTCTCTACGGTGAATCCACCAAAGCCTGCTGCTTTACCATACTGAGCTTTTACAAGGTTGAGAGCTGTTTCGTTATTGGCGCATCCTGAATAGCTGAGTCCGTAGTCATTTGTGCTGTCCCAATAGATGTCGGGCACGAGGTCGTGGTTACCAGTAATAGTGATGAAAGGAATCTTGGCATCGTTGAATCCCTTCATGGCATTAGTGAAGTTTGTTCCAGATTCTTCATTATCCTTATCCATATCACCCAAGCAGATGACAAGGTCGGTAGTGGGGACATAGCCCTTGGGCGCGTTGGCGAAGGTTACTTGAGGACCTCCCTCCTTGTTCATGTTGATAATTCTTGTTGCCATTGTCTGCATATCGGCAACAGAGATGCCTGAAGACTCAGCCACGTGGGGGTCACCGAACATCACTACAGTGAAGTACTGTCCAGCCATGAAGCGGAATGAGTAGGCCTTACCGTCGTAGACGAAGGTCTCGATCTCTCCTTCGGTGATGAAGGTTTTGGTGGGATCAGGAGTGATGGCACTGGGCTGCACGGTTAGGCCGCCAACTTTGACACCAGTGATAAAGCCGCCATTGAGGTCTGTTGTAGCAGGCAGCTGTACGAGTGTGCTGCCATCGGGTAGTGTTGACTCCGTTGCTGTAGTGGAGTAGGTGAATGTCATCTGCGCCCATGCATTGGTCGTGAATAGAGCGACTGCTATGAGTGCGAGGAAATGTTTGGCTTGTTTCATAGTATTTGTGTGTTAAAGTATTATTTGTGTATTAACATGTAAAGGTAATATTTATTTTTTAGAATAAGCGTGTTTGCAACGTTTATTTTGCAAGAAATGGGTGTTTGTGATGGGAAAATATATGTTTCGGCGTTAACGATAAAGCCTCGCGAGGTAGGCTGCGCGAGGTACGGAGGCAGGCTGCGCGAGGTACGGAGGCAAGCTACGCGAGGTACGGAGGCAGGTGCGACGACGGGGTGTCTACAGTTCAAGTATGAGGGGTCAACATGTCCAGTATGAGGGGTCAACAA
This sequence comes from Bacteroidaceae bacterium, assembly GCA_045654565.1. Classification (GTDB taxonomy): domain Bacteria; phylum Bacteroidota; class Bacteroidia; order Bacteroidales; family Bacteroidaceae; genus UBA1189. The sequence continues at coordinate 33,159 of JAZONP010000221.1, forward strand.
ATCCAGGAGGAAGAGTCAACAATTTTCGTACGAAAGTGATTACGATTACGCTTACGCTTACAGAAATATGCACGCTCAGTAATGGGCGAACGGGGCGACAAGAAATTTTATTATATATATATATAATAATTTTTTATGAACATTGGAGAGACTGAGGAGGGTGTGTGCAAAAGTGTAAGCGTAAGCGTAATCGTAAGCGTAAGCGGTGTGTCTCGTGAAGTAATCGGTACTCGCTGAGAAATATTCAGGAGATAATATTGCAGTTTACCCAGAGGTCTGGACTGAGAGGGCAGTAAGAGTAAGGGGCATCCTTACTAAGGAAAAGTGGTGAAGAGTGTTTTGACTCTTCACCACTCGCTTTATATAGGCAATGATATAGCTATTTAGTGTGCTTCTAACCAGTTGGCACCCCAGCCAAAGTCGGCACGGAGAGGTACCTGCATCGGATAGGCGCTCTCCATGGCTTCGATAACGATGCGTTGTACTCTCTCCTTCTCGTCGGGATAGACGCAGAAGTTGAGTTCGTCGTGCACTTGGAGTATCATCGTGGAGCGTAGGCCTTCAGCACGGAAGCGGTGGTAGATTGCTATCATGGCTATCTTGATGATGTCGGCTGCGCTGCCCTGTATGGGGGCGTTGATGGCATTGCGTTCGGCATAGCCACGCACTACGCTGTTGTGTGAGTTGATGTCGGGCAGGTAGCGTTTGCGATGGAGGACCGTCTCGATATAACCCTTCTCGCGTGCCACCTCGATGCTCTCGTCCATGTAACGCTTCACCCCACTATAGGTGGCGAAATAATTCTCGATGAGCTCCTTGGCCTCGCTGCGACTCACACTCATGCGCTCGGCAAGACCAAAGACGGAGATGCCGTAGATGATGCCGAAGTTGGCCGTTTTGGCTCGTGAGCGTTGTTCGCGGGTGACCTCTTCGAGGGGTACGTGGTATATCTTGGCAGCCGTAGCGGCGTGGATGTCTTCGCCCGAGCGGAAGGCCTCGATGAGATTCTCGTCGCCACTGAGATGGGCCATGATGCGTAGCTCTATCTGTGAATAGTCGGCAGAGAAGAATTCGCAGCCCGGCTCGGGGATGAAGGCGCGGCGTATCTCCTTGCCATCTTCGTTGCGGATGGGAATATTCTGCAGGTTAGGACTGCTCGAGCTGAGACGCCCCGTGGCGGTGACCGTCTGGTTGAACGAGGTGTGTATCTTGCCCGTCTGCGGATTGATCAGTGTGGGGAGGGCATCGACATAGGTGCTGAGGAGTTTCTTTAAGCCGCGATGCTCAAGTATTTTCTCTACGATGGGGTGCTTTGTGCGTAAGCCTTCGAGCACCTCTTCCGAGGTACTGTATTGTCCACTCTTGGTCTTCTTGGCCTTGTCCACAACCTTCAGACGCTCGAAGAGCACCTCGCCCACCTGCTTGGGTGAGGCGATATTGAATGTAAACCCTGCAAGGTCATAGATGTCGTTCTCTATCTGCTGCAGGCGTTCGGTAAAGTAGCGTGAGGTCTCTTTCAACGTGTCGGTGCTGATGCGTGCCCCGTTGCGCTCCATATAGGCAAGTACGCGAACGAGCGGCATCTCGATGTCGTAGAAGAGGTGCTCTGCGCCAGCACTCACAAGTTCCTTCTCGAGGATGTGCTTTAGTCGCAACGTCACGTCGGCATCCTCGCAGGCATAGTCGCAGATGGCGGCAGGAGCGAGGTCACGCATATTTTTCTGTCCACGTCCACGGGGGCCAATGAGGGCTTCTATCTTGATGGTGTCATATTTGAGGTACACCTCGGCGAGGTAGTCCATACCGTGGCTGAGTTCGGGTTGGAGCAGGTAGTGGGCAATCATAGTGTCGAACATCGGTCCGCCCAGTTCTACCCCATAGTTCTGCAAGATGAGATAGTCGTACTTGATGTTCTGTCCTATCTTGAGCGAGTGCTCGCCGGTAAGAGCCACGCGGAACTCTTCGACTATCGCTTGCGCTTGGTCTCTCTCGGCTGGTACGGGCACGTAGTAGGCCTCGCCTTCAGTGATGGCAAAACTCATACCTACGAGCTCGGCCGTGATGGCATCAGTGCCTGTAGTCTCGGTGTCGAAAGCAAAAGCATCGGCCTGGGTGAGTTTCTCTACCAGTTTGCCGCGCATCTCAACAGTGTCGACAAGAGTATAAACGTGCGGAATGTCTCCCAATTTGCTGAGGTTGGTATGGAACAAGTCTTGTCCGCCCTCCTCGCTGAACATCCCGAATAGATCGCCCTGTGCTGGGGCAAAGAGGTCGCCCTGCAAGGCATCTGCCGTACTTTTCCGCGTTGCCTGAGTCTTACCCTTAGAGGGGAGGTTAGAGGAGGTCTCGGCTTCCTTGCCTATCACTCTTTTAAGTAGGGTGCGGAACTCCAATTCCTCGAACAATGCCTGTATCTGGCCCTCATCGGGTTCTTCGCGTTTTAGTGCTTCAAGGTCAAGGGTGATGGGGGCATCGGTCTTGATGGTGGCAAGGAAACGGCTCAGTTCGATGAGTCCTACGTTTTCGTCTACTTTCTTCTTCAAGGCTCCCTTCAGTTCGTCGCGGCGGGCGAGTAGGGTGGGGATGTCGCCAAACTCGGCGATGAGTTTCTGTGCCGTCTTCTCGCCCACACCTGGGCAGCCGGGAATGTTATCCGAAGAGTCGCCCATGAGCCCCAGTAGGTCAATTACCTGCTCGGGACGCTCGATGCCGAATTTCTCCTTCACTCGCTCTATGCCCATCACCTCAAACTCCTTGTCGCCAAACTTGGGGCGATAGATGAGTGAATTCTCAGTGACAAGCTGCCCATAGTCCTTGTCGGGCGTCATCATGTAGGTCTTGATTCCTTGTAGGTCGGCCTGGTGGGCAAGGGTGCCGATGACGTCGTCGGCCTCGTATCCTGGGACTTCAAGGATAGGTATGCGGTAGGCACGCAGGATGTCCTTGATGATGGGTACGCTGGCGCGTATGTCCTCGGGAGTCTCCTCACGCTGCGCCTTGTATTGTTCGTACATCTCGTGGCGGAAGGTACCGCCTTTGGGGTCGAAGGCCACACCGATGTGAGTGGGCAGCTCCTTCTTCAAAACATCCTCCAAGGTGTTCACAAAACCAAAAATGGCTGAGGTGTTTTGCCCCTTGGAGTTGATGCGCGGTGCGCGGATAAAAGCATAGTAGGCTCTGTAGATAAGAGCGTAGGCGTCGAGAAGAAAGAGTTTACTCATAGAGGATAATTACTTAATTATGACCTTCTTGCCATTCACGATGTATATACCCTTTGTCGGGTGTGATACAGAGCGGCCTAAGAGGTCGTGATAGGTCGTGGATATTGAATTGTCTGTTATGGTTTTATCAACTCCTACACTTTCTCCTCCTCCACAGAAGTGGAATCTGGTGACTCCCTCCGTTTCATTGTAGTAAATGTCCGTAAGGGGTTTATTCATCGCAACTCCGAATTGGGTGCGTGAAGAAGGGACGCTGTTGAGGCTGAATTCATGGTTCTTCGTGCCGAAGAGATGTTTGTTGGCAGTCTTGTAACTATAATTATTGTCGGCAGGAACGATGCAGTGGCGGTGGTATGTGCCATTATTGATCGTATTGCTACGCCATGCCGAGCGGTCGTAGGTGACCTCAGAGATAAGTAACCCATTAGCTGGAGCATATCGGTTCCATCCCTCTTTGCGAATGGTTTCTAAGAGGTAGAATGAGGTTGTGTCTGCCTCTGAGGTGAAGATGCGGTAACCTCTTTTCTCTTCGTCACTGGTGCCTAAGTTCATGGTGGAGGGGACATCGAGTGTATACATCGGTAACCATCCGAGCGAGTAACGCTCAAAAGCTGTATAATTACAGGGAACGAATCCTTCGGCATTGTACATACCGTAGTCCATTACACTCCACGAGTCCATGGTGAAATCATCCTCTAAGGTGTTGTAGAAGTCGGGTAACCCAAGCACGTGGCTAAATTCGTGAACAAAGGTTCCTATACCTGCTACTACAGGAAGGTCGATGACTAATTCTCCAGAACACGCATAACGGCTAATCTTCATTTTGTTCCCCAAGGTGAGTGATATGGTAGAAGCTTTAGCCCAGATGGCTTCCGTAATGCCTGTTTGTGCTTCGTCGCTGCCAGAATAAACTACATATACGAAGTCTACTACTCCGTCCCCATTGTTGTCGTAGTCGGTGAAGTCAGTAAGTCCTAAGTCGTATGCCTTCTGGCAAACTTCGCGTATCATGCCAGATGTATTCTTATCGTTGCCAGAACTATTGTTGGCACCATAATAGGAACGTATGCTATCGAGTTTAATTGGACCTATAATGTCGAATGTGGGGACGAATTGTCCAAACGACTGGGTGCGGAAATAGTCGCGTGCACTACCTGGGATAGCGCACTGCAGGGGTAACTCCTGGTCATAGACACTACTGTATTCCTTGAAGTTAATTTCTTCGGAATAGTTGTCTGCATTATATCGCTTGTTTAATAGCTTGCCAATGGTGTCTGTAGAGAAAGGTACGTCATCAAAGGCTGCAAGAATAACTACTCCCTTAATCTCTCCCCTCGTAGGGAACTCAGTCATGATGTATTCTCCCGAAGCGCGAGTAGCTACTAGGTGTAACTCGTTATCTTTTGGATGATTCTTTAGTATGTGGCGTATCTCCTTACGTGGTGGGGCATAATATACTTGAGAATCCTCTTCTGGCTGTTGTCTATTGTTAGGTGCCTGCTGTCCATTGATAGTAGACAGCCCGCAAAAGAGGCATAAAGTTGGCAGTAGTGTTTTTATCCTCATAACTGGAACTTCTTTTTACGTAATACGAAACTGTTACTTAAGTATTTAGCGCGAACGGTGGCATTCTCAGAAAGTTCTTCGGGTGTTCCCTCAAAGAGTATGCGCCCCTCGAAGAGTAGGTAGGCTCGGTCGGTAATAGAGAGCGTCTCTTGCACGTTATGGTCAGTGATGAGGATACCGATGTTCTTGTCCTTTAACTTCCATACTATCTGTTGGATATCTTCCACTGCGATGGGGTCGACACCCGCGAAAGGTTCATCGAGCATGATAAACTTGGGGTCGATGGCAAGGCAGCGGGCTATCTCTGTGCGGCGTCGCTCACCACCAGAGAGTTGGTCGCCCAAGTTCTTGCGGACTTTCTGTAATCGGAACTCAGCGATGAGGCTTTCTAGTTTCTCTTTCTGATACTCCTTGGGTTTGCCTGTCATCTCGAGTACTGCAGCGATATTATCTTCGACACTCATCTTGCGGAATACACTGGCCTCTTGTGCCAAGTAACCGATTCCTACTCGGGCTCGTTTGTATACGGGATCAGAGGTAATCTCATGGTCGTTCATGAATATCTTACCTTCATTGGGTACGACTAATCCTGTGGTCATATAGAACGAAGTGGTTTTCCCTGCTCCATTAGGGCCGAGTAGACCAACAATCTCTCCTTGCTTCACATCGAACGATACGTCATTGACGACCGTACGCTTGCCGTACTTCTTTACCAAGTGCTCTGCACGCAGCACCATTTTATCTTGTTCGCTCATTGTATTCACAATATAATTGCTGCAAAATTACGAAAAATGAGTGAATAAACAAACAATAGCTATTGGCTGCGGCCAATAGCTATTGTTTTCGTTCATCGCCCAATATTAATCGTTCATCACGACTTTACGCCCATTCACAATGTAGATGCCCTTGTTGGGATTTTCTACCTGGCGACCTTGTAGATCGTAGATGACAGTTGTTTGTTGTCCGTTGTCTATTGTCTCCACTTCAATCATTGTGGGGTTGGTAGACTTGATGGGGTAGAAGGGGGCATCCTCAGTAAACTTATACTCACCGTTACTTGCCCAGTCGAGTGAGAAGCGTACGAAACGCATCACGAAGCCGTCATAGATGCCATTCTCCTCATAGTATACACCCAGTGTGCCGTCGGGGAGCACTACGGTAGCACTATAGCAAGAACCTCTGGGGCAGATGGTCTTGGGAGCACCGAAGGTCTCACCCTCGTCGGTAGAGAGTGCGATACTTACATTCTCGCGGCTACCGCTGTTGGGGAGGGTCTGCAGGGCAATGTTCCAGGGGTTACCCTCGAGGGTAGAGCACCATACCATATACTCACCGTCGCAAGCGTTACCCGAGATGCCGGTGGTAAAGCGTGTCTGTGAGGGGTACTTCCATGTAGCACCATCGTCAGAGGTCACGTTATGGTAGTTGTATCCGCTGGCACGTACACTGATGGAGAGGTCGCCATTGTTACGCTCCAAGGTCTTGGGCTCATCGGCACTTTTTGTACCGCTTGTGCCACTTACGTACCAGCTCTTGCCACCATCCTTACTCATGAAGAAGTAGAAGTTCTGGCTATTGTCGGCCTCGCGGTTTACGAAGCTTGACACGAGTGTGCCGTCACGCTTCTGCAATGCTGCACCTGAGCCAGAGAAGCCGCTCTTCCAAGTCTTCGTGTTGGGGTTATCGCAGTTGGCACCGAAGAGGTCGTCGGTGTGGTCTACGGGTGTGCTCCAAGTGAGTCCGCCATCGGTACTTGTGATGGTCTTCCAACGAGGGGGCTGTTCTGATGTTCCAGCAAAGAAGCCGTGTCCATAGGTACCCGCACTGGTCATGATACCCACAATCTCACCGTTGTCGCGGTTGGTCACGATAGAGGCATCGCCGTGTCCATAGTCGCCACCTGTCTCTGCCGTACCAGCTACTGTAACAGGCTCGCTCCAACTCTTACCATTGTCCTCAGAGTATTGTGCCACGAGGTAGCAGTGTGAGGGGAGGTCCGAGCCGTGTGCCTTGCGGTCATCGGTGAGTGTCACGAGACGCTTGCCGTCCTTGGTTACGGTGATAGAGGGGATACGGTAGTAGCGTGTACCCTTGTCCATAGGCATCAGCACGGCACCTTCGGAGAGGAAGATGGTGGCACTGAAGTTGGGGTTGCCGTTGCTCTCTGCCACTGTGGCTCCATCGATAGTGTATGATGTGATGGTAGCATCCACGAGGTTGCCCTCCTTGGCGTTCTCGGCAATATCGTAGGTAATCCAAAGGTAGTAGTTGCCTGGAGCCATCTCCTTGCTGCCCGTGATGGTGAATGTGCCATCCTCTGCCAGTGTGACGGTCTCGCCAAACTGTTCGCCATTCTCCTCGCGCCAAGTCATCTTCTTGGCTGCATCGATGAAGAGCTCGCGGTCGTTGGTGGCGAAGTATGCTTTTACATTGGTTACGTTGGCTTTGTCTGTACCGGCAAATGCGCCCTTCACACCTTGGAAATCCACCCCGCCCTCGAGACCGCTCACGCGGAGGGTAGAGCGTATGATGGCCTGGTCAACGTTGCCGATACCCGTAGTCACTTTTCCTTGCTCCACTCTTGTGCTGGCGAGGCTTGCAGCTGCATTGCTTACGTCCACCTCGTCGAACTTCCAGAGCGACGCACCGCCTGCCTCGGCTCCCCAGCGTACGATGCTGTTGCCAGACTGCTGTGCATGCAACTCGGTGCCGCTGTCCTTGATGATAAAGGCGCCATAGGCGCTGCTGATGTTATAGATGTGATTAGGTTGGTTGACGACACCGAATGTCGTAGTACCTCCTGTGCCACCGGCAGGGGTACCGAAATATTCTCCTCGGTAGTTCTTGATGGCGAGCTTGCCGTCTTTCTCCCAGAAGCTCCATACATATTCGGCTCTGAAGGCTCTATCGCCGAAGCGCATTCTCTTGGCCTCACTGTCGTAGTACATTACCTTGCCCTTACAGTAGTCCTTGGTTGATGCACTGACGATATAGTACCAATGCTCGTCACCTTCGGAACTGATGACTACGTTCTCTAACTTGTCCTCCTTAACCTTTACGGTGAAGTTGGTGAGCAGAACACCTTTTCCATTGCTTCCAGCAAGTGTGAAGGCTACAGACGAGGTCTTCAGATTGTTAGCACTGACAGTTTGCGCTGTCCCCTTGGTCGTGTATTCCGTTCCATTGTCCATGGTCAGGCTGAGACCTGTGGTATGGTTATTGTTGGCAAAGGTGAAGCTATACTCCGTAATCACATATCCTCCGGGGGCAGAGAGTGTATAGGTCGAATTAGTGGAAGTACCTGTCATCAGCTGTACGGTGTTACCCTCCCAATTCATGTTGTTAGCTCCGCAACCGAATTGTAGCTGAGGTGTTGCATTGCTCTTCCAAGCACTGTTCCAGCTCTGGTTGGCATCAGCCCCACGATAGAGGTTACCATTAGTCTTGTCGACGGTATATACAAATTCAGCAGGTGTTTCCTCTCCAGTGGTCTTGTAGCGGATAACCAGGCTGGTAATCATGATGCCCTTGGTTCCATCAGTGTTTTCGCCTACCTTGAGCGTAATGGTATTGGTAGAAAGCCCATTTACGATAATAGTCTGGGCGGTGCCAGTCTGAGTTGGGCTTGTTGCAGTACCTTTTGCTGTGGTGTAGGTATATGTACCATTGAAACCACCACCTTCCAATGTGGTCAACTCATACCCTGCAATCAAATAGCCCGTGGGCACAGAGATGGTGTAAGAGTATCCAGTCTGCAACCAGGGACGCTTGCTTGACCATCCCATATTGTTGACGCTCTTGTTCGTGCTTTCAACGGTTACGACAGGAGTGGTACCAGTAACAAACTTGCCATACCAGCCGTCGGTAGACGATACGTTCTTTGTCCATGTAGATGCACCATTGGCAAACTGGTCAAGGCCCAATGTAAGTGTCAGCAATGAGGGATCGGGCATCTCGTCAGGCTCGCTTGTTACGAGAGATACCATGTATTGGCAGCCAGCATCGCTGCGGTCTGTACCTGTTTCACCTGCGCTCCAGTTATATACCTTCTCGTTTTGTGTCTGGTTGAGCTGCACGGTACCACTGCTGATGATGAAGAGACCAGGCGTGTTGCAATAGCTGAGTGTCCATCCCTTCTCGGGCTGTTTGGTCGATGTGGAGATCTGAGTGTCGTAACTTGCTGTAGGTGCGAGGTAGGAACCGTCGTGACGGTTGATGATGTCGAGGCTCTTATCAGTGCGAGCCACGAACTTCCACATCGAGGTAGGGTAGTTGTTTACTGCTACACCTGTCGCACCAGCGCCAGCACCATTGCTGGTGAGGTATTTGCTACCGCGGCCAGGGGTATAGAGCTGGTACCACACATCGGTAGTAGTGCTGTAGGTAGGCTGATTGATCTTGGGTAGTACTTCGTTCACTGCTGTGGTGAATGCTGTCGCGTTGGTGGCAATAGCATCCATATCATTGTTCTTCAATGCAGTGTAGGCTGCCTCAATCTGTGTCTTTACTCCAGCAAGGTTGGCTGTGGTGTATTGACCTACGCCGTCACCCTCGGGGAGGAGTGATGCAGTAACAACCGCCTTACCCAAGGCTGTGCGGTTATCGAAGCGGGTAAAGAGTGCTTCAGCCTCAGCGTCGGTGATGGCTGTAACCTCGGCGGTGGGTTCCAAAGTTTTGATCTGCGCAGCAATCTTCTGCGCTACCTTCACGTAGCCACGTCCATAGAGGTAGTTGCCATTGAACAGCGCAGTGTTGGCCTTGCCGTCCTTTACAAGGTCTGTATAGATGTCGAGATAGTGTATCTTATCGGTACCATCCTCATCGGCATATTCCTTGAGCATGGTATTGAAAGCGGCTACTCTCCCGCTGTTCTTAGTCGCGTCATTGGTGGGCAGTATGCTGGTCAGCACGATTTCTGTAGTCGGAGAGAGTTGCTGTATCTTGGCAACAGCAGCTTTGTAGTTGGTGAGGATAGTTGTCAACTCGGTGTTTCCCAATACGTCAGAAGCTGCTATGTGGAGGTATACCTGTGCGGGGGTAGCACCATCGTGGAAGGTAGGCTCAATCAACTTGGTTGCATCGGCCAGTGAAGCACCGGGGAAGCCCCATCCTGTACCGCGACCCTTCACGCGGTCACTCTGGAGGAGTTCGTGCCACTCGCCACCATGTACAGTGCCGTCACCGAGGATGAGGATGTCGGTGCTCTTTACGGGGAGTTTGCTGAATACGGTAGCACGCATACCGTGCGAGCCACCCAGTCCGCCATCCTTTTGAGCAGCATCGGTATATACTGACTTGGCATTCTCATCGCCTGTCACATAAGGTGCTATCTTGTCGCACCAAATTTTGTAGGCATTGGCTGTGAGGTGGAGATTGTCGTATGACAAGCCATTGCTGTTATCAGCTACGCCCAAGAGGGCATCCCATAAATCAATATAAGTGATGTCCTTCTCTTCGCACAGCGCCTTGAGGGCTGTGTTAGTCGCCTGCTGCAGCGCCTTGTCGCGTTTGTTGCTGGGCAGGATGCTCTGGATGTAGAGTTGGGTCTCGGGTGATACCTTCAGGAAGCGCTCCACCATCAATGTCACATTCTGGAGCACGTGCTCAGTGGTATTGATACCTGCGGTGCCGAGGTCATTGGTACCGATCATCATGAACACCTTCTTGGGCTTACCGGCTGCGATGGCCTCGATATTTTCGAGCGCCTCGTCGGTGACTGCGCCCGACACGCCGCGGTTCACCACGTTGGGGTCGCCAAAGGCTTCCCACCACTCATGCATATTGGTAATGCTATTTCCGATGAACACGATGTTCTCGTTAGTCACGGGCAGGGGTTTGAACGCATCGTAACGATGGTTACGGAACGGAAGATCTGCAAAGATCGCGGATGCTGTGAAGAGCAATGCCGCAAAGAATGTAGATACTCTTTTCATGGTTGTCTTTTTTTTAAGTAGTTTAGTTAATGTTACTATTCTATCACAAAATCTCGGTACAAAGTTAACATAACGCGCGCGTTTATTTCATTTCTTCGGGCTAAAAAAACGTTTACTTATGTTGTATAACATAATGTGGTGTGGCTTTTCGCAAAAAAGAGGATGCCTATCTCACGATGAGCATCCTCCCAACAATCAAACATTTTGAGAAAAAAGTTCTATATGCTTTTAAAGAACTTACTTGTCATTGTCGTCGGCCCATAGGTTGCCCCATGTGCCACGACGGCGGTTGGTCCATGCATCACCCGCATCCACACTGCCATTGCCAACGCCGATCTCGGGGTTGCTGGTTGCGAGCATCTGTTGTGTTTCTATTTCGAAGGCCTCCATCTGCCGTACTGAAGTGTACGCACTTGTGCACGATTTTGTGCACGATTTTATGGGTTAACTGCCTTGATACTCAACGCGATAGAGACGAAGATGTGCATGGCGTGACATTGCATAAAAAATGAATATAAAAAGTTGAAAGATGCTCTCGTCAACTCTTAACGCTCATTACCCAAAGCTCATCGCTCATGGCTCAAAGCTCACCGATCCACTCGTACATCCTCCCCGAGATGTTGCTCTTACGTAGCTTGCCCTGTGCCATGAGACTCTTGATGCGGCGGTCGGCCGTGCTGATACTGCACTTGCACTCCGTGGCAAAGGTGCGCACCGTGATGTAGGGGTGCCGGGCGAAGTGCTTCTTCAAGGCCTCCAGCATGCGCTGTTCGCTGAGGGGGTGAGACACGATGCCGTCGCACTCGAAGGCGAGGTCGTTCATCGCCTGGTTGAGGCGCTTCGAGGGGGCGAAGGTGATGCCCTTGGCCACGATGTCCTTGCTGGTGACACCTTCATGCGCACTCTTGCGCTGCCGTGTACCCACCTCGAGGGAGAGCGTGCCCAAGGTGCCCAGCTCCACGCGGTTGCCATCGCTCAGGGTGCGGATGATCTCCTCCTCCATAGCGGTCCACACGGCCAGTACGTCGGCCACATGGGCAGTGCTGGCATGACTGATACTCTTGGCCAGATCGTGCAGAGTGCGCTTCTGGGGGTAGGCCACGGTGACGCGGATACCTTGCAGGTCGCCCGTCTCGGTGCCGTTGAGCAGGTGACGGCGTGTGGCGCGACACTTGATAGTGCTTCTTGATTTATCCTTTCCCATTTTTTTGATTTTTGTTATGTTGATGATAATTAAAGGGTTAAGCAGGGCAGACGCATCAGAAATTCCACTCTTCGTCCAGCATCTGCGCCAGGACTTTATTGTCCCATCCTGCCGCCTTTCTTTTAGCCTTGAGACTTCCCTTTTTTGAGGAATTCTTCACCACCATCAAGGCTATCTTGTTC
>JAZONP010000222.1:0-11404 GCA_045654565.1 Bacteroidaceae bacterium
TTTTTGTAGAGAAAGCCGAACTCCCGCCTAGGGCTAGACGAGAACCCCACCGTAGGGGCAGACCGATGTGTCTGTCCTAAAAAAATGTTTTGGCCTTTTAGGTTGCGGGTGTCGGTAGTTGCATCTATTTATTTGTATATATGATAGTTATCGACCGATACCCCCGTTGCGTAGGTGTCGGTACCTCTATTGCCCATGACCGACACCCCACATCAGGGGTGTCGGTCGGCAACGTTCACATCTACTGAAAGTTACAGCCAACTACCGACACCTACAACCTAAAACGCCGAAACATATATTTTCCAACGTTTCTATCGGGTACACCCTTGCTCGAAATTGGGTATACCCTCGCTTGAAAATGGGTAGGCCCTCGCACGAAAATGGATAGGCCCTCGCACGAAAATGGACAGGCCCTCGAGTGAAAACAGGTAGGCCCAATTTCAACCCATTATCCCCATAATCTTTAATTATAGTATTAGTGTCAGGTGTACGCATCGTATTATATTTTGCGATATTTCGAGGATAAGTCTTGCTTTTTCGCATTGTTTGCACTAATTTCGCACTCGTCACTCGCGCCGCCATCCCCTGAGGATGTGTCGTGTGGGCGACAAGACATATTGAAAGGCGTTTACTACGCTTGGTTTTGACGCTCTGAAATCCTGAGAAAATTTCAAAACATCCTGTCAAAACAAAGCAACGGTAGATGCCCCTTGGTTGTATATATGTACAGCCCTCATTGTGTCACAGCCATTGGTGTATCCCTACACCAATGGCAACTTTGGGCACAGCAGGGTTGTTAGTATATTCCATACAGCGTGGGGCTTCTCTTGTTGTTCGTTTCTACAGGATAAGGCGATTCTCAGGTGCCACAGAGCGTGAAGCGAGCGACAGTGCAGGGCTTCACGCTTTCTTTTTGTCTTTACATTACCTTAGTTGAAACCCGCGGTTGCTGTAGTCCTCGACCGTAGAAGTGGGAATGACATTCGCATTGGTGTCAGCGTTAGTGTCATTCTGAGCAACGCGAAGAATCTCGCAGATGTTCCGGAAAAGTCCCAGCGCGAGATCCTTCACTGCGTTCAGGATGACAAAGAGACTGGATGACAGAGACGCACGAAGTCCTCTTCCCGAAACGAGAACTATGGCCATCGAAGTAGACATACTGGAGGACTACATCTATAACCTATCCCCCGACCTGCTCACCACTCTGCTCAAGGACCACACCACGAGCCGAGAGGGAGAGCCGCAACGCAACATCTTTTGGGCCACCTCGGACTACGAACATCTGGGCGAGGGCTACGGCTACCATTCTCCTATATTCCCTCATCTTATTACAGGCGCGAACGGCCACGTCATTATGCCACGCGTGCTGAAGAGCCGCGACACGCAATCGGCCCGATCACGCGATATGGCCGAGGTGTTCACCCCTTCGTGGATATGCAATGCGCAGAACAACCTCATCGACGAGGCGTGGTTTGGCCGCAAGGATGTCTTCAACACGGAGTACGTCGACGAGCAGGGACAACACCGCTGGACAGCCACCACGGAGAAGATCACCTTTCCCGAAGGCAAGACGTGGCGCGACTATGTGCGCGACACCCGACTGGAGATTACCTGTGGCGAGGCTCCCTACATCGTGAGCCGTTATGACACGACTACGGGCGAGGGCATCCCCTTGGATCAGCGCATCGGATTGCTCGACCGCAAACTACGCGTCGTGAGCGAGAACACTACCGAATCGGGCAAATGGCTCGAATGGGCACAGATTGCCTACAAGAGCACCTACGGCTACGAGTGGCAGGGCGACAATCTCCTGATTGCCCGCGAAGCGATGCTCATCTCCTTCATCGAGTACTTCGAGGCCAAGTTTGGCAAGCAACCTCTACTCAAATCGCTCAACTACATCGCCTACATCATCTCGTGGAACGTGTGGCAGATGGATGGCCTCAAAGGTGTAGTCCCCGACTCGTGTGGCGACAAGGTGGAGATTGAGCAGACGCTCTTCGATGGCCCCATCGAGAGGGTAACCCCTTGCGAGGGATGCACCAAAGATGACATCCGCCGCCACAACGGTATCTATTGCCTCATCCGCGACTGGGGAACCCGCGACCACAAGAAAATACGATTTATCGACCTCATAAAATAGTGCACTATGAAATTCACCTCATTACTCAAGCTGAAGTTGATCTATGTGTTCCGCATCAACGATGCCGCACATAAGGGTTGCCTGAAGGTGGGCGAAGCCACTTGCGATAGCGATGATGTCACTTGCCTCGCGCCCAACAGCAAGGCGCTCAACGACTCGGCCAAACGACGCATCAATCAATACACCCAGACGGCAGGCATCGCCTACGACCTCCTATATACGGAGCTTACCATATATAATAGTAAGAAGAAGGGGCTATGCTCGTTCAACGACAAGGAGGTGCACAATGTGCTGGAGCGCTCGGGCATCAAGAAGAAGGTGTTTGACACGGCCAACAAGGCCAACGAGTGGTTCATCACCGACCTCGACACCGTGAAGCGGGCCATCGCTGCTGTGAAGGAGGGGCGCGAATCGCTCTCCACGGCAGAGATATCGCACGACCGCACACCCATCATCTTCCGTCCCGAGCAGCGCAAGGCCATCGACGACACCAAGAAGCAATACCGAAAGGGCAACCAGATGCTATGGAATGCCAAGATGCGCTTCGGAAAGACGCTGTCGGCCCTGCAAGTAGTCAAGGAGGTAGACTTCAAGCGCACGCTCATCCTCACCCATCGCCCCGTGGTGGATAGCGGATGGTTCGAGGACTTCGGTAAGATATTCTACGACCGCCCCGAGTTTGCCTACGGCTCGAAGAACAACGGCGACAGCCACGCCTCGCTGGAGGCAAGAGCCGGCCAAGGCAAGTGTCAGTATGTCTACTTCGCTTCGATGCAGGACCTCCGCGGCTCTGAACTCGTGGGTGGCAACTTCGACAAGAACGACGAGGTGTTTGCCACCAAGTGGGACTTCATCATCGTGGACGAAGCACACGAGGGCACGCAGACCGAGCTGGGCAAGGCGGTGATGAGCGAACTTGTGAAGGAGAACACCAAAGTGTTGCGCCTGTCGGGCACACCATTCAACCTGCTCGACGAGTTTGCCGAGGGTGAGATATACACCTGGGACTATGTGATGGAGCAGCAGGCCAAGAGCACGTGGGACGACCTCCACTTCGGCGACCCCAACCCTTATGCTTCGTTGCCCACGATGAATATCTACACCTATGACCTCGGCCGACTGCTCAACGACTTTGCCGATGAGGACATAGCCTTCAACTTCCGCGAGTTTTTCCGTGCCAATGACGAGGGAAAGTTTGTCCACGAAAAGGATGTGTGGGCATTCCTCAATCTGCTCACCAAAGAGGACAAGGAGAGCTGCTACCCCTTTGCCAACGCCGAGTACCGCAACATCTTCCGCCACTCCCTATGGATAGTGCCGGGCGTAGCCTCTGCCCGTGCGCTGAGTGCGATGCTGCAGAGCCACCCCGTATTCCAGCACTTCAAGATAGTCAACGTGGCTGGCGATGGTGACCTGGAGGAGGAGAACCGCGATGCACTGGCAGCCGTGGAGGAGGCCATAGGCCCCGACCCAGATGCCACACGCACCATCACCCTCTCGTGTGGACGGCTCACGACGGGCGTCAGCGTCAAGGCATGGACGGCCGTCTTCATGCTGTCGGGCTCGTACAATACGTCGGCATCGAGCTATATGCAAACCATCTTCCGTGTGCAGACACCCGCCACCATCAATGGCCGTGTGAAGGAGCAGTGCTATGTCTTCGACTTTGCTCCCGACCGCACGCTCAAGGTCATAGCCGAGACTGCCAAGATTTCGGCCAAGGCGGGCAAGACGAGCAGCGATGACCGCAAGACGATGGGCGATTTCCTCAACTTCTGCCCCATCATATCCGTTGAGGGCAGCAAGATGAATCCGTTCGATGTACCCCGTATGCTCGAACAACTCAAGAAAGTATATGTAGAGCGTGTTGTGCGCAATGGCTTTGAGGACAAGAGCCTGTACAACGATGAGTTGATGAAGCTCAACGACTTGGAACTGCAAGCCTTTGATGACCTCAAGAAGATTATCGGCCAGACCAAGGCCATGCCCAAGACCAATCAAGTGGACATCAACAATCAAGGCTTGACCGATGAGCAATATGAAGAACTCGAATCACTGGAGAAGAAGAGCAAGAAGAAAGGTAGGGACAAGCAACCCTTGACAGAGGAAGAAAAGGCACGTCTCGAAGAGTTGAAGAAGAAGCGCGAGAACCGCGAGGCGGCCATCTCTATCCTTCGTGGCATCTCCATCCGTATGCCTCTGCTCATCTATGGAGCCGAGGTGAGCAACGAGGATGAGGAGATTACCATCGACAACTTCTCATCGCTTGTCGATGACCAGTCGTGGGAGGAGTTCATGCCCAAGGGCGTCACCAAGGAGAAGTTCGAGAGCATCAAGAAGTACTACGACCCCGACATCTTCAGCGCGGCAGGCAAGCGCATCCGTGCTATGGCTCGTGCGGCCGACAAGCTGAGCGTGGAGGAGCGCATCGAGCGCATCACCGACATCTTCAGCACCTTCCGCAACCCCGACAAGGAGACCGTGCTCACCCCTTGGCGCGTGGTCAATATGCATTTGGGCGACTGCTTGGGAGGATACAACTTCTTCGAGCAGGGCTACGAAACATCACTCACCGAACCTCGCTTCATCGACCGTGGCAAGGTGACCGAGGAGGTCTTTGCCGAAGATTCACGCATCCTCGAAATCAACTCCAAGTCGGGCTTGTACCCCTTGTATATGGCCTATAGCATCTACCGCACACGAGTGGCCGGCTTGCTCACCTCTCCATCAAGCATAGAGGAGGAGCAACGGATATGGGACAAGGTGGTTGCCGAAAACATCTTCGTCATCTGCAAGACCCCGATGGCCAAGAGCATCACCAAGCGCACCCTCATCGGCTTCCGCAAAGCCAAAGTGAACACACGATATTTCGAGGACCTTATCAATCAAATCAAGAATAAACCGGAACATTTTATCAAACAAGTTGAAAAGTTCGTTTCAGAAAGAATAGGCATAAAAGATATGAAATTCAATATTATAGTCGGCAACCCTCCATATCAGGTAATTGATGGAGGTGGAATGGGGGCAAGCGCATTGCCCATATATCATAAGTTTGTTGAAATTTCTCAACAGATTAAACCTGATTATTTATCAATGATTATGCCGTCTCGTTGGTTTACTGGTGGTCGTGGATTGGATTCATTCAGAGAGACGATGTTAAAAGATGAACGACTGGAGATTATTCATGATTATGTATCAGCATCTGCATGTTTTTCAAATGTTGAGATTAAAGGTGGAATATGCTATTTCTTGTGGAACAAGAATCACAATGGAGACTGTAGGGTGTCAACACATTATGAAACAGGTGAACTCATTTCATCTAATAGGCCATTATTGGAAGAGGATATGGATTGCTTTGTCAGAGATGGACGCTTTGTTAGCATTATGAAAAAAGTCAAATCCATGACGAGCAGATACTTTAGCGAATTAGTAAGTGCAAATGACCCGTTTGGATTTGATATACGTGAAGAAAATAGTTATAAACGAGTAAAATTATCATTCCTTACGACCTCATTTGATGACTCTGTTTCATTATACTATAATGGATGGAGAAAAGATGGCATAGGTTATATATCAAAAGAAAAAATTAGAAAAAATGCCATTTTAATAGACGCATATAAGTTTCTGATACCTAAAGCTTGGGGAACTGGGGATATATCATCAGATTGGCTTAAACCATTTGTCCCGAATACAGTTTCCTGTTGTACAGAAACTTATTTAGTTGTAGGCCCTTTTAATGACGAAAAAGAACGAAACAACGCTCTTAAGTATACTCAAACGCGTTTCTTTCATCTTTTAGTATTTATAATTAAGAACACACAAAATACGATGCAAAAAGCATATTCTGTGGTTCCAATCCAAGACTTCACCAACCAAAGCGATATTGATTGGAGCAAGCCTGTAAATGAAATTGACAAACAACTATATTCAAAGTACAATCTCTCCGAAGAAGAAATCGAATTCATAGAGAAGATGATAAAGCCGATGTAAATAGTAATCGCCGCAAACTGAAAGGGTTTGCGGCGATTAGTATAAGGAATAGGGGATATATAGAAACTTATGCTGGTATATATCTTGATAATTCATTTTTATGATTCCATAGAATAACTGGTTTATCATCACTTCTATTATCTAATAAATAATTATAATAAATTTGCACCTGTTGTGATTGAATAATGCTATCTTTTGAATCATCTAGTAATGTAATCATTTTTCTAATATTGTATTTCTGTATTTGAGGAGTAATCATTTCAAAGTTCATGTTTGACCTGCAAAGCGAATTTGCATAGTATGATGAATTTGATCCTGAAATAAAATTTATAAGTCTAACTCCGTCATCGTGTATTGAAATTGCATTGAATTTTATACTCATTTCCGATGATATAGGTTTGTCGTAGTCAAAAGTCTTCTCGCCATAAATGCGCCTTAAAAAACCACGCGCATTTTTCTTGAATGTTTCATCGGTTCTGTCAGCTGTGTATTGTATTTGTGAAGAGTTAACTACAGAACTTATGAAATTCGCTAAATCAAAAACAATATTTGGTAGTAATTCAATGCTATCAATCCTTTTATAGTAGAAAGTCCTATCCTTTCCATGTGTCTGAATAATTCCAAACTTCTCAAAATAATAATTGAACACTTTCCTATATACTGCCTTAGGACTAATTTCGCATTCATAGAATCCAGCATTTAGCCATGCTCCATCAGTAGCAATATAGTCATTACCTCTTTTGGTGATGAATACAGTTACAAACATATCGTTTGTAGTAACCATAGGAGTTGTTATCTCAATGGTAGAACCATAATCTTTAACATGCCAAAGAGATTGATATGTACTGACTATATGTTCAAATAAGTTTCTCATAAATTAAAATCTACACCATTTAGCGGATCTAAATCATTTAATAATTCCGAAGAAATACTTCCTTCTTCTTGAATAGATATTTCGATATTTGCATTCTTCATAGTTGGCGTTATGTTGGCCTCTTGGCAAAAAATGGTTAATCCTTGTTTTATATCTAAACACGATATGGTATTTAACTCTTCTGTACGATATGCAAAAAAACGACCATTTGCATCATACTTGTGAAAATGAGGAGTAGGAACCTGTTGGTCTTTTAAGGGAATCGAGGGGATGTTGTTTCTATGCGTTCCATTGCCTTCATCTAATCTAAATAAAACTCGTTTAGATATTGCATCGGTCAAAAGTTGGTAAGAATAGTTCTTAATATCTTTATTTCTAATTTCGCAATCAAATTTGTCTTCTCCTAATGGTTGTGAGGATTTTACATCCATTTCAATATATAAAGAAGTTGGATGATTTGCCTTCTTTTTAGTCACTTCAATAGGCATTTCAATCTGTTTCTCTGAACATAGAAACAGATTATAGTTTTCCATTATCGATAATAACTCTTTATTAATATTACTACCCATATAACATATCCTTGCTGCAAAGATAAGAAATAGATTTAATTTTTCAAAAACAATAGGTTGCTGTTCTCAGACTAATCACTAATGATGACTATTCCTGAGTTCTTGATAGAATAGTCTACGTTCTTCATCCGTTGCTGTCCCCCACTTTCCATCAAGAGAATCTTTTAACTTTGGATTTTCCATTAATTGAAGGGTGAATTCTCGGAAGAACATATGCGGTGGTATGTTCCTCTGCCTTATAAAGGCTTTTGCTTTACTCAAAATCCGAACAAAAGATAAAGAGCAATTTTCATTGTCTACTAGTATATTGGGAATTTGCTTTCCTGTTTTCTTTATATTGTAAGCGAAATCCCTAATTTCAGGAGAAATAGATTGGCCCTGTTTATGAAATAACACTTCATTAGAATTGATGACGACAAGTTTGTTCAATGTAGACACATCTTTGTCATTTATGATTTTTACTCGCCCTTTCCTATTCCCAACTCTATAAGTATCTGCGTCATATATAAGAATAGCATGTAGTGGAGTAATAGTAAGAAAAATGACAAGTCCTTTGTTTCCTAATGCTATACCTTCACTATTTGTGATTTTACACGCTCTAAATAAAGGATTGAACATGCATACAGGATTGTCGGAAGTTATAAACCTCTCACCAACTCGTTCTTCATCAATCATAAGTATTTTATATTTAAGATCTAAACAAGAAGTAAGCGAGCTGGAATAAGTATGTATAGACCATAATACAGGTCTGTCAAAGTGAAATTTCAGATGTGGGTCAATTTCTTTTAAGCCAGTCTCAGCCTTTAACATTTTTGTTAGAATTTCTTGAGACTTTTCCTCGAAACTCTTCGCAGAGACTAAGGTTCGAGCATATTGTATAATGACAAAGACATAGGCATTAAGATATTCTATTATCTCCCACTCATATTTCTCGCATCTTATGATTCTCTTGAAGGAGTCTATACCTAAATCTTCTATGTTTTTAAGATTGTTCTCTATATCCAGATTTTCGGAATAAAAATAGTTGCTGCTGGCTTGATCTTTTATTGTTCCTGCTGTGGATAAACCTTTGGCATTGACATATATACCTATATTCTTCTTGTCACAAGAAAACAACTTGAGGTATGACTGTGGCACATAATGTTGATTTTTCTTTTCACTCATGAAATTATTTCTCTTAGCAAAATATAGTTCTCTTCTATTTATACCTACTCTACAATGCTTCAAGCATTCTCATTAACCACCCTAGTTCAGAATAGGTATACTCCCTTCCACTTTCTTCATTCTCCATCATAGAGCGTTCAGCATTGGCAACGGCAGTCGTAAGCCTTCCCCCGTTCCGTTCAAAATAACTATGCAGACCTCTGCACTTAATGAAGAAATCTGTTGTCTTCTGGTATGCTACATCCCGATTCAAATCTTTAATCAATGCTTCTTGGTCGGCATAGGGGCGAGAGGTATAGCGGAAGTAATAGAGGAAGAACAGCTCGGTGCAGCGGTGAGTCTCGAAGAACTCAACGCTGCAGTATATGCCCTTCTTGGGTTTGCTGATGGGCTTCGCATACTTGGCCTTTAACTTGGCATACTGTGTGCGTTCGGGATCCGTGTCCTTTGTGTCCATATCGATGACGCAGAAGATGTGGCTATAACCCATAGCAATGCCCTCCTCAATCTTTAGCTCAAGTTCCTTGATGCTGGTGTGCTTGGGGTAGTCGGGCTTGATGGTGATGTTCTTATACACATCGCATAGGGACTTGAAATAGTAGAACTCGGTAGGCCCTTCGCCCAAGATAAGTGCTGTTTGTCGTAGTTTACCCATATCAGTCCTCCAAGTTTATAAAGATACTACCCAACTCGGGCTTTGCTCCCAAACGGCCTATGCGATAGGAGTTGTAGAGCGAGAGGTTTTTGTGCAAGCCGAAGGAGTCGCCACGGGAATATTCTGACGAAGCGGTCTCACGGTTCTTCTCAACGAACCACACTACGCCTCGGTTTTCATTGATAAGGTCCTGTGAGAGAAGAGTGGTCTCCTGACTGGTGATGATAAGTTGCGACTTGTCGGAATTGAAGATGAAGACATTGAGGTAATAGAACAACAGGTCGTTGTGCAGGTCTTCACCCAACTCGTCGAGAAAATAGACGTGGGGACTGGTTATCATATCGTACAGAGCCTCCAGGATGCGGATGTACTTGATGGTACCCTTGGATTGCCAGCGAAGAGGTATCACAAAGTTGCCATCGGCCGATTGGTTGACAAATTCGATGGTATCGGCCGTGGGCTTAAGCAATGACTCTTTCACCTTCTCAGGGATATTCTCATTCAGGATGCGCTCACGGAACTCAGCGGGTATGTAGCGGTCTTCCACAACGGGGCGGTATTCGAGGATATTCAAGTCGGCCTTCTGTAGCATGGTGTTGTAGAACTTCCGCTTCTGTGGTATGAGGTATGCCTCCTTCAGAGTGTCGACAACTCCCTTCTCTTCATCACCATCAATATCGTGGTAGTTGGACATAATCCAACTGTGAAGTTCTCTAAAAGGAACTATATCTTCTGTTAGTGCGTTCTTTCGGCAAACAGACAGTACGCTGTGGTTATTTAGTGTGTAATCACGAATACTATCCTGAGTCTTAGGCTGAAGTCCTAACTTTTGGCCAAACTTGATGTCGGCCTGAATGTT
Source organism: Bacteroidaceae bacterium (assembly GCA_045654565.1). Taxonomy (GTDB): domain Bacteria; phylum Bacteroidota; class Bacteroidia; order Bacteroidales; family Bacteroidaceae; genus UBA1189. The sequence continues at coordinate 10,255 of JAZONP010000222.1, forward strand.
CTCGCCAACAAAGGTGCGCTCATAGAACAAGGCTTTAGATTTGTTGGGATAGTAGTTCAATACCTCTTTGAGAATATACTTTTCATTGAACGCTACATCATAGTCATATCGAATGCCATTGGCATAGAACGATACATGCATCTCCACAGGCTCATCTTTAGTCAAGACAAAAGGAATGCAACCACTCATCTCTTTAGTCGCATCATGTCTGGACTGTATCAATATGTGGAATATCTCATTCATGGCAATCAACATATTCGATTTACCTGATGCATTAGAACCGTACAGAATGCCCAGCTTATATAGGAATACCCCATCGGTAATCTCTGTCACCAACTCAGAAGCTGGACCCTTGGCCACGAAACTCAACTCCTGCTTGTCACGAATGGAAAGGTAATTCTTTACCCAAAAATCTCGTATCATAAAATCATATTTTATTCAAATCCGTAATTTTACTACAAAAATACGCGAAATAATTTAGTTGCGAAATAAAATCACATTAATATTTTGTATATTTTCTACGTTTTCAACGAAAATACATGGAAAAAGATTCGCTTTACTTGTTAATTCTTTACTAAAAACGCTCGTTAAGCGTAAAATATAGGCCATCGCCAAGGCGCTATCCTTGCGCTCTTCTCGACCAATCCTCAGGTCAGTCAAAAAGAATGCAGCCATGAGCAATTAGGAAAAAGCAGAAAGTAAGAGGAGAGTCAAGAACCGATAACAATCTGCCACGAAAGTGAAGAAGTCTATACCTCCGATCCCGAGACCCCGTAAGCAATCCGCAGGATTTTCCTATCAATATGCTACGAAAAAAATGTACGGGAATTACGCGCGTTTCGTAGATTATGCCACAAAAAAAGTAATATTTGCGGATAATAAGCAGCAGGATTTGCGGTTAGCAAGCCGAATATTTGTATATTTGCGGAAAAATCAACGGTATGTACATCGTCATGAATAGTAATACACGAAAATATATACTCGCAGCACTGGCTCTTTTCATGAGCCTCGTCACCATGGCTCAGAATCAGACGCAGGCGCGTAAGTGGTTTGTCGAGGGGGAGTATGCCAAGGCCAAACCGGTGTTTGCCAAACTGGTGAAAAGCAATCCCAAGAGCGGTAGTCTCAACTACTGGTATGGAGTGTGCCT
>JAZONP010000223.1:0-27029 GCA_045654565.1 Bacteroidaceae bacterium
GAGCCAGGCCAAGAAATGGTTTGCCGAAGGTGACTATACCCAAGCCAAGCCCGTGTTTGCCAAGTTGGTAAAGAGCAACCCCAAGAGCGGGAGCCTCAACTACTGGTATGGCGTGTGCCTCAACGAGACGGGCGAGCACGACAAGGCACTCCCCTACCTCAAGAAGGCAGTCGAGAGCGATGTGGAGAATGCCTACAGATACATCGGCGACTATTACCTTGCCGACGGCAACTACGAGGAGGCACTCAGCCACTACGACACCTATCTTGAAAAAGTGGAGCCCACCGACACGATGTTTACCCTATACACCCGCCGAGCCGAGCGTGCCAAGCACGAGTTCAAGTTCTACAAGCGTGTAGAGAAGGTTATGCTTGTAGACAGTATCGTGGTTGCTAAGGAGAAATTTCTTACGGCATATCTGTTGGGGAAGGAATGTGGCAACATCGACATGACTCACGACATGTTGGGAGGCAGCACCTCAACCGAAGGCACGGCCTACCGTACGGAGATGAGTGACAAGATATACTACAGCGATATCGATGCCAACGGATGTATGCAGTTGTATATGAGTTATAAGATGCTCGACAGTTGGAGCAAGCCTACCACCCTCAATGGGCTCCCCGAGGGGGACAACAACTATCCCTTCCTCTTAGCCGACGGCGTAACCATTTACTTTGCCAACAACAACCCGAACGGAGTGGGCGGATATGACCTCTACGTGACACGTTACAACAGTGACACCGACCGCAACTTCATGGCGGAGAACCTGGGTATGCCCTTCAACCCACCGGCCAATGACTACATGATGGTCATCGATGAGGTGAACAACCTCGGATGGTTTGCCACCGACCGCAATCAGCCCGAGGACATGGTGTGCATCTACACCTTCCTCCCCTCGGAGACGAAGCAATACTATAACTACAAGGAGGACCGCTTCGAGGATATCCGCCAAGCTGCTCAGATAGCGAGCATCGCTGCCACACAGACCGACCAGGAAGCGGTGCGCAAAGCACAGCAGGCACTCTTCAGACTGGGATTGCAGATGCAGTCCGAGGTCAAGAAGAACGACTTCACCTTCGTCATCGATGACTTCACCGACTACCATTCGCTGGACAACTTCAAGTGTGCCGAGGCACGCCAACTCTACAAGGATTGGGTAGCCAAGCAGGAGACACTCAAGAGACTCGGAGAAGAACTCGAGGCCATGCGAGAGCGCTACACCCACTCATCAAGCAATGACCGCAAGAGCATGACCAACGAGTTGTTACGCCTGGAGCAACAATACGAACAACTCGAGACCGAGGTCATGGGCATGCCCAAGGCCATACGAAACCTTGAGATAAACTTTATAAGGAATAAATAACTTGTTTAAGGTTTAGGGTGTAGTGATTAGAGTCCCTCAGTCCCTCAGCCCCTTAACTAACCCTTAACCTTTAACCCCTTAACCTTTAGCCCTTTAACCTTTAACCCTTTAACCTTTAACCCTAAACACCATGTCCACCTACTACGCCCCCTCCGAACTCATCATCAATGAAGATGGCTCCGTGTTTCACCTCCATCTTCGTCCCGAGCAGTTGGCCCAGAAGATTATCCTCGTAGGCGACCCTGGTCGTGTAGCCACAGTAGCCGCCCACTTCGATACGGTGGAGTGCGACATCAGTAGCCGAGAGTTTCACTCGATAACAGGCACATACAACGGCAAGCGTATCACCGTGCTGTCCACGGGCATTGGGTGCGACAACATTGACATCGTGGTGAACGAACTGGACGCTCTGGCCAATATCGACTTTGCGACCCGCACAGAGAAGCCAGAGTTCACCCAACTGGAGATGGTGCGCATAGGCACCTGTGGCGGGCTGCAGCCCCACACTCCCGTGGGTACCTACGTGTGCTCGCGCAAGAGCATCGGCTTCGACGGTCTGCTCAACTACTACGCCAGACGCAACGAGGTGTGTGACCTCGACTTTGAGCACGCCTTCACCCACCACATGCAGTGGAACCCACAGAAGGGAGCCCCCTATGTCATCGACAACGATGTCGACCTCCTCGGACGTATCAATCAAGGCGATATGGTCGATGGCGTCACCATTGCAGCAGGAGGCTTCTTCGGTCCACAAGGACGCAAGTTGCGCATTCCCCTCGAAGATCCCGACCAGAACGACAAGATTATGTCCTTTGAGTATGACGGGCATCTCATCACCAACTTCGAGATGGAGGGTTCGGCGCTCGCAGGCCTATCACGTCTGCTCGGTCACAAAGCCATGACTGTGTGCATGGTCATCGCCAACCGCCGTGCCAAGGAGGCCAACACCGCCTACAAGAACAGCATCGATGACCTCATCGTCAAGGTGCTGGAGAGAATTTAGATAAATAGGATGGAGGAGTTTGGAAGTAGAAGATATCAAATCCTAACATCCACATCCTTATAAAATTGGGTAAACTAAAAAAACTCCTAATTCCTAATTCCTAACTAAATACATGGAACCCATCTTCACCTACCCCACCCTCGACAAGGCCGCTCGCTACGAACAGTTTATCAGCGATTTCCTCCCTTACATTGCCGATGAGCATGAGGAGGTGAGTATACTGGCCAACACCACGGCTGCCCTACGCCAGGCCTTCGGGTGGTTCTGGATAGGGTTTTACCTTGTACGCGGCGAGCAACTCATCCTCGGTCCCTTCCAAGGCGACGTAGCCTGCTACCGCATCCGCAAGGGACGTGGCGTCTGTGGCACCGCCTGGGCCGAAGCCACCACACAGGTCGTTCCCGACGTGGAGCAGTTTCCCGGGCATATCGCCTGCAGCGGCAGTTCACGCTCCGAGATTGTGGTGCCCCTCATCGCTGATGGCACCGTACGTGCCGTGCTCGACATCGATAGCGACACCCTCGCCACCTTCGACGACACCGACCGCCACTACCTCGAAATCCTATGCCATCACCTCAGTGAAAGACTGTATGCAGGATTGTAATAAAAAAGGAGATAATATATTTACCAAGGGATTTTGTCATTCTGAATTTAGGATGGCAAAATCGCGGTAAAAAGTTACTTAGGCAACCATCAATATTATTGCCATAAAAAAACTGAATCGTACTATATCTCCAGTTCTCCTTTTTCGAAATCGTAAAGTGTTTTACGTTTGATATCAGCCAAGCTGAGCTGGTAAGCGATGTATGCACTCAAGTGGTTTCGATAGGCACTATTGAGACGATTGCGCTCAAGAGCAAGGGTCTGACTATCAATATCTCCATCGGTGAATCGCTGTAGAGTAATGGCAAAACTCTTCTCTGCAATGGCAACGTTCTTCTCAAGCAATTGTAGGCGTTTGAGGTTGTTGTTGAGTTGTGCCACAAGGTTACGTATCTCGGTCTCGATAGAGCGTTCGAGTTCCTCTTTTGCGAGGTGGTTTTGTCGTTGACGCGCTTCGGCTGCACGTACTCGAGCTTTGTTCTCTCCCCAATCAAGGAGAGGTACACTTAGAGTGACTCCTACTCCATAGTTAATGGGACGGTCGATGAAGTCTGTCGCAGAGTGCTGGATAGTGCTTCCATAAGTCGTGCTAAGATCACCCATGCTAGTGCCTGTCTTCTGTATATAGGCATCGACATAGCCACGTATCATACCATCAGCCTTGCGTTGGCGGATGCTCATTTCTTGTTGCTCGATGGCGATGTCACGTTCGCGTAACTCCGTGCGATTTTTCAAAGCATATTCCACCGCCTTTTCTGCATCAACAACAACGATTGTATATAGGAGATCATCTTTTAAAACTACACTATCGGTGAGCTCGATACCGAGCAGTTCCTTGAAGCTATTGAGAGCTGATTCCTGATTGATAAGGGCCATCTCATAGCTATTTTGTGATTCGGCAAGATCGACCTCCATCTGCAGGGCATCAACCTCACGGATGAGTCCCGACTCATACTTGTTTTGAGCAATCTCGTTCGCTTCGGTCTGTCGTTCATAGTCGAGTCGGGCAATCTCAGTGCTACGTTGCAGGGAGAGCAAATTGTAGTAGCTGCTGCTTACACGATATTCAAGATTAAGTTCCTCGCGACGAAGTGACTTGTTGGTGCGTTCATGATCAAGACGTGCAGACCTAAGCGATGAGCGTATGGCGTTGTATCCATAGAGGGCATCAATGGGCTGGCGAAGTCGAAGACGGGTGTTGAATGTAGCCGAACGATCTTGGTTGTAGAAGTCATCATAGCTGTTGAGTCCCGTCTCCCAATAGATGTTACCATTGGTGATAAGAGGTTGGTTGATGGTTATCATACCTCCATAATCCATACGCTTGATAGAATAGAAGGAGACGCCAGTGGTGTCGTCCCATGTGCGGACGGTCTGATTGAACTCGGGCATCGTAAGATTGAAGTCAATGTGCGTCTTCAAACTACTGGTAGCTGATTTCAAGTTGTACTCGGCAATCTTGAGTTCCTCCTTCAGATTACGCATGGTGTAGCTCTTTTCCTTAGCCAGTTCAATACTCTCCTCCAAGGTGAGCAGATAGGTATCAGCACTTGCAGTGAGACTGACAAATGCCATGCCGAGTGCTACAATGGATTTCATTTTCATAGTCTTAAAGTCGAAAATGTAAAACAATGAAAGATTTATCGTCCGCTCTGCTCTATAAGACGTCGTACTTGACGATTGAAGTCATCGGCTTCAAGCAACTCTTCGAGGGTAAGGTGCATACGATAGCGCCAATAGTTGAAGGGATTAGCGGGAACATTGATGCGCTCGAAACTAGGGTCTGCATAGCGCAAGTGCTCATCCATAGACATCCAATCTTGTAAGGGAAGAATGGTGAGCATGGCAGGCGAGTCGAGATGTTGCCGTACGATATTCTCGCATATCCATGCCTCGCAATCGATGGGGGCTTTACCACGCTGGTGTAGCATCTCACTCCAGAAGTGTTGTGTGAGTGAGGGGTCCTCTTGCCACCAGCCACGGATACCGCTCATATCGTGGGTCGAGGTGGTGCACACCGAGTAGTATGGATAGTTGGCAGGATTGTCCACGCTGCACCCATAGGCCTTGGGCATACGTTGTATCTCAAGCGAAAGGATGTGCAACTCGCTCATAACAGCAGGCACACAAGCTGGTATCATACCGAGGTCCTCACCACACACGAGCATGTCGGTACTATCAACAAGAGCAGGCAACTTCTTCATTGCCTCGGTGTGCCAGAAGTCGTTGTGGCGATGATAGTAGAAATGGTCGTGCAATGCATAGAATGCTCGACGCTCATGCTCAGGCATAGCCTTAAACGACTCGGTCTCAAAGCCATTGATGCGGGGATGATAGGTGCCTGGCTGATAGGGATCCTCTACAAAGAGTACATCGGTCTCATCGTTCGGAGTAAAGGGCATGGCATGACGTTCCTTATAGAAGGCAATACCGCTAGATATAATCTCTTCGGGGGTGAGGGGCATAGCGGGATTGAAATGGCCCAACAAGCCGCTCTTAGTATAGCTGGGAATTTCCCATATACGGAAGAATCCCAAGAGGTGGTCGATACGGTAGGCATCGAAGTAGTCTGCCATCTTGGTGAAGCGCTGGGCAAACCAATGATAGCGCTCGGCTGCCATAGCAGGCCAATTGTAGGTGGGGAATCCCCAGTTCTGTCCATCACGGGCAAAGGCATCAGGTGGAGCTCCGGCTTGACTTTCCAGACAGAAGAGTCCGGGATGACACCATGCCTCTACGCTAGTGCGACTGATACCAATGGGTATGTCACCCTTAAGCACTACACCATGCTGATGAGCATAGTCGGCCGCACGTTTGAGTTGCAGGTGGAGATGGTATTGGATGAACAGATAGATAGGTGCCGCCATTTCATTATGATCTTCGTTGTACACGCTATCGTCACCCCACTGTGTATAGTCGGGAGTGCCATACTTGTCACGTAGGTAGCAATAGGCAGCATAGGGGCGTAACCACGACTCGTTGTCCTTGTAGAAATGCTTGAATGATGACGAGGCTAAGGTACGCTCACCCTCTTGGGCAAAGATTCGATGCAGATAGTCCCACTTGGCTGTGATGACGGTATCGTAATCGACCTGTGGGAGTTTATTGAGCTCACGCTGTTGCTTGCGGAATGCCTTCATGGCCTCCTTGTCGGAGAGCACACCCACCTCTTCGAGGCGGATATAGGCGGGATTGAGGGCAAAGCATGAGATGGCATTGTATGGGTACGACTCATGCCAGTTGCGGTTCATCGTGGTATCGTTCACTGGGAGCAATTGCAAGAAACTTTGGCCAGTCTTAGCAGCCCAATCCACCATAAGGGGGATGTCTGAGAACTCGCCGATACCATAACTCTTCTTCGAACGAAGCGAGAATACGGGGATGGCGACACCGGCTCCACGCCAATGCTCCTGAGGGTCACGCAACGTGTAGGTACGTAGCATGCGCAGCGTGACATCACTGTAGGGGTCAATGTGAAGGGTACGATTATCGCCAAGCTCCCAAGAAACTAATTGATAATTGGCAATTGACAATTGCCAATTGGCCTCCTGAGAGTTCTCATTCTTCTCCAGGATAACGAACTTGAACTCGGCATGTTCGCCTACCTCCTCCTTATTGAGCCACAACTGCCATTCGGCACCATGGGGTTCCATAATGCGGGCTTGGTCGGTATTCCATGAGCCTAACGATTCATTATCTCCGCATAGGGCCAGCACTTGATTCTTGCGTAACGTGGGAGCTTCGCAACAGATGCAGATACTAGCATCACCTTTGACCTTGTAGCTATGTGTCTCATGAGCAAAGATTGCCTTGGTGAATGCTGAAGAATAAAACGGAGCCAAGGTAGACCGCTCATGCCAACGGTCATTGATACAAACATGTCCGTGCAAGGTATCGGGCAACGTGTGATGGCGCCACTCGGTGCGCTTAACAGCATTATGTTCTATCACTACGAAGGTGTAGGGAGATGAAGGCTTGAAGTCGCCATCAATGGTCACGAACCAATGTCCCTTTCCATCGGTCAGCATGGGAATAGTTGGAACACTACAAACATCCTTGACTGTGCTGAACGCCAAATGTATATCTTCTCCCCATTGGGTATTGTAATGCAGGGTAATCGTCAGTTTCATGGGATAAGAATCGTATCTGATTTTATCGCTAAAAAAGAGTCCGTCACACAATCCCGTAGAATTGCAGTTACGGACCCAAAGTAAATGAAAATAAAGTGCCTTACTATTTTGAAGTCAAAATAGCGTGTGTGTCTTATTCTGCAGATTCCTCAGCAGGAGCCTCAGCTGCCTTTACCTCTTCGAGGATAGCAAGCGCCTTATCAAGCACTGTAGTGTCATCGATACGTACTAGACCACCATCAGGACCCGGCTCGAGGTGGATACCTACGCTCTGACCAGCTTGGAAGTTCTGGCCACCGAAGAAATTTCTTACAGTTTCTACGCTTACACCGAGTTCGTCAGCAATACGGTGCATGCTACCATCGGGCAATGAATCTTTAAGATTGCGCAATTCGTTGAATGTCATTAACTTGCTCATAGTCGTAAATTTTTTATTATTACTAATAAGTTTTGTTATTAAAGTATATTATTGTTAATATATATCAATGCATATATGCTGATGAATGCAAAGATTGCATAAATGGCAGCGATAACAAGTTGCACATCGTTGACCAAGTAGCCCGAGCGAGTATAGTTGGCAGTGATGCGCACTGAAGCATGTTCTATCTTACTGCTGACGAAGTTGTAGACAAAATACATCATCAAACCGATAGAAGCTCCAAGGAGGGCGCCACAAAGGACATCTCCAGGGTAATGAACGCCAAGATAGATACGTGAAAAGCAGTTTATGCATGCCCACAAGAGTAACGATAAGCTAAGCGCTCTATTCTTGATAATCAGAGAAACGATGGCAAAGATACCAAAAGAATTGGACGCATGACTCGACGTGAAGCTATACCCTCCACTACTATATCCGTTTGCAGTGTCGATAAGATGCATGATGGTAGGATCATTGCATGGGCGCAAGCGACCCACAAAGGGTTTGATAAGATGCGATGATACCTGATCGGTGGCCACAATAGTAAGCGCTACTGCAAGCACGGTCAAGAGGGCAACTCGCGGAGAGTTGTTCTTCATCACGATGAACAGCAATACCAAAGCCACGGGAATCCATATTGCGGTCGAGGTGTAAATCCTCATCACGCCATCCATATAGAGTGAGTTGCTGCCGTTAAGAGCAAGCATCACTTGCTTGTCTATGTCTATCAACCGTTGCAGGTCCATCTTACTTGTTTATATCTTCTCGATAGATTCGGCAGACAGCCATCCAATGTTGCCATCTTCAAGCTCGATCTCTTTCCATGCCTTCATACTATCATCATTAATCTTTACTTTTTTACCCTCATGCAGGACGAAGAGTTCAGTACCATTTTCACTAGGTGTACTACGTACAACAACGCTTGGGTCCATTATGATGGCATACTCGCGACGCTCGAGTTTTGCTGTCTGATTTGATGCAATCAAACCCGTCAAGACACTGCATAGAAGCGAGAGTAATGCAAATATAAAGATAATTTTTTTAGTTTTGCTCTTTTTACTAAAAATAAATAATACCAAAAACGAAATAAGTATTATAAAACATAAAATCGAGGTCTTTGCCCAAGCATCGGGATTCATAATAGCCACAAAATCGCGATACCAACGTGTTAGAAAAAGTTCGGTGATCAATGCGTTTTTGTCAACAGCCTTGGCGCGGGCCAACTCGAGATTAAACTTGATGTCGGCATCAGAAGGGTCTAGCAAGAGGGCACGCTCATAATTGAGGATAGAACGTGCAATTTCGTTCATCTTGTAGTAAGCCCCTCCGAGATTATAGTATACCTCAGCCGATTCACCATGTTCAGAAAGCAACTGCTCGTAGATGTGTACCGCTGTGGCATAATCTGCCGCAGCATAGGCACTATCCGCCATGGCTTTGGTGGATACTATAGTACTGTCGGCAAAGACAATATTCTGTGCATTCAGTGTACTGAAACAACAAAATATACCTATTATATATATAAGGTGACGTTTCATAAGTTTATCTTTTTATCGTGTTCTCCAATTTGTTCATCAACTCTGCTGTTCGATTATAGACAACCTCTTCTGGTGATCCTTGACCATAAACACCTTGGGTCATACCACCTGACAGTGAGGGAGCATAGCGAGCAAACTCACATTCTCCGACCAAGGTAACACATTCCTCAATCAAGTTTTCTGGAACCTGACGGGCGGTCAATTGGGCTGAGATATTATCTTTCGACAGTTCTGATACAGGCATACTCAATTTGTCGCCCAAGTATCCCCACAAGGCTTTCAGTATCTCATCATAGAACACAGCCTTGTCGTCCTGTTTCATTTTCTGCTTGGCTATTTTGAGGCGTCGAGTAGCGACTTTTCCTGCTTTCTTTGTTTTTGCTTGGGCTATATTAGCACTCTCAATCACCTGCTTGCGATAAATGATAACTATCACTATGAATGCAGCAAGGGGGATGATAAAGCCCAACCAAAAAATCATTGTGCCATAGAGATGCTTGCCCTTAGGTTGGTATTTAGCCTCGCCAAGGTGGATATAACGAATATCTTGCCCCAAGAGCTGAAGCTCCTCCTTGCTCACATAACCCACGGGAGCCGAACTTGATGCACCTTCGCCTTTAGCCACATTGAGCGTGTACTCAGGAGTGGTAAGGGTCTTATAAGCACCACTCTTGACATCAAAATAGGAGAATTCTACAGGAGGAATCGTATAGTTCCCTCCGTGACGAGGTATGGCAAGGTATTCGATTACTTTATTACCCGAGAGGCCGCCAGCCTTGAGGGTAAACTTATTGTCCACCTTGGGATCGTAGACCTCAAAGTCGACAGGAAACTTCACTTCGGGAGTCTTGATAAGCTTCATATTACCTGTTCCCGAGATGACAAGTTTGAGCGTCACTGCCTCATTCTCCTTCAACTCAGTTGTACTGATCGAGGAGGATATATTGAAACTGCCTACGCCGCCATAAAATGATGCAGGTTTACCCGAGGGAAGTGGGCTGACATCAATGGTAAGCTTTGGAGTATGAATGGATTTTTGTACATTAACATAGCTGCTACCTCCGTTGAAGAATGCATCGAAAGGATCGTAGCTCTGCACACGTTGTGCAACGGTACCCTCAAAGGTGATGGAAGGAATCTCAAGCTGTCCACTTTGCTGGGGGAACAATACATACTGGCTCCAGACTATGGTACGGTAGTTACGGCCGTTGTAGTGCTCAAGTTCAAATTCACGATTACCCTTCGGCATCTCCATCTCTTGGGTATGGAAACCCTTGAGGTCGGGCATCTTGCCTGATACATTGGTAAGGTTTACCGTTGTGTAAATCTTATAGGTGAGCAATACGGCTTCCTGCTCATATACCTTCTTCTTGTTCACAGTGGCTAAGATGAATAGGTCATCGTTACTTATCTGTCCTGTTTGTGAAGAGCTGGATGTTCCTCTACCCTGCTGGGCACCTGATTGCTGTGAACTATGCTGATCGGGAGGGAGCACTTTCACAGAGAGTTGCTTTGACTGCATCTGCTTGCCGTCGACCATGATGGTAGCAGCAGGAATAGTAAACGTACCCTCTCTCTTGGGGCGAAGGATGCAGGTGAAGGTCAGTGTCTTCGACGAGGTGCGCACACCATTGATGATTGAGGTGCTTGACGAACTAGACTGGTTAGGTCCAGAGAGTACATCAAAATCAGCAATATCACCAATACGGAATCCTCTGGCATCATGAGTGTTGATAGTGTATGACAAACGAAATGTTTCGCCTATTACCACTGCATTGGGTGCACTGGCTGTAAATGATATTTCCTCGGCATGTGCGGTATGGCATGCAAAGGAACTTATCAAAAGGGCTATAATAAATAAAATTTTTTGTTTCATATCTTTTCTAAGAGACTCTGCAATCTGTTAAATTTACCAATCCTTCTCAAACGTCTTTCCTTGTTGCTGTTGCATCATTTTCTTCTGCTTCTCTTGTATGTCCTTCTCGTCTTGCATCAAAGCGTTAAGTATCTGTTCAGCATTTTCTTCAGAGATTTGCTCTTCGTTCTGTTGTGACTGTTGTTGCTCTTGATTTTGCTGTTCTTGTTGTTCTTGTTGCTCCTGTTGTTCTTGTTGCTCCTGCTGCTCTTGCTGCTCTTGTTGTTGCTCTTGATTTTGTTGCTGTTCTTGATTCTCCTGTTGTTGTTGATCTTGCTGCTGCTCTTGTTGTTGTTTCTTAAGCATATACATGGCTTTGGCAAGATTATAGCGCGTCTCATCATCCTTAGGATTGTTGCGCAATGCCTCCTTGTATGCCTCCACGCTTTGAGGATATTGCTGCGCTACGTAGAAGAGTGTACCGAGGTTATGATTGATCTGTGCCAACTTAGTCTTGTCTGTCTTAAGTTTAGCAGCTGTAGCATATTGTTGCATTGCCTCCTTGCCCTTCTCTTCGGCTTTCTCCTTAGATTGAGGAATTTGATAGAACAAAGCATTACCTAGATTATACATGGCATCTACAGACTGTGGATTGAGCTCAAGTGCCTTGCGGTATTCTATTTCGGCTTTCTCATACAAACTATCAGCATAGAGTCTGTTTCCTCTGCGAATATGATCGCTTTCGGTCATCGTCTGAGCTGTTATAGAAAGACCTCCATAGAGGAGTACAATATATAGGAATATCTTTTTAAACATCTTTTTTCACATTTAAGTTGCGAAGATACAAAAAAACAGATGAAATATATAAAACTCACTCCCGTTTTTAAGTTTATTTCAGAAAAAACCTTGCTTTGCTCATGGACAATCGTTGGATTGGGACGAATGGCGGTGTTATGGGGTAAGCTGAGTGGGCTTTGGGACTATTGTGAAACCTTATCGCTAGGATTTGTTATACCTTTGCCAGCGATTAGCAAAAGGTAAAAGAATAACAGTTTTTGTTCAAAAAAATACAGAAGTATGAAGTTTAACAATCGCAATGTGCTTATTACTGGAGGTGCTTCAGGTATAGGCAAAATCATGGGACGCATCGCTTTGGAGAAAGGTGCAAAATGTCTCATCATTTGGGATATCAACGAAACAAATATCGAAGCTACAGCAGAGGAGTTTGCCACAAAAGGCAAGGTAAAGGGTTATCGTGTCGATGTCGGTAACATCGAGGCTGTACGCACAGCATACGCCACCACTGTGAAGGAATGTGGCGATATTGACATCCTCATCAACAATGCCGGTATCATCACCAGTAATAAGACCTTCGATGAGGTAGACATTTCTGAAATAGACCGTACTATGCTCATCAATGCCATCGCTCCCATGTATGTAGCTCGTGTGATGCTCCCCGACATGTTGCGTCGCGGTGTCGGACACATCTGTAACATCACCTCAGCTGGTGGCATGTTGGGCAACCCCCGTATGTCGGTCTATGGAGCTAGCAAGTGGGCAGCCATCGGGTGGTCCGACTCGGTACGCATCGAACTGCAGGAGCAGAAGAGTCCCGTGCGCGTCACCACCATTACACCTTATTATATCAATACGGGAATGTTTGATGGTGTGAAGTCACGCATTATCCCTATCCTTAAGCCCGAATATGTGTCGAAGAGAATTATCCGCGCTATTGAGAGGAATCTCATCTTCCGCGGCATACCTTTCGGATTACATTTCATCCGTTTCTGGCAATTTATCCTCCCGATACCTGTTTTTGACTTTTTCTTTGGCAAAGTCTTTGGTATTTACCATACAATGGATAACTTTACGGGCCGAAAGTGAGAAAACCTCTCCCTCTCTTTGATGGTAGGGGTTAAGTATAGTCGGATAGAAATATAACAGTTAATAAACATCATATCGCAGCAAGTCTGCAAGTTCTCCCTCCGGGGAGGATGGTGAGTCTCCTTTTATGATAGAACAAATCATTCAGGCGCAACGCGCCTATTTCCGTAGCGGTGCTACACTCGACATCCGTTTTCGTCGTCAGATGCTGACGAAGTTGCAAGCTGCTCTCACAAAGTGGGAGAAGCCACTGGCAGAAGCCCTTTGGAGTGACCTCCACAAGTCCTACGAGGAGGCCTACCTCACCGAGCTCAGCATCGTCAAGGGAGAGGTAGCCAACCACCTCCGCCATCTCAGCAAGTGGAGCCGTCGCAAGCGCCGCCCCACACCACTCAAGATGTTCCCCTCGCGTAGCTACATCGTAAGCGAACCTTTGGGCAATACGCTCATTATGGCTCCGTGGAACTATCCCGTGCAATTGCTGCTTAATCCCCTTGTGGGCGCCATCACTGCTGGTTGTACAGCGATACTCAAGCCCTCACCCTATGTGCCCACCGTATCTCAAGTTATGGCAGATATGATTGCCGACACCTTTCCCTCCGACTATATCGCCGTGATACAGGGTAACCGTGAGGTCAACAAGGCACTCCTTGCCCAACGCTTCGATCTCATCTTCTTCACCGGCAGCCCTTCATTGGGTAAGATGGTCATGGAGGCAGCATCAAAGCATCTCACCCCCGTCATCCTCGAGCTCGGCGGCAAGAGTCCCTGCATCGTCGACCGCACGGCCGACATCAAGCTAGCGGCCAAGCGTGTGGCTTGGGGTAAGACGCTCAACTCGGGTCAGACCTGTATTGCCCCCGACTACCTACTCATCCATGAAGAGGTGAAGGAGGAGTTCGTCACAGCCTTTGCCCATGCCATCAAGGAGTTGCATGGCAACGACATCAAGACCCATAAGCACTATGTGCGCATGGTCAACGACCGCGCCTTCGAGCGCGTCAAGAGCTATCTCGCTGAGGGCGACATCCTCTACGGAGGCCGCACTGATGCTACAGAGCGCTTCATCGAACCTACCCTACTTGATATGCACATCAGCCTCACTGATAGCGATGTAGACACCAAGACCAACAGCAAGGCAGTGCTTACCGAGGAGATCTTTGGTCCCGTATTTCCCATCCTCACCTTCAAGACTCTCGATGAGGTGACAGGCTACATCACACGCCGTGAGAAGCCTCTGGCCTTCTACTACTTTGGCGACGAAGCCAAGGGGTGGAACCTCATTCACCACACCTCATCAGGTGGTGCTTGCATCAACGACACCATCATGCACATCGCCAATGAGCACATCCCCTTCGGTGGTGTAGGCAACTCAGGCATGGGCGGCTATCATGGCGAAGAGAGTTTCCGTGTCTTCTCACACCGTCGCTCGGTAGTGACTACGGGCACATGGATAGATCTCCCCTTCCGCTATATGCCCTACAAGATGTTCGCCCTCGTGAAGAAGATTGTGTAAAGATGACAACGAAACAACTATCAAAAAGTAAGGAGAAAGTTCCACGACCTTCTCCTTTTTATTTTACTAACTTCAACTAAAGCATAATCAATACCACTCCTCCACCTCGGGACGGATATTCACGTAGCGAGGCATACATTCTCCGATATCAGCACCTATGTATGTAGGATCGCATATATAATATAATTTTCCTTGATACCTGAAGGCTGTGGCATTTTGCGGTGTGCTAGACAACGAAACAGCCGTACATTCATGTCCTGGATAGCCAACAAGTAGCACATCCAGCTCCAGAACTTCATGAACTAGATAGGCATAAAAAATAGAACGGTCTTCACAATCACAATAAGGGTAATAGAGTGTCTCGTCAAAGAAGAAACTTTTCTCTACTCCATCTCCAAATTGCTGTCCATCCGTTTGATATTCAAAGGCACTCTGCACGAAGTGAAGTAGTGCATTGGCAGCATCAGACTCACTCATACCCTGAACCTGTTTTTTGAGTTGATTAATAACAGCACGTCTGACTTCCGCATCAGTCTTAGAAGCTGCATAGCAGTAAATATCCATTGATGGATACTCCTGTAGTAATGCTATCACATTCTTGTTTACATCTCCCTGTACAGATAATCCCCCATATGACAAATAAAAAGATTGGTTATTTCCCGGTAAGCGGTATGCGGGATTGATAATCAAGTCCATCTGTCTTCCGTAATCCTCTCCTACAGGCAAAGAACAAGTATATATACGACTATTTAAAGGTATAGATTTGGGATACACATAATAGTTAGACTCGTTCATTGAGATGTAGGTATTGGCATATACTTTTTGTTCGAATGGAAGTAACAGATATACAGCGTTCTCGTCAATTGCCAAACGTACATCATACCCCATGCTTAGCATCAAATATTGCATCATCACTCTTGATGCGACAATATTGTCTTTCGCCCAAATAGAGCAATATTTTTCCACTGCCTTGAATGTACACCAATCTCCTAATTGATGGTTTGCAGCCAATTGTTGTAGTCCTTCGATGCAAGCCTTTGTATCACTTTGGTGTATTTGTTTCCAATACTCCACCACCTCTTGTTGGTTACTTCTGATTAATTCAGCCTCCAACTTTGGAGCAGGAACTGCCATAGACACCCCATACAAGGTAAATCTAATCTGTTGAACATTTGGTGTAGGAACAGAAGGTACTGTGGGGACATTAGGTGCAGATGGAATAGTGGGTTCTGCTGGTTCTGTTGGTTTTACAGGAGCAGGTGGATTGGATTCTTCTGACTCTTCTGGTTCCACAATTACAGGTTTATCTGGATCTTTCCCAACAGGGTTTTCAGAAGGTGTATATACAGGTGCCTCTTCTGGCTTGGGGGTTGTCACACGGCGGTGGCCAGCCATAGTTTCATACTCTGCCCATGCTGCATCTAGAAACTCAACGTAGCGTTCCATGATTCCCTTACGAAAATCTTGATAATCACTTAGCATTCGACTGCGGAATGCTTTAAAATCGTCCGTTTGTGCCTGTAAACGAGGTGCGACAAACAGGAACAAGACCATCAAAATCTTTTTCATGTCAGATATATTCTATTTAGAAGTGCGACAAATCAATCAAGCCGAAATTAGGGTCACGTTCGGGTTGCCATGAGCGCACTTTGATGATAGGTTTTCTCGGGTCATTGAGGTCTACCATAAGGAACAGATAGCCAGTGTCACCATAGTTTGTTGAGTAATAATCTTGCTTGATTTGTATGCCATATACTTCACCACCTACTCCAGCTTTTACTATGTCGTTATTAGCAAAACGAATATTTATATACTCATTGCTCGCAAAGCATCGCTCCAAATTGCGCAAATACTGTTCTTTCCCTTGACGAGTATACTGAACATACTTATTGTTCAAATACTCTCCTCCTACCTCGCCATAAGCTGATGTCTGTCGTGTTACCACCTTACCTGTGATAATCACAGCATTGTCATCAAAGATATTACGAATGTAGTCAAGACGTTTTAGGGCATATGCAGTCTTGTAGTTCTCCAAGAACTCTGCCAATATTTTGCGGGCATATTCACTCCACATTGCATGTTGTAGGATGTCTGTCGTGGATTTTTCGTCAAGTGCAAAAGCTAAGCAGTCAATCTTTCCCTCCGCATTAAATGTAAAGGTAACGTCCTCAATAAACTTACGTCCATTGTTGCGGAACGAGAATGACATCGGCACACTACGACATGTAACCTCACTCTCACCCTTTGTATAAAATGAATAGGTAGGTTCGCCCACGATGCGTGCATGACCATAGCTTATCAGTCGGCGATACATGTCCTTACCGTCCTCTGTGAAGCACTCCTCAGCCGTGACATAGCTGCCACTTTTGATGGCAGCAATTACCTTTTCAATGCCTCTGCGATAAGGAACAACTTCATCATCTGATAATAAAGTTATGGCTTGCTTGCCATATTCTTGCTGTTCTGCAACTAATACCTCATTAGTAGTAGTTTTCGAATTCAAAGAGATGTCGAGATTGCTAGGAGTAATAGTATTCTTTCTTCTATTTCTATCCTCTTCTACCATTACGTAAGCATTTCTAAACACACAACCTTTCATCACATTCACCACGGTGTTTATCTCCTTATCAATGTGCGTCTCACCGCTATACTCATACTCGCATTTTATCTTCATGTTCTCTGTAGTCATGCCTGGACGCAGTTCAATGAATCCACGACCATCCTTTGCACCATACAAACTACTCCAATCCATGCCGTCGAAGTAAGTATAGTCCATCGAGGTTACGGGCTGCTCTTTATAAAGTAGGCAGATTTCAACCACCCCATCTCGTTCGCTTACCTTGTATGCTTCCACATCATCTAACACCTCATCTATCTGCTCTGGAATCCAATGAGTAAGCACATGCCCATTAGCATCTATCACAGCATTAGCGCTAGGTATACTCTGTAGCAAACAATAAGCCCAATAATAGTAACGTAATGCATCGTCCACTTTTCCTTTATCCACGGCACTCGCTGCGCTAGCCACCATATCAAGTACCTTCAAGCGGCGCGACTCGAATATCTTATCCACCTCCGTACGCTTCACATAACGAAACACATGCGCATCGGGTTCATTCTCAATTACAATACGCTGCGTGTTTTGCAATGTGGCTTGTGAGTAGGTGTTGATAACCGAACGACATGCAGAGCGTGAGTCCAACCCATTTATATCGTTCATCTCCTCTTCTATGTTCTCAAATTGAGATTCCACGGATACCGAGATTTTAGATATTAAATCTTGCAATGCTGCATTGTCGGCTGCTTTCAATGATTCTCCCCATCCTTCGCCACATAGATATTCCTCGCTATCCTTGATGGCTTCCACGCTCTGAGCACACACTATGCCATTCAAAGCAAACAAGCAAAGAAGAACACATTTAATTCTTTTCATCATTCCATTAATTTGTTCTACACAAATCATCATTACAAAAAATCCAAGTCAGGAATTACATTTGTTTTCACTCCTATAATTCCTGACTCCTAAACTCCTATTAATTTACTGTTCTACTTCGAACCCCTCCTGGATAAATTTCGATACCATTTCAGCATGCTTTTGCGCTGCAGCAGACTCACGCATAGCATTCTCAAAGGCACGGATACGAGCAGCAGAAGCAGCTTCTTCATCGATTAAGAAGAAGGTTTGCATTTCAAATACAGGCTTGCCAGTTTTTTTGTCTACACCTATCTGACGGATGACAGAGAAGCTCTCAAACATCTCGCCTTTTATTTCCTTTTCCACCAGAGATTCGTAGGCAGCATAGAAATGGTCAAACTCTGCCGATATATCCTCAGCATTATTGGCCATGTCACTCACAATGCGTCCCTTTACATGGCTACCAGCCTGGCGAGCATACGTGTTACAAGCATTGTTTATAGCCACCTGCTTACCAATATTCTTCGAGTTGAATGCTGTTGCCACACCCACCACTTCTCGAATGTTTTCATTCTCGTTCATTTTCTCGTAATGTTTTAATAGAGCTACATCAAGGCTACGCGATGTACCAAAGATAGCCCATCCACCTTTGCTTAGTTCTTTTTTCTTCAACTTATACTCCTTTGCTAAAGCCTTCTCTAAAGCCCTATTTTGAGCATTTACTACTGGGCATGCAAACAACATGCCGATTACCAACAAAAATTGAATTGTCTTTTTCATAATGTTTGGTTTTTAAGTGTTTATAAAAATCTATTTATTCTTTTCTTTTACTGATTACAATATCACAATCATAGTCCTAGATTTATTACAAGACCAGCCTTTACATTTATTGCGTTTTCAATCCAATTGTACTTAGGAGTAACACACAACGCAAAGAACCTATTGAAACAGAACTGGAAACGACAGGATGCCGTTGTGAAATAATCGAAAGACCGAAAATCAATGTTGCTCATAACAGCATCGTAATACTCAACATTCCAATCTCCCCAGTCCTTAACAAATCTAACATTTTTTATATCGAAGCCTATTTGAGGAGTCATTAGAAATCTTTTTCCGATTCTAAAACCATAGCCTACTTTCAATGCCAAGGCATCAGTGTACTCATTTGCCAGATAACCCACTTCGGCATTCAAGCCCAAAAGGTATAAACCTGTGGTAAGACCGCCACTCCAATCCCCAAGATAAGAGTTTTGGACAGCATAGTTTGCATTACCCTCAATATACCAAGCCAAATTCTTAAAGTGTTTGCTATATGCAATTTTCTCCTTTTCTGTCTTTGGTTCCTTTGGGGCTTTTGGTGCTTTGGGAGCTTTGACCTTGGGGGCTTTATCTAGTTTGAAGTAGATTTCACCTTCGGTGGTAGTAGGAATCGACTTGTATGTAGACACGCTATTATACCCCTCCTTCTGCACTACCAACAGGTGATTTCCACGCGCCAAGGTGGTTGTCAACGGAGAGTATCCCTTGAAACTACCATCAATGGAAATTTTTGCCTCAGATGGCTTTGTGGTAATTCTTACTTCTTCGCTCGAACTTCTCAGTTTCTGATTCAACGAATTGGTATGACCATCTACAATGACATTTATATTTTCTTCGAAGTAGCCACTCTTAGAAAACACAATACGATGTTCGCCCAACGAGAATGTTTCAGTTAGGGGAGTGTTACCTTTATACACTCCATCAATCATGACACTTGCTCCAGATGGTTCACTTGTGACAGTCACGACCTCTACCTTAGGTAATTCGGCCGAGAGTATCACATCAATACCTTCATCTACAAGTTCAATCCTTTTTTCCACCGACGCATATCCTTCCTTTTCAAATACGACTTTATGCATCCCTAATAAAATATCATCCTTTATAAGTGGAGCCTCACCTACCTTTATACCATCAATATATATAGTAGCATGCGAAGGTACAGAAGTGACATCCAGTACACCATATACGGGCATAGGTGATGGAAGTTGAATAGTCCTCTCCCCTATATTAGTAACATTCACCACCTCAGATGCCGTACGATGTGATGGTTTCTTTACCTCTACAGTATATTTACCTAATTCTAAATTAATGGTACACTGCCCCTTGCCTTTTAATTTTTCATCAACCCAAATTTCACTTTCAGCATCTGCAATAAATGTAACAGAAGCAAAATTTGGAGTCATCGTTACGGTCAATGATGTTGTTTTACTATCTTCTACAAGGATCTGTCGTTCATAAGGTTCGTATAGGCTCTTTTGAACTTTTATCCGATGTACACCACTCTTTATGCCATCTGTCTTCAACGGCAATTGACCTATGCGCTCATTATCTACATAAACATGTGCACCATGATATTCATCACTTCCGTTGATATCAATCCAACCAAAATTGGGACGTAATGTAATCTCCTTTCTCACCTTTCCTTCGGCTGACAACACAATTTTCCCAGCCTCGGTATGATAATTGGCACACGATACTCGATAATTATATGTACCATAAAGCATCGATTGTTCTGCATATCCCATATTGTCAACCTCAAGTGGGACATCATCAATCTCTACCATAGCATTGATAGGAATTACATTAAACTCCACATATTGCTTCCCTGCCGATCGTTTCACAATAGTTTCCACCTTGCCCGTGGTCAGTTTCATTTCATAGGTTCTAGCCTTTTCGATTGATACATCGAAATAATAATACTCTTTTAGAGAACCCAACTGCTGATGGCGTATCATGATTTTCTTGGTTCCTTGAGGTACGTATACCCACACCTCCCCAACACGTTGTTGGGTCTTCACAATGCCTACCATACCATTATCAAAAACAAAACCTTGCTCAGTGGTAATGACCTTTATCAAAGCGGCGATATCTCCATTTTGGTCATATTCCTTAGTGCCTTCCAAGTTGGCTGTCAGATCATTCTCAAGTAATTTAAATGATTCTATACTAATATTTTGTGCCGCAACGAACTGACCCCCTAATATAAAAAGAAATACTATAACCTTACGTAATACTTTTACCATTTCTCCATGTATCATCTATAACCTATAAAGAATCCCCTGATTAGGCTATATCCATTGTAAATTAAAGACGTAGAATTCTGTACTAAGCCACTCTCTTAACAAAATCCTATCTAGTAGAGAAGAGAATGTTCGCAAACGTCTTTTCATAGTCTTTCATTAGTTAAAAAGTTGACTAATGATTCGGTTGCGAATTTACAACATTATTTTAATAAGACATAATTAAGTACATAAAAACTGCTCTAAATCTTCTTTTTTGATATAGAGAAAAGTGCTTCCTGGACACTTTCTAGCCCAACATCTCCAGGAACTCCTCTTCGCTCACGATGGGTACGCCGAGTTTTTGGGCTTTTTCGAGTTTGGCGGGGCCCATGTCGCGACCTGCGAGGATGAAGCTTGTCTTGCTGGATATAGACGACACGTTGGTGCCTCCGTGCTGCTCAATCATTGCCTTATATTCGTTACGGGAATGTTGAACAAAGACACCGCTGATGACGATGCTCTTTCCTGCAAGGCGGTCGGTGCGCTCAATGGTTTCGTCCACGACGATTTCCATCTGAAGTCCCGCCTCTTTAAGGCGTGTCACGAGGGTGCGGCATTGATCGTTGGCGAAGAAGCGGAGGATGCTCTGTGCTATCTTCTCACCGATCTCGTCTACGGCAATAAGCTCTTCGAAGGTAGCGTTCTCGAGCCGCTCCATAGAGCCGAAGGCACGTGCAAGTTTCTTGGCTACGGTCTCGCCCACGAAGCGTATGCCAATGGCAAAGAGTACGCGTTCGAAGGGGACCTCGCGCGAGCGTTCTATGCTGCGGATGATATTCTCGGCCGACTTGTAGCCCATGCGCTCGAGTCGACTGATGTGAGGAATACGCAACTGGTAGAGGTCGGCTGCATCGTGTATCAGCCCTACGGAATAGAGGAGGTCAACGGTCTCGGCTCCCAAGCCGTCGATGTTCATGGCCTTGCGTGAGATGAAGTGCTCTATACGTCCCTTAATCTGTGGTGGACAAGTGAGGTCGTTAGGACAGAAGATGGCAGCTTCGCCCTCTACGCGCATGAGTGGTGTGCCGCACTCGGGGCAACGGGTGATAAACCTCACCTTCTCTCCCATCATGAAGGAGCGTGTATCGAGGTCAACGGCAGTAATCTTGGGAATGATCTCACCCCCCTTTTCCACGAATACCATATCGCCGATGTGGAGGTCGAGATTGTCCATGAAATCGGCATTATGGAGGGTAGCTCGCTTGACCATAGTACCCGAGAGCTGTACGGGCTCAAAGTTAGCAACGGGAGTCACTGTGCCGGTGCGTCCCACTTGATAGGTGACCTCACAGAGGCGTGTGAGTGCCTTCTCGGCCTGGAACTTATATGCAATAGCCCATCGGGGCACCTTGGCGGTGTAGCCCAATGAGTTTTGTTGTGCAAGAGAGTTGACCTTGATAACAATGCCGTCGGTGGCCACGGGAAGGTTTTTACGTTCGGTATCCCAATAGTTGATATACTCGAAGACCTCGTCCAAGGTACTGCATTTGCGCATGACAGGCGACACCTTGAATCCCCATCGAGCAGCATGCTGTAGGCATTCATAGTGTCCCTCCTCGGGCAGTTCATCACCCAACATATAGTATAGGTAGGCATCCAACTTACGCGAAGCCACGATCGAAGAGTTCTGCAACTTCAGTGTTCCCGATGCGGCATTGCGCGGATTGGCAAAGAGTGACTCCTCCTGTGCTTCGCGCTCACGGTTCAGACGGTCAAACTGTTCCCAGGGCATCAGTATCTCGCCACGAATCTCAAAGTCGGCAGGATAGTCATCACCCTGTAACACGAGAGGAATGCTCTGTATGGTTTTCACATTAGTGGTCACGTCATCGCCTTGCACACCATCACCGCGTGTCACGGCACGCACTAACCTACCCTCCTCGTAGGTCAAGGATATGGACACGCCGTCGTACTTGATTTCGCAACAGAGTTCGAAAGGCTCACTACCCAATGCCTTCTTCACACGATTATAGAAGTCTGTCACCTCTTCGAACGAATAGGTGTTGCCAAGCGAGAGCATGGGATAGCGGTGTGCCACCTGGGTGAACTCATTAGTG
Organism: Bacteroidaceae bacterium; assembly: GCA_045654565.1. Lineage (GTDB taxonomy): Bacteria > Bacteroidota > Bacteroidia > Bacteroidales > Bacteroidaceae > UBA1189. Next base: position 22,884 of record JAZONP010000223.1, read on the forward strand.
AGGTCGCTACCCACACGCATCGTAGGCGATGTGGGGTCATACATCTCGGGATGTTGTGCCTCGAGGTCCTGTAGCTCGCGCATCAATTGGTCAAACTCAAAGTCCGATATCTCGGGAGCATTGAGCACGTAGTAACTATGGTTGTGGCGGTGCAATTCGTTGCGTAGATAGACGATTCGTTCTTGAGATGTCATAGTGCATTTCCTTTATCCATGCAAAGTTAGTGTAAGGTGAACGGAAATACAAATTTCGACGTACGAAAGTTCGCTCACCACGCAAACCCGAGATCGAAGCATACGGGCAGATGGTCGCTGGTACCTCCCTCGTAGCGCATGCCATTGTATGTACGGCGTGGGCGATGTCCGCCATAGAGAGGTTCTGGCTCGATAAGGAAGTCGGCTTCACAGTTGTATGCTCCCTGTGGAGCGAGATGCAGTGCATGGGATTCCGCCTTCTGCCCTACAAGCGTTGGCGATAGGTAGATATGGTCAATCTGTTCCCACTCTCCTTTATAGCGATAACTACCTTTGAGGTGTTCGGTGACACACACCAACCCTTGCCTCTCGATGAGAGGACGCAATGCGTTACTGCGTGGCGAGTCGTTGCAGTCGCCCATTACTATGATGTGAGGTTTCCCTCGCTCATGACATACCGAGTCGATGACCGAACACAGATAGTTCACCATATCGTGACGTAATTGTTCCGATTGTTTGCCGTTGAGTCGGCTCGGAAGATGGCAGACAAAGAGGTCTATCGTGTCGCCCATGTGTAATTGTCCACTTACGAACAACACATCACGCACATGTCGTCCTTGAGGGATGTATTCCTTGGGCAAACGTATCGAGCGATACGTAAGGGGGCGAAATGTAGTTGGTTTATACATCAGCGCCACATCGATGCCACGCGGGTCCTTAGATGAGGTCATCAAGTAATCATATCCTGCAGTACGTAAGGGTGAGCGTTGCGTGAGGTCATGCATCACACTATCATTCTCCACCTCACACAATGCTACAAAATCGGGAGCACGGTCGCCACCGATAGATGCAATGGCTCGACTCACGGCATGCAGTTTGTTCCAGTAGCGATAAGGTGTCCAGTGGCGCGTTGCCTCGGGTAAGAAAGGGTTATCATTGGTCAGCGTGTCGTCGACACAATCGAAGAGGTTCTCCACATTGTAACTCACAAAACGTATGTGCTCTTGGGCGACAACCATCGTGGCCAGCCATAGCAAGAACAGCAACGTGTCACTTCTCCTCCTCCACATACTCCACGTATTGATAACAACCCGCATCTGTGGTCCCAATCTCTCGAGGCTGCCCATCCTTATCATAAGGGAGCAGGCCTATATACTCAGCCGAGGCAATGCCACGAGCCACAGAGAGCGAGTCGAGATGAAAATCGTAGATAAAGTTGTTGTGGTCAATAGTTCTGAAGTTACTACGACCATAGGCCGTGCTATCCTCGTGTTCCCACACAATGTCGGTGAAGTGCAGCGTGTCGGGAGCAATTGCCTCCTTCCATGAGTTGATGACAGAGTGTCTGAAGCTATATTGTGCATACTCAGACCAGTCCACCGTATCTGTCTTGGCGACGACGGTACCCATCAGTTCATCATCCTTCGAGCCGGTGATGATGCTATTGATGAAGTTCACTCCGAGCAAGGGGTATATTGCATTCTCCTCCTCTACATAGTTGACAATATTTACTGCTACCCCGCGTTCACTCTTCCATGGGAAGAAGTTTGCCATTGTGCAATGGAGGAAATCCATTTGCCCACCAAGGATATTCACACAATGCCCTCCTGCATTGGTGAAGAGACTATTGGAGAAGTATGCTTTACATAGAGTAAGTTGCAAGGCATCATCGTCCACATTGTGTATCTGGCTATTGCGCATCACGATCTTGTTGTCCTCCAGGCTTACACCTTTGGCTCGTAGGCCATACGTTCCGCTATGGATATCACAATACTCAAACACATTGCCCTTGCTCGACTCATGCAATGTGATGCCTCCCCACTGTGCCGACAGACGATCGTAAGGAAGGTAGTCAAACATGCGGTCGGTACGTGCACCGCGAAATACGATGGGATCATCCACCGTGCCCATGGCCTCGACACGCCCATATACCTGCATCTCCACCTTATCGGCAAAGAAAAGACGTGTCCCAGGCTCGAGATAGAGTGCACTCCCCTCCTCCACCCTAAGGCTATCATATATAAGGTATGGGCGTTGGGCAGTCAGCCGCGTATCAGCATCTATCACCACGCCGCGTAGCACCGTTGCATCTTGTCCGCTGGCTGAGAATATTACCTGCTGAGTGACTCCGCTCTCCAGTGTGAGACACAAGGAATCGTGCACCTCAAAAGGATCGTCCTGTCCGCGAGGATCGATCGTCACCTCCACAAACACATACATGCTATCACCACCCCGAATGGCGAGGTCGGTATATGTCGCACCAGCCAAACCGTCGATATTGACGCGAAAGGGAGAGTCCTCTCCGCCAGCAACATAAGCATGTGCAATCGACAGATTTTCCTTATTAGGATTATATATCAAGAAAGCTTGAGTAGCCGAGCTCACATCGGTAAACAACGTATCGAAGGCTATCGTATCGCTCGAAAAAGCCAGACGATGGCTGGGGTCAGTAGAGAATCCCCACTTATCAGTACACCCCACTAAGCCTATCGTCACGAGACAAGCAAGCCATAGACCTCTTAAACTCACCATATTATTCATGCTTTATTAAACGAGCATTACGTGAATATATTGTAAAAAACTAGAACAAATACCTTTAGATAGCCCCACCTACTCACCACATCAGCTGGCGTTATAGTGAAAAATGAGGTTCACACCACATTTCTATGTCCAAGAGCGATGTCTCACTCCAAAAAATAACGTACCTTTGGGGCAATGAAAATCGAAGAAGCCATACTCTACTGCCTTGCACATCAGAACCGTGGGATGCGCACCGAGCAGATAGCGGAGATGATTAACCGCTACCGTCTTCACATCCGCAAGGATGGGATGCCCGTCACCTCCAATCAGGTGTATGCGGTCGTTTGCCGCTATCCGGACACCTTTGTCAAGGCCGAGGGGCGGATTATGTTGATGATATAAAAAGAATCAAAGATTATGAATGACATATTAGGAGAAACGTACAAAGGAAACTCACCATTTGTGGCAGATTGCAGAAAGTTGCAATCAATCTATCGTCATGAGATTGGAGAAGAAATCCGTCCCTATACGGATAGGAATGGCAATGTGCATTACTATGGGAACTACATTGAGAATGGTGATACTCCCAAGGATGGTTGTTGGAAGAACTTCCTGACTGAAGATGCTTTCAAGCATGCAAACGAAAGGGTCGAGAACAGGCAGAAATATGAGACCATAGAAAAGGACAGGTTATTTAATAATCTACTCTCCAGCCAGCCTATGGCATTCAATCTGTTCTGCCCATTGAGAAAGATGCTTAGAGAATCTCGCGAAACCGCAACTCGGGTCATAAAGGCTGCTCTCCCCGACTATCCCATACATGAAGTAACGGGAGTCGAATTGGAATTCATCCCCGGAAATTACAAGGATTTGACTGGAGACAAGAGTGCAATGGATGCAATCATAAAATTCAAGGACAAGGATGGTAAGGATGGATTCATTGCCGTGGAGACCAAATATTCCGAAAACCTCGGGTCGAATGCATCTTATAAAAAAGATGATAGTGGCAAAAAGACACCCCGTCCACAGTGCGTCAAAGCGATCAAAGAACTCCAATGTTTCACTCCAGATGCAGAGAAAGACATAATGGAAGGCAATACTCCGCTGACTCAAATTTATCGAAATTTCCTGTTGAGCGAGATGTATGGGTTGCATGGAGAGACGGAAGAATTGCAATCGTTTTCCATTATCCTTGCCCCCGAACAACATCCAACAACAGATAATGAAGTAAAGTCCTTGGTCGACAACCTGAGTGACGGCTACAAGGCTAAGATAAAAGAAGTACACCTTGGGGATTTTGTTAAAAGGATAATTAGTGTTTGTCCGGATGAATGTCGTGTAGTCTTCGAACGCTTCTATGACCGATACTTGAATTTTGGTAAATTGGAAAAATATTGATTAAAGATGATGCAAACCGATACATTCAAAGACA
>JAZONP010000224.1:0-4141 GCA_045654565.1 Bacteroidaceae bacterium
ACCACACTACGAGACACTAGACCCCGACGGCAATGTACTCAACAAGGGACTTGAATACTCTACCACCGAAGCGTTCACTAAACGGTTGGAGGAGTTGAAGAAGTAGCAGTAAAGTTATCCGCAAATAAAATTCGTGTAACGACATAAACAACCAACAAAATAAAAACACATGAAAAAAGTACTTGCAATCATTCTAACATTGGCGGCCATTGCTGCTGCCACGAAAGTGGATTTCACCTTCTATGGTAATCATGGGACAGAGGTCGTGCGCCCTGCATTCGCCCTTACCGAATCGCGCAGGCTGACGCTGGAAAAGATTGTTCTGAGCAAGGTAAATACAAAACTTCATTTCTCTGTAAACACTCCTGGCGAATTGCCCGCTCTGGACTCGCTGGCCATCTGTTTGCTTACAGACAAAGGCGACACTATCGCTTATGAGGGTGCTGACGTGACGAGCGGTCAAGACAGCGTAACGCTTTATTTCAAGGCTTTGCCACGTTCGGCCAAGACATTTAGCCTCGTGGGCTACGACAAAGGGTGGTATGGCATACGTACGGATGGCAAAGGGTATGCCCCCCAAAAGGCGAAGGCCAGCGAATATCCGACAGATGAACCTCTGCCCGAGTATTGCATTACAGGCGACACGGCCTATATAGAGGGTCGTTTCATAGGTTTTGTCCCCGATGCCGTGGCATACTACTTCCTTGCCACACAGGACCTCGTGACAGGCCGCAACGAAGTGGTGCGCTACAGCGACAGCATCACTGGCGACTTTCTGGTCCAGAAATACGGTCTCCACAACCATGCCGTGTATTGCATCTTCCCTGGCGATGCTACGGGTGATTTCTGGTTCTTCCCCGGCTATCGCACCACGGTAACCATCGACCTTCCCGCCATCATGGCCAAGAAGTATGAACTGACGGGGCATGAGAACGTAGGCAAAGGCGTTACCTTCGGTGGGCAAACAGGCGACATCTCCCAAGTGTTGTGGGACCTCACACACATAGACTGGCAGACGGTCATAAAGCACGATGCCGCAGCTGAGATTACTTACAAGGAATACCATACCATACATTGGGACACTTTGCAGGCCCGACTGAATAACATCGAGCACAGCGCAGAGTACAACAAGCGACAGAAGCAGCTTGCCTCGCTCTTTATCCAAAAGGAATATATAAGAAACATCATCAGCTATCCCTCGTGGCTCAAGAACTCGTTGCGAAGGGCCAAGGTGAGCAATGTAGACTCTGTATATGCCATAAAGATGGCGGATTACACGCTTGAGGACAGTCATGCCGGAGAGATTGCCCTGTTTGACCGCACATCAAACGTTGGCCTATGGGTTATACGCGATGCATCGGTATTACCCTATGCCTTGGCCAATGGGTTGACGGACAACCCTGCAACACATTGGATGCAAAGCTTCGAGCGTGCTCAAGAGATGTGCCGCGCCATCAACATGAAGCCTCTGGCACCTGATGCCCCCGAGTGGGGTAACCCGATGCCTCCCTTTGAAGATGAGGTGCACCGCTACAATGACTACATGCGTGCCGAGACAGCCCGTTTGGAGAAGGAGCTGACTACCGATGTGAAAGTGTGCAGCGCACCAGTAAAGTATGAAGGCACCATACTCGACTATATAGCCTCCGAGTACAAAGGTAAGATAGTGCTTGTCGATTGCTGGGCAACATGGTGCGGACCGTGCAAGACAGGCATAGAGCAGATAAAAGAGTATAAGAATGAACTCAAGGATGAACCTATAGCCTTTGTCTATCTCACCAATGGCAGCAGTCCCTATGAGACATGGAGCGATATGATCAAGAACATTTCGGGCTACCATTACCGCCTGTCCAATGTCGACTGGAACACCATACCCTCCATCAACGGCATACCGCGTTACTTCCTGCTCGACGAAAAAGGTAATGTCGTCATGGATGTCGCCGGTTGGGGCAAAGACAGCCTGGAGCGCTTCAAGAGCAAGATAAATGGACTGCTGAAGGGCATGAAGCGATAGCCCGAAGCTCAGCATTCCCGTACAGAGCGTGATATACCGCCTGAATCGTGAACCTAAGATGAAGCAAATACATCTATCTTATACTTAAATATTTATACCATTATGTACCAAAATGTACCAATAGAATTGATCGAGCGCATAGAGGCGCTGGAGAGGAGAATGGAAAGATTAGAAAAAAAATGAAGGAAAAGCGGCCTCACCTACAAACTCATTGACCGAGGCGGCAACATCCTCGGCGTGAATGCTGACCCTCGCGACCTCAATGCGCTGGAGGGGGTGATCAAGATGATAGAGTAAGATAAGAGATCCTTATTATATAGTCTAAATAAGATACTTTTGAGTTAATAATGTAGGTCGACCAAATCATGCTGGGACTGCAAAGTTCTGGCATGTTTTTAATCTATCAACTTGTACTTAGGGTAACTCTATTTTTTAGTAAAATCCGATGAAATCGGCATTTTGGGACGAATGACCTGCGCGAAATAGGCATTTTTCAGGTGACAAAAGTTTATTTTTGGGGTGGCAATGGCAGAGAATAGTTGTAGTTTTTTGAATTAATGAACCATCCGTTGATAATTCTTTTGTCAACCGATGGTACTGATTGAACGGTTTTATCTTTCCCTTTCGTACTTACACAAAGGCTTTTAGTTTATTGACGGCGACCATTCGCGTAGATGTAGGCGACCATATACGAAAATAGTGGCGAGCATACGCGCGAATGGTCGCCATCAATAATAGAAATATAAAGCAAAACAGGGAAAAAATGATATAGTATTGTAAAACAAAGATTTGATATGATGTGCTATGACACCATGAATCACACCTCTGCCATTGCCACCCCAAAAATAAACTTTTATAACCTGGATATAGGGATTTAGGGACGAAATACCTTGATACTTATAGGACTACTTACACTAACTTTGACCTGTTCCGTAGTCTTAACTCATGATTTCTTCAAAAAAACGTTAAAAGACCGAACGATTGACGAGGTGGCGTGTATGCAAATGTGAAAAGACGCGTTTTTATAGTGAACTAAAATTAAAAGACTAAACACAAATCATAAGATGAAGACAAAACACGCATTCGCCCTCTGCCTCATGGCAATGATAGGGCTGGCATCGATGACTGATGCAGCGCAAGCGCAAACTGAAAAGGCTGTTCCCCAAAAGGTAGAGACACCTGTGAAAGTACACCACAGTGCCGAGTGGTATAAGACGCAAGAGCGCTTGTGGAAAGCCGAGATAGATAAGAACCCGAAGAACGAAGAGGCCTGGAAGAATTACTACCATGCTGTGCGCTATAAAGGGTGGTACGAGGATATTCCCGATGAAGCGGCAGTGCTTACTTCTATAATTGAGGATATGGGTAAAGCCATTCCCGAGACCTATACATTTTATATCATGGAGTATTATCATAAAGGCAATGTCAACGATGCCCCAAATATGAAGAAGGCCATACAGATGCGCCCCGACAATGTGGAGATGTACCCTGACTACGTCAGCTACCTGATGCAAACGGGTGACGAAGAGTTGATGGCCGACATCCTGAAGCGTTGGTACAACAGCGGCACCTACTCTCCCTCTCTGCTCAACTATGCCTACAACGAGCTTAGCGGCATGAAGGCGAATAGCATCATCTTTGTCAACGGAGACTCTCCTACATTCTCCAAACTGCTGGTGCAATATGGCAAGCATCTCTTCGAGGATATTGATGTTATATGCATGAGCTTGTTGTGGACACCCAACTACAGGAAGTTGATATGCGAGCGGTTGAGTATTCCTGACTTTGAGCCTATGCCACAGATTTCGAGCCAGGAGGAGGCAGACAAATACACCAACCAAATGATGCTACACATCATCAAGCACACCCGCCGTCCCGCCGTATACTTCTCTACACTGATGAATGTGCCGTCGTTCAAGGACAAGCTCTACTCCGAGGGACTGGTGATGCGCTATAGTGAGAAGCCCTACGACAACTTGGCCATCAAGCGCAAGAACTTTGAGGAGAATTACCTTACCGACTATTTACGAGAAAGCTTCCTCCCCGAAAACTACCCGGCTTCTGCAAACAAATTCAACTTGAATTATATACCCTGCTTCAAGTCGCTGCTCGACCACTACAAGCAGA
>JAZONP010000225.1:0-7441 GCA_045654565.1 Bacteroidaceae bacterium
CTAACTCCTAATTCCTAACTCCTAATTCCTAATTAAAACCATGGATAGACGAGAATTTCTAAAGATCGTGGGCATAAGCACCGCTACGGGGGCTGCCACACTGTATGGCTGCAAGCCGAAACCACAGGCCGAGGCCGCCAGCGGCGAGCTGGGACCCGTGCCCACGGATAAGATGACCTACCGCAGCTTCGCCTCGCTGCATAATGATAAGGTGTCGATACTGGGCTATGGCTGCATGCGCTGGCCTACCTTCGAAAACCCCGAGGGGGAGGGAAGCATCATCGACCAGGATGCGGTGAACGAGCTGGTCGACTATGCCATCGCCCACGGGGTGAACTACTTCGACACGGCACCGGTGTATGTGCAGGGATGGTCGGAGAAGGCTACGGGCATCGCGCTCAAGCGACACCCGAGAGAAAAGATCTATATCGCCACGAAGCTGTCGAACTTCTCGAACCCCTCGCAGGAGAACTCCATGGCGATGTATCACCGCTCGTTCAAGGAGCTGCAGGTGGACTATATCGACTACTACCTGCTGCACTCGCTCGGAGGGGGAGGCATGGATAACTTCCGCCGCAGGTATGTGGACAACGGCATGATGGACTTCCTGCTCGAGGAGCGCAAGGCGGGTCGCATACGCCACCTGGGATTTTCGTTCCACGGCTCACAGGAGGTGTTTGACGAACTGCTGGCACTGCACGAGAAGTACCACTGGGACTTCGTGCAGATACAGCTCAACTATGTGGATTGGGACGGCTCGAACGCCAAGGGACTGTATGAGTCGCTCGTCAAGGCGGGCATACCTGGCATCATCATGGAGCCGCTGCTCGGCGGACGCCTGTCGAAGGTGCCCGACCACATCGTGGGACGACTCAAGCAGCGCTCGCCCGAGAGCAGCGTGGCCTCGTGGGCCTTCCGCTTTGCCGGCACACCGGAGATCATCCTCACCGTGCTCAGCGGCATGACCTACATGGAGCACCTGCAGGACAACCTGCGCACCTACTCGCCCCTGGTGCCGCTCAACGAGGAGGAGAAGGAATTCCTCTACGAGACGGGACGACTGCTCAAGCAGTACCCCACGATCCCGTGCAACGACTGCAAGTACTGCATGCCCTGCCCCTACGGCATCGACATACCGGCCATACTGCTACACTACAACAAGTGCGTCAACGAGGGTAACATCCCCGAGGACCAGCAGGACGCGAACTACCGCAAGGCGCGCCGCGCCTTCCTCGTGGGCTATGACCGTAGCGTGCCCAAGCTGCGCCAGGCCAACCACTGCATCGGGTGTAACCAGTGTAGCAAGCACTGTCCGCAACGCATCAACATACCGCAACAGCTGCACCGCATAGACCGCTTCGTGGAGGAGCTGAAGCAGAACACCCTGTAACACACACACGACGGAGCATGGAGACACTGATCGACATACTGCACCAAGGGGGTCACTCCTGCGTCATCCGCAAGGGGGGCGACACGCGCACCTATCACCAGCGGGGCGTGGCCGACCTGTGGCAGCTGTGCCACGACGAGGAGCACTTCCTACAGGGGGCACACATCGCCGACAAGGTCATAGGTAAGGGGGCTGCCGCCCTGATGATCTATGGCGGGGCATGCGAGGTGTATGCCGATGTCATCAGCCATCCGGCCCTTGCCCTGCTGCAGGGGCATGGCGTCGAGGTCAGCTACCGGGAGGTGACCGACCGCATCGTCAACCGCCGTGGCGATGGGCTGTGCCCCGTGGAGACGCTCTGCGTGGACCTCACCACCATCGACGACATGGTGGATGCAATAAGTAACTTTATAAACAAACTCAAATAAATGGAAAAAACAATCAACCTCTACACACTCTCGTACCGCGAGGCGAGGACCTACTGGATGGCGCTCATCTTCATCGCCGGCAACATCATCTTGCCCCAGCAGTGTCACCTCATGGCAATGGGAGGACCTACGTGGCTGCCCATCTACTTCTTCACCCTCGTGGGGGCCTATAAGTATGGATGGAAGGTGGGACTGCTCACCGCACTGGCTTCGCCCATGGTCAATCACCTGCTCTTCGGCATGCCCGCTGAGGCGATGCTGCCCATCATCCTCGTCAAGTCGACCCTACTGGCCCTTGCCGCCGGATGGATGGCTCAGCGCACACAGAAGGTCACCCTACCCTCGCTCCTGGCTGTCGTCCTCGCCTACCAGGTGCTCGGCACCCTGGGCGAATGGGCCATCACAGGTAGCCTCAACATGGCACTGCAGGACTTCCGCATAGGATACCCCGGCATGCTCGTCCAATGGATTGGCGGATACTTGGCGCTGAGGGTTAAGGGGTAAGCAGCGGAGCTGCAGCTTTTGGCTTTTGGCTGTTAACAACTACGTTGTTGAGCTTTGGCTGCACCTCAGCAAAATTCAAGCACGCTTGATTCTGCATTCGGTTTGCACAAACCTTGGCTTTTGGCCGTTGGCGATTAACGGAAACCGCGATGTGTGTCATCCTGACAGAGCGTAACGACGGAAGGATCTCGCAGTAGGATCTGGTGTGAGACGTTTGCGAGATTTTTCGCTTTGCTCTAAATGACATCTAAACGAAAATAGAGATGAGCTAACAGCCAACAGCCAAAGCTCAACAATGAAATTGTTAAACTATAAACACTAAACACTAGTTTCCTAACTCCCGATTAAAATAAACATCCGCGCCTCTGTCATCTCGAGCGAAGCGAGAGATCCCGCGCTGGGACTATGTAACGTGGCGTGAGACTATGCGAGATCCCTCTCTACGCTCGGGATGACACAACAGACACTACACACTAAACACTAAACAATAAGGTTTGTGCCAGTGCCGACGCGGTATGAAAGCGTCGGTTGCGACGACGAGAACTTTAGTTCTCCAAAGGAGTCTAAAGCTTGCTTGAACTCTTACCGCGAGCGCAGCCAAAGCTCAACAATGAAATTGTTAAACATTAAACAAAAATACAACCATGTTTGGAATCGGATTTCAAGAGATTTTTATCATTGCCCTCATCGTATTGCTCCTCTTTGGAGGTAAGAAGATACCCGAACTGATGAAGGGTCTCGGCAAGGGCGTACGCTACTTCAAGGACGGCATGAACGAGACAGACGAGGGAGAGAAGAAGAAGGAGGAGTAAGCTCCCGCTGGCGTCTCTACCGCAAACAACATTCAGAAACTCCTACCGCTAAGCCCTCGCCATGACCTTTTGGGAACATCTCGACGAGTTGCGAGGCAGCCTCATACGTATGGCTGTCGCCGTGGTGGTGTGTGCCATCGTGGCCTTCCTCTTCAAGGAGGAGTTGTTCGGCATCATCCTCGCCCCACAAGACGAGGGATTCATCACCTATCGCCTGCTCGACAAGATCAGCCAGAGCCTCATGCCCTCTGCCGCGTTGACGATGGAGGGGCTCGATGTGCAACTCATCAACACGGGGCTCGCCAACCAGTTTCTCCTCCACGTGAGGGCATCGCTCTATGCCGGCGTGCTCGTCACCTCACCCTACCTTCTGTACCAGCTCTTCCGCTTCGTGTCGCCTGCACTCTATGTCCATGAACGGCACCATGCCGTCCGCCTGGTAGGTTGGGGCTACCTGCTGTTCATGCTGGGCGTGGCGGTCAGCTACCTGCTCATCTTCCCCCTGGTGTTCCGTTTCCTCGGCAACTATCAGGTGAGCACCGCCGTGGCCAACACCGTCACCATAGAGTCCTACATGAGCAGCCTCATGAGCATCACCCTCGCCATGGGCATCCTCTTCGAGATACCCGCCATCTGCTGGATACTGGGACGCATGGGAGTCATCAACGCCTCACTGATGAAACGCTACCGCCGACACGTCATCGTGGCTCTGCTCATCGTGGCTGCCATCATCACACCCACCTCTGACGTCTTCACCCTCACCCTCGTCGCCCTCCCCATGTGGCTACTCTACGAGACAGGTATACTCATCGTGAAGACTACTAAGAAAGACGATAACGATAACGTTAACGATGACGCCGACGCGAGGAGCGTCGGTTGCGACGACTGCTGATTTATCAGCACAAAGGAGTGTTGCTTGCAACCCTTACGATAACGCCGACGAATGACGATGACGAAGACTGTGCAGCGGAGCTGCAGTTAATTGTCGCGAGGCGACAGGTTAATGTGGCGGAGCCACGGTTAATCGCGACAGGGTCGCTGGTTAATGCAGCGGAGCTGCTATGCTGTAACGATAACGATGACGATGACGAATGACGCCGACGATAACGTTAACGATGACGATGACGATGACGATGACGAAAACGTTCCTTTTCATTTCGAGCAAAGCGAGACAACCTTTAGGTCGCAGTTAAGGCAATCTCGCAGAGTGCCCTGGTGAAAAGGGACTCCTCGGGAAAACTAAAGTTAATGGTGCTAAAGCACGCTCCTCTGGGGGAGATAAACCTCCCCTTTGTCGCAAGCAGCGCTAATGCTCCGCGCTGCCGTCGCAACCGACGCTAATGCTCCGCGTCGGCCCTGCGCGAGATCCCTCGGCGCTTCGTTTTGTCGGGATGACACCATCGATGAGATTTTAGTGTTGGTGGACAACTGCTATATTATCTCCTTTTTTTATCTCACACTGATTGACAGAGGCTCGCAGCTTGTCGGCTTGCGTAGCAAGTGCTCTTACGAAAACCAGTTCTTATGTTCTTCTGTCTAAAAACAAGTCAGTAGCGCACCTTGTCGGCTTGCCGCGGTATGTCACCCGCCTAAGACCTTCGTAGCGAGAAGTCGAACCGCAGGCCACCGCCGGGACGGTTGGTGGCGGTGATGGTGCCTCCGTGAAACTGTACGGCATGCTTCACGATGGAGAGGCCGAGGCCGGTGCCGCCCTTCTGGCGTGAGCGCCCCTTGTCGACACGATAGAAGCGTTCAAAGAGGCGGGTGAGTTGCTTCTCCTCTACCCCACGTCCATCATCCTCGAAGCGGATGCAGTACCCAGCGGGAGTACTCTCAAGGAGCGATACGTAGATATTCTTTCCCTCGGAGTAGGCGATGGCGTTCTCTGTGAGGTTGCGGAAGATGGAGGCAATGAGCGAGAGGTTGCCCTCGACGATGATGGGCTCCGTGATGTCGGTGTGCAGGGTCAGCCGTTCGCCTTCAGGCATGATGGTGAGCTCGCTGGCGATGTCGGCAATGAGGGCGGTGATGTCCACGGGCTCGCGCTCGATGAGGGCATTGCCATCCTCCATACGGGTGATGAGCGACACATCGGAGAGCAGGCGGCGGAGACGCTCGTTGTTGGCATAGCAGCGCTCGATGAGCTCCTGGCGCTTCTCCTCGCTGAGGTTGATGCCCGATAGCAATGTCTCGAGGCATACCCCGATGGAGGCCACGGGAGTCTTCAGTTCGTGGTTGATGTTGTTGGTGAGTTGGCGCTTAAGGCGCGTCTTCTCCTGCTCGGCCTCCATCTCGTTGATGCGCTCGATGCTGGCTCCTATGCGGCGGGTGATGAAGTAGGCCAGTATGCTGATGACAAGGCTGATGGAGACCATCACCCCGAGGAAGGTCCAGTCGGCCTCGAGCAGGTCCCGCAAGGTGGCTGTATAGGGTATGGCGGTGCGCACAATGGCCCGCTCGCCCCGGGTAGCCGAGTAGAAGTATTCGCGTCCGTCGCTGGCCGAGAGTCGCCCGATGTGGTAGCCCGCACCCTTCTTCATCGCCTCGGCCACCTCGGGTCGCTGGCTGTGGTTGTCGAGCGAGTCGGGCGGCAGCATATTGTCGTACACCACCTTGCCCGAGAGCGTGATGACCGATATGCGCAACTCCTCGAAGGGCTGTGCATGACTGCCTATGCACTCGCGGTAGTCTTCGCCATCGTCGATAGCACTCGCGAGGTGACTGTTGTAGAGTTGCAACTGGGCATTGACGAAGTGGGTCTTGTACTGCTTTTCCCTCGCATACTGGAAGCCGACGAAGCACAGTATGATGGTCCACAAGCACGCAATCAGCAACACGAAGAGCTGCTTGTGATATGATTTCCTAATCCCTGAAGCCATAGCCGAATCCTAAGAATCTATTGCAAAGATAAATCAAGGTCTGGTCGAAAGGCGTTGGATGGCCAATTGTTCGTATCGAGTGCCTGGGCGACCATAGTTGGCGTAGGGGTAGATAGAGATACCACCACGTGGGAGGAAGATTCCAGTCACCTCAATGTACTTCGGGTCCATCAGTCTGATCAGGTCCTTCATGATGATATTCACACAGTCTTCATGAAAAGCACCATGATTTCTGAAGCTGAACAGATAGAGCTTCAGGCTCTTGCTCTCCACCATCTTCACATCAGGGATATAGCTGATGCGGATTTCGGCGAAGTCGGGTTGACTAGTAATAGGGCAAAGACTTGTAAACTCAGGACAGTTGAACTGCACCCAATAGTCGTTCTCGGTGTGTTTGTTGTCAAAAGCTTCCAACACCTCGGGAGCGTAGTCCTGACGGTATTCTGTTTTTCTTCCCAACAGGGAGAGTTGATTTTCCAATTCTGACATAAGCGTTCGGTCTTTTGTGTGAAACGATTATTTGCCACCAAATCGCAAGATGTTGTATGAGATGCCGTCATCGTAGACATCGGTCTTCTCGATTCGCTTCAATGCCTTGACGAGGCGAACTGTTATGGGAAGCACCACCACCTCGTACATGGATTTCATGACGATCTGGGTTATCATCAGCAGTATCAATTCGTTGAATGGTATGATGCCACCAAATGCGATGGGGAAAAATATGATCGAATCGATGGTTTCACCAACGGCGGTCGAGATGATGGCACGTAAGGAGAAGTGATTGCCTTTGTGCAGAACCTTCATCCTACTGATAATGTAGGCATTGGCAAATGAGCCGGCAAGAAACGCGAGCAAACTGGCAAGCACGATGCGCGGTGCAAAGCCAAAGACAAAGTTGAAATGCTCGGCACCATCCCAAAACGAAGCAGCCGGCAGATGGACGGCAAGCAGCCCTATGGCCACTACCATAAAGTTCATCAGGAAGGCAATCCAAATGATGAGCGTGATTCTCTTAAATCCCCACACCTCGGCAATGCAGTCATTGATGATGTACGAGATGGGAAAAACCAACATACCGGCTGTGATGGTGGTCACTCCGAAGAAGTCTAGAACTTTGGTTTCGAGAAGATTGGCTGTCACAAGGCAAACGACGAACACGATTGCCAACAGCATTAATAGTACAGATACTTTCTGATTCATAATTCCTGTTTTTTACGTGGTTATCTGGAATACACGTCCGTTGATTGCTCAACGAACCCTCATTTTAGGCTGCAAAATTAGACAAAAATCTCGTAATACTCAAAAGAGTTGGCAAGAATATAGGTGTATTGAACCAAATATCGCGATGTTGTCATCCTTCGTTCCTCAGCACGACACGATACCGATGGCGTCTCAGTCCCTGAAGCCATAGCCGAATCCTGAACGGGT
>JAZONP010000226.1:0-8303 GCA_045654565.1 Bacteroidaceae bacterium
GTGTTGTCTTCCTAAGACCGCTTGGCCTCCGACTTCGCATCATCTCGGGTCCGATGACATTGACGCATAGGGAGCTCAGTTCATCGTAGTTCTTGATCACCTTACGGTAGCTTGCCACTATGCGGCTTGGAATTCGTTTGATGGTTGTTTTGTTCATTGTTTTACTTGTTGTGGAGAGCTGTGCCAGACTTTCCAGCTGCTTCAGTTGCTGCTGCAAGCGGGCTATCTCGGCACGGCATTGTGCCATCCTTCGCTGTATCATCGCTGAGTCGGGCCTGTAGTCTCCTCGGTCAAGGATGTTGGCAATCTCATCGAGTGACAGCCCCATACCCTTCAGGTGGAGGATCCGATACAATCGTTGTGACTGGCTCAGGTCGTATTGCCTGTAGCCTGTCCATTCGTCGACAACGGCAGGCTTCAGCAGTCCCTTCTCTTCGTAGTGTCGCAATGCACGCACGGTGACACGGCACAATTTGGAAAACTCTCCGATTTTTAACTTTGTTTTTTCTCTCATAATCGTACGATTTATTGCTAGCGAGTGTGAAGTTAAATACTGCCGTAGGGTACGAGTCAAGAGAATTCTCAACTTTTTTTGGGAAAGACTATTATTCCACTCGTTTTTCCGCCCTGATTACCTCTTTTCACTTATTTTTGCATAAATATAATTGAAAAAACCTTCAAAATTCTGAAAGGAATCCACCGATTGTGTGTCTAAAAGAGTAGAACGACAAAAAGGCAACTGATGGACAACATTGAAAGACGATTTACTGAGATGGTCAGAGAGTACCGCAAGACGATATACACTGTCTGCTACTTCTTCTCTGACGACAAGGAGGAGGTGAACGACCTGTTCCAAGAGATACTGATAAACCTCTGGAAGGGCTTCAAGGACTTCCGTGGCGAGAGCAGCACGAAGACTTGGATATGGCGTGTGAGCCTCAACACCTGCAGCAACCTGGAACGAAAGAAGAAGAGTAGTGTACAGACTGTTCCCCTTTCGGTCGACATCGACTTGTACAACGATGACGACGAGCACAGTAAACAGATTCAGATGTTGTATGACAGAATCAACCGCCTCGATGTCTTCGATAGAGCCATCATCCTCCTTTGGCTGGAGAATATGAGCTATCAAGACATAGCCAACGTGGTGGGCATCAGTCTGTCGAGTGTCACCACTCGTCTGTTCCGCATCAAGGAACAGTTAAAGAAACAGTTTTGAATTTATCGCTTATAAGTTTTTGAATATGCTTTTCGGTTTCTCTGAGGTTCTTTTTGGCATCTTTTCCCTTTCATCCCTTACAAATAGACCACTATTTGTTACGGTCTGAAAAGAAAAAACTGTTCAAAAACTCCTCTCAGATAAACTCGAAATAAATTGAAAACAGTTTCTTAAAGCAAATGTCTAACAAGTAAAAACGTATCTTTATGACACACGAAATGGATTTAACCGAATTGCAGGAACTGAGAAAACAGTTTAACCTGATAGATGAGAAGCTGGATAAGCAGCGCATCATCAATGAAGAGATATTGAGAGAGTCGATGACGAGCAAGCTCTCGCACGTGGAAAAATGGTATCAGAACCGCTTCCGTACATCAGCAATCGCTGCTCCTATCGCAGGTGTAGTGTTCCTCACACAGTTTGCCGACAAAGGATTTCCCTATTGGGGCTTCTGCCTGCTGATCATCGCTACAGGTATCCTGGAAGTTATCCTCAACCGACGAGCCTACAAGGCACTCAATATCGGCAATCTGCCCTCGATGAGTATGACCGAAGCCACCGAGCACATCGCTCGTCACAAGCAATTACGCATGATGGCCAATCGCATCCTTGCCCTTCCGCTCATCGCACTGATCGTATGGACCATCCTCATCGCCAGCGACTTCGCGTGGAACCTTCAAGTCATCGCCATCACCGTCTTTGCTATGGGCTTTACCGTTGCTCTGGGCATCACTCAGCAACGAGCCAACAAGAAACGCCTCGATGAGGTACTGAACCAAATCAAGACGTTGCGAGGATAAAGACCTCTTTTAATTTCAGATTCTTTGGCGAATGGGGCTGCTCATTCGCCGTTTTTTCATACGTTTTTTGCACTTCACTGAAAAAAACCTACCTTTGTATTGATTACAACATAACAGGCGAATACTATGGCTAAAAAGAATGAAGTCATCGTAAAAGACACGGTAGTAAGAACCATGAAAAAAGGTGAGGTTGATTTTATCAGCCTTACAGATATTGCCAAACAAAAGAATGCCATAGACCCTAATGGCGTCATCGCTAATTGGATGAGAAATCGAAATACCATAGAATTCCTAGGTATATGGGAAACTCTTTACAACCCCAATTTTAACCCCCTCGAATTCGAGGGGATTAGAAAAGAAGCTGGACTCAACGCTTTCACCATGTCGCCTACACGATGGATAGAGTTGACGAATGCTATGGGCGTTGTGTCGCAGGCTGGACGATATGGCGGAACATATGCCTGCTCGGATATTGCTTTTGAGTTCGCCTCATGGATTTCCGTAGAATTCCGTCTGTATCTTGTAAAAGAGTTTCAACGTCTGAAGAGCGAGGAACAAAAGCTTATAGGCTGGAATGCAAAGCGCGAACTCTCAAAAATCAATTACCGTATACACACCGATGCCATCAAACAGCACCTGATTCCCGAAGAGGTGACACCAATGCAAGCAAGTATCATCTATGCCGAGGAGGCCGATGTGCTGAACGTAGCCATGTTTGGAATGACTGCACGGGAGTGGCGCGAGAAGAATCCTGAACGGAAAGGCAACATTCGTGATTATGCCAGTATAAACGAGCTGATATGCCTTTCGAATATGGAGAACCTGAATGCCGTATTCATCGACCAAGGTATGTCACAATCGGAGCGGCTTGTAAAACTAAACCGTATAGCCATTCAGCAGATGAGCGTATTGGAAAACGAAGGTGGGCGAAGGCTATTAAAGTAACAATGCATACGGAATGGGAAGAATCCTTTGCATAGCAGTGGTATTATTGGGAATGATGGGATGCCAACGACATCATTCAGTCAATAAGATAGAAAATGACAGTTGGGTGACTATCATCTTTACGGATGCCCCCGATCAATCGAAGTCAATATTGAGAGGTAGTACCTACTTCCCTGAAGAGACAGTAAACTATATTAACAGCGACACGCTGAACGTACGTTATATTCCTCGAAGTATAGGCAATGACACTCTCTCTATTCCTACATTCGGAGGATATGCAGAACTCTGGCATAAATTCAACGGAGGCGACAACGTGATGTGGCTTCTCCAAGGCGGTGATACGGTAAGTATCACATATAACACCTACGGAAGACCATATTTGAAGAGCTTGCTCTCGGAGGAACGAACCAGACTATACAATCTTGCTTGGACGGACAGACGGGCAATTCATACAGAAACCGCCCATTCATTGCAATACCTCGTGAACGATTCTTTTTTGAAGTATATCCATCAACGTTTCTGTAACAATCGGGGAGAGCTGCGCAATACATCGTTTGCCAAAGCCTATTTCGATATAGACTCATTACAAATCATGTATTCATCGTATCAAAAAACGTTGAGTGCAACCATTGATTCGTTAGCCCAAACTGATGCCATACCCGCAATCTATATCAAATGGAACAAGTTGCATTATTTGGAGGAGAAGCCGTTGTTACAAGACATACTTGCAAATGATAGTCTACTCACCTACCCGAGCAATGTAAGAACACTTTATGCTTACCACAATTCAGGGAAATCTACCCAACAATTTGATGCAGTGGCTTCTGATACTACATTGAGCCACATTGCAAGAATAAATCTCTTGCGCAATGCTATCAACAACATACAGCATAGCGATTACTGGATGGCTTTGCCCGACAAGACAATCGAGAAATATACCGACAGATACATAGCCTTAACAGGAGATTCAACGATGATGGTTATGGAAATCAACAATCCCAACGTATCACACGTGAACGGATACACCTATGATATGGTATTATTGGGACTTGATGGCAAGCAATATGACCTAGCCGATATTATTGCTCAATTTAAGGGAAAAGTGATATATGTCGACTTGTGGGCATCGTGGTGTGCACCCTGCAAGAGCGGTATGCCGAGTGCATTGAAACTGCGCGAGCAATACAAAGACAAAGATGTAGTATTTCTATATCTTGCCGTCAAGGATAGAGAGAGTGCATGGAGAAAAGAGGTCAAAAACTCTCACACCGACTATTTGGGAGAGAACTATATGGTGCTCAATGCCGACGAATCGGTCTTCTTAAAAGAAATCAAGCATAACCTTATCCCTCGTCATCTTATTTTTGATAGTCAAGGATTCTTAGTTGACACCAATGCTCCACGAGCAACAGATGAGTCAATATATACTTTGCTTAACAGGTATTTAGAGGAATAGACTTAGGAGTTTTCTTTCCCTTAGATTCCTCATCGCCAGTGACTTCGCGTGGAACCTCCAAGTCATCGCCATCACCGTCTTTGCAATGGGCTTTACCGTTGCTCTGGGCATCACTCAGCAACGAGCCAACAAGAAACGCCTCGATGAGGTGCTGAACCAAATCAAGACGTTGCGGGGATAGGATATTTAAACTTATAAGATATTGAAAAGCGGTAAGTGAGTTTAGCCACTTACCGCTTGTTTTTTTAGATTGTTTAGGAAATTTTCCTAACAGACGGCTCTGATAAATCTGATGGAAGCTTTATCCTTTTTGTTGATGGTATTGTTGGTTTAAGAAAACACCTACTATAGCATCCCCTCACGATACATGCAGCGAAACTCAGTAGGGGTATGGCCCGTGTGGCGGCGGAAGAAGCTGCACATGAAGGA
This sequence comes from Bacteroidaceae bacterium, assembly GCA_045654565.1. Taxonomy (GTDB): domain Bacteria; phylum Bacteroidota; class Bacteroidia; order Bacteroidales; family Bacteroidaceae; genus UBA1189. The sequence goes on from JAZONP010000226.1 coordinate 4,850, forward strand.
GAGCGTGGGGAAGTTGTACTCGTAGCAGAGCTCCTTCATCGTCTTTTCGGTGTTCTTGAGCGACGATTTGAGTTGCAGGAGCAGGATGTCGTCGACCATCTCCTTGGGACCTCGCCCGTCGTACATGCGGCAGATGCGTCCCAGGTATTGGGGACTGATGTGGAGCATGTCGGCATAGGCCTTCACGGAGTGTATCGTCTTGCTGTGCTGGCTGAGCAGCTGCATGAAATGCTTGAAGGCGCTCAGCGATGTGGTGCCCATCTCGCCCCTCTCGCGCTGCATGCGGTGGCTCTTGTCGCGCATGCCCAGCATCAGGCAGCGGAATACGCACACGCCCTGCTCATACTTGCTCACCGTGTGCTCACCGCGCAGCAGCATATCGAGGAAGTTGTATATGGAGTGAAATGACGACACGATGCTGTCGCGCTCCTGGAAGAGAAACTGCTGCACGGTGTCCTCGCCCTTGACATAGGGGAGTATCTGTGCTGCTGCTTCGCGCAGCAGTTCCATGCGGGTGATGCAGATGAGCCTGGCCTCCCAGTCGGGCGAGGCATCGGTGACCTGCATCATGCTGTTGGGCGGGATGATGAGGATGCTGTTGGTAGAGAGATCATAGCTGTTGACATTCATCGTCACACGTGCCGTACCCCTCGTGCATAGCGCGATGCCCAGGAAATGGGTCTCCTCCATGGCGCTGGTGATGTTGTCGCGTGTCAACTGCAGCAGCGCATATCCGCAGTCAGTCTTGTGATCCGTGTTCATACCTTCAGTAGCCTTCGTTGATTATCGAAAGTAAAGGTACTGACAATAAATGTTAAATCAAATCCATGTTTCGGAATCGGACATTTACGTGCAATTTTAGACAACCATTCGTAAGTATTTTTGTAGTACCTTCGCACAATAATAGGTAAAAAAGGTAAAAAAGATTGTTACTATCGTAGAGAAAAGTAAAGGTTGAAATGAAAGTATTGGTTGTTTGTAACAACGCCTATATGCGTGGTAACGGAGTGTGCACTGCCGTGGTGTCATTGGTGAAGCGATTGAGAGAGAAGGGCATCGAGGTGCGAGTGATGGCGTGTGAGAACCCCGACCCCAAGGGCGAGCAGCCCAAGTATCCGCTCAAGCACTTCAAGTTCCCCCTCTTCGAGCCCATCATCCAGTCCAACGGCTTCAGATATGCCACATACAGCAAGCGGGTGGCCACCGAGGCTATCCTTTGGGCCGATGTGGTGCACCTCTGCGAGGGATTCCCCTTAGAGGGCAAGGTGGCTCGCCTGGCTCAGAAACTGGGCAAGCCTTGTGTGGGCACCTATCACCTGTTCACCGAGAACATCATGGCCAACCTGGGTATGCGCAAGGCCCGCCTGCTCAACTATCTGGTGACGCTGTGGTGGCGCAAGGCGGTGTATGACCGCTGCACCCACGTGCACTGCCCCACGGAGACCGTGAGCCAGTACCTCCAGGAGAGAGGGTTTAAGTCGGAGATGCGTGTTATCACCAACGGCATGGAGATCCCTGCACAGCAGGTGATAGCCAATACACCCCAAGAGGAGCCCATCGTAGTGCTCTGCATTGGGCGTCTGGCCAAGGAGAAGTCGCAAGAGACCCTGCTGGAGGCAATGAAGTACTCCCATCATGCCCACCGCATACAACTGCACTTCGCTGGCAAGGGACCCTATCTGAAGAAGTACACCAAGATGGCCGACACGCTGGTGAAGGCGGGCACCCTGCGCCACACGCCCTGCTTCGGGTTCTACAATGCCGAGGAACTGAAGGCGCTGACACGCCAGGCCTACCTCTACATACACTGTGCGTGGGTCGAGGTGGAGGGTCTTTCGTGTGCCGAGGCCATCAGGGAGGGTGTGGTGCCCGTGATTGCCGAGGGCAGCCTCACCGCTACATCGCAGTTTGCCCTCGATGAGTGCAGCCTCTTCCCCGAGTCGGACGCGCGTGCTCTTGCCGAGCGCATCGACTGGTGGATAGAGCACCCCGAAGAGCGCATCGAGATGGGCAAGCGCTATGCCGAGTCTATTCACAAGTACAATGCCGAGGACTCTACCTGCCAGATTATCCAAATGTATAAAGACAGTATCGCACGATGAAACGGCTACACCTGCTCTGCATCGCTACGGCCTCGCTGCTACTGAGCGCCTGCTCCGTATCGCGCCATGCAGCCGTGCTCGAATACCCCAAGATAGGTCCCGAGCATACCCATCGAGGCATCCTGGAGGAGTGCTTCTACGACTGCTCCGTCGAGGGACCGCGCGAGAGGCGCATGCTCGTGTACCTTCCGGCAGAGTACTACGACACCACGGCCCACTACCCCGTCTTCTACCTCCTGCATGGTGCTCGCGGCAACGAGACCTCGTGGATAGAGAAGGGCAACCTGCTGCACAACATCGACAGTCTCATCACGCACGGACTGATGGAAAAGAGCATCGTGGTGCTGCCCAACACCAACCAGCACCGCAGCGACCGCGACTACGGCAAGTCGCGCATCAAGGGAGCCATAGAGTCATTCTTCGAGAACGATGGCATGGTGGAGTATGCCTTTGTGAGCGATGTGGTGAGTCATGTCGACAGTGTCTACCGCACCATCCCAGAGAAGTCGGCCCGCGCCATCGGTGGCCTCTCGATAGGTGCCCTGCAGTCTATCCACATCACGGCCAACCACCCCGACATGTTCGACTACGTGGGTGTCTTCTCCTCCATGGTGCATCCCGTGCCCCATCCCAGCGCCCATGCCGCCTTCTACCGAGGACTAAAGCGCAAGCACAAGGCACAGTTTGCCGATGCTCCCGAACTCTATTGGGTGATGATAGGCAAGACCGACTTCTTCTACCCCCGCATGATAGCCTACCACCGCTACCTCACCCGCAACGGCTACCCCCACGAGTACCTCACCACATCAGGTGGTCACCAATGGTACAACTGGGAGGAGTACTGCAACCTGTTCATGCAGCGGCTGTGGAAATAATTTTTAGGCTATAAGATAAATAACGTGAGTTCGATATAAAAAATCATTTAATAAAAACATCCAACTAACTGTCCCTCTGTTTATAGAGGGACGAGCGAAATGAAATGAAGCGGAGGGAGTTACAAGCGTAGCGCGTAGTGATTCAAATCTGCAATATGTTTCTGCTCCGCACTTCGTTTGGAACGCCCCCGCCCTACGGGCACCCCCTCTATAAACAGAGGGGGAGTTAGTAGAACGCACACAATAAGCATGGTAAGAATGTCGCTTATATCGAACTCACGTTAAACAGAAGAGCGAGTGTTACACTCGCTCTTCTGTTTTTTCAATGATATAGTTGTTTCCCAAGACACCTCTGAACTACCTCTCCGAGATGAGCAGCAGTTTGTCGCCTGCCTGTAGGTGGAGCGAGCCGTTGGGCACGAGGAACTCGGTGCCGCGCTTGACAATCATCACCAGGGCACCGTCGGGGAGGACGAT
>JAZONP010000227.1:0-4002 GCA_045654565.1 Bacteroidaceae bacterium
GATACCGAACTGGGCAGCAGCACCTACGAGCATCATCTTAGGATTGGCAATGAGTGGACCGAAGTCGGTCATGGCACCGATGCCGAGGAAGATGAGGGGAGGGTACCAACCGGTCTTCACACCCTGATAGAGGATGTTGAGCACCGAACCCTCTTCGTAGAGACCAATCTCGAGGCCTGCATCGGCCTTGAAGGGGATGTTACCCAAGATGATACCAAAGCCGATGGGCACGAGCAACAATGGCTCCCAGCCCTTCTTGATGGCAAGTGTGATGAAGAGGCATCCTACCGCAATCATCACGATATGTCCCACCGTAGCATTGGCAAAACCGGTGTATTGCCAGAAGTCCACGAGGTTGTTTCCGATAAAACTGAAAAAATCATTCATGATTTTAATTTATGATTTATGATTTTTGATTTATGATTTGCTTGATTTATGATTTTTGATTTATGATTGCTGTTTTTGCTTTGTCGTAAGAATTATCGAGGTGATGATTTTGCGTAGCTCCATGCAATCGTTCTTCATTGATTCTGCTTCGACTATGGTGATATATTGGGTGCGGTGAAGAAGCATGAGCCAATATAGGGTCTCGTTTGCTTCTTTTTGTGCGATAGCTAACTTGTGGATGAAGTCTGCCGAAGATTCGGCCGATAGGGCTTCACTGATGTTGGCTCCAATAGATGTTCCGCTTCGTAGCAGCTGCTTGCTCATGACAAACTCTCCCTTCTGTTCGGTTAGGTATTTGTAGAGATTAACTACACGCTCGGCATAGTCAAGACTCTTGATGAACGTGGGGTTGCTTGTCATAAGGTTGTCAGCAATGAAGGAAATAAATCAGAAATCATAAATCAGAAATAAGGAGAAATCACCCAAGTGTAATAATATCTGTTCCCTCGGCGATAGACTGACCTTTCTCTACGTTGATAGATACTACGGTGCCTTCGCGGTCGGCATTGATATTGTTCTCCATCTTCATAGCTTCGAGGATGGCTATGGTCTGACCCTTGGTAACAGCGTCGCCTACCTTCACCTTGATGTCGAGGATGACACCGGGCAGAGGAGCCTTGATGCCAGCACCACCAGCTGCTGCGGGGCGTGGAGCAGGAGCTGCCGCAGGGGCAGGAGCTGCAGTGGGAGCAGCGGCAGGACGTGCTACGGGTTTGGTTACTGCGGGCTTGGCAGGACGGTCGAGTTCTACCTCGTATGTCTTGCCATTGACGGTCACGTTGGCCTTGTTGCCTTCGAGTTCTTCTACGGCTACATTATACTCGTTGCCGTTGATCTTGTATTTATATTCTTTCATTTTTTGATTTATGATTTTTGATTTATGATTTATGATTTACCATCCTAAACTTCCATATCGAACTCTCTATTCTATCTTGATTTATGATTAGGTCGGTTCGCGATGGGATACTGGTATGATCAGTGTTGTGGAGAATAAATCATAAATAATAAATCATAAATTGATATTAATTATACGGATACGGATGTGAGTGCGTGTGTGTGAGCATGTGCCAGCTTGACTCACCACCATCGATGGTGAGGATGCCGCTCTCTTCGTCATGTACGTTGCCGAAGTGCTCGTGCAAGGCCATGCAGATGGCTGCCATCTCTTCATCGGCCTTGCCTCCCTTAGCGGCGTGTGCTGCCTTGGGGGCAGGAGCTGCAGCCTTGGCTGGAGCCTTCTTGGCGCTTGAAATAGTGCTGGCAAAGATCTTACCGATGATAGCAAAGAGCCACCACAGGATGGCAAGCGCAGAGAATACGACTGCCATACACATCACGGTCATGCCGATGCCGCGGCTGTCGAGGCGTTTGAACTTGGCCACCTTGCCTTCGCCCTGCTCTACGATGTTGGTCGCTGCGGGGGTCACGTTGTCGGCGGTCACAATCTTCCATGCGCCTACGCCATCTTTCTCGCGAGCCCATGACTGGTTCTCGCCGAGGGCGGGTACGGTAACGGAGTCGAGTAGGGTAGTACCGTTGGCATCGTACAGGGCAATCCAGTTCTCGGTGCTGTCGGTCAGTGTGAAGCTGGTGTGGAAGACACCACGCTTAGGCAGTTCGTCAGCAAAGAAGAGCATCTTCTGCTTGCCGTCGATATGCGTAGCCACATCGCCAGAAGGTATCTGGTACATCATCTTGATGCGCTCGGGTGCACTCAGCTCCTTGTTGAGTACCTTACGATCGGTCGTGAGGAAGCAGTTGCGGGCATTGGCCGGAGCAAACGCATCGTTGTGAAATTCGATCCATGCCGAACGACAGCCATACTCATCGACGATGCTGGCCGTGTTGGTCACGAGAATTTCATTGAACTTGAGGTTCTTGGCTCCCTGCGCAAAGCTTGCGGTGGCAGCCAAGACCGTCATTATACTAAGAAATACTTTTCTCATTGTTGTTCTGTTTTTAGGAGTTTAGGAGTTCAGGAGTTCAGACAATAGTCTGTTCACTGATTTTCTTCTATAGCGTCAGTCGTAACATTTGTCTGAACTCCTGTACTCCTGAACTTCTGTAACTTCTCTATATTATAAAGGAATATTGCCATGCTTTCTCTTCGGGTTCTCGAGCTTCTTGGTCTGAAACCCGGCCAACGCACGGATGATGCGGAAGCGGGTGTTGCGAGGCTCGATGACGTCGTCGATGTAGCCATACTTGGCGGCATTGTAGGGGTTGGCGAAGAGCTTGGTATACTCGGCCTCCTTCTCGGCGATGAATGCCTTGGGGTCTTCCTTCTCCTTAGCCTCCTTGGCGTAGAGTACGGCAGCAGCACCGCTGGCACCCATCACGGCAATCTCGGCAGTGGGCCAGGCATAGTTCATGTCGCCACGGAGCTGCTTACAGCTCATCACGATGTGGCTACCACCGTATGACTTACGCAGAGTTACGGTTACCTTGGGTACGGTAGCCTCGCCGAAGGCGTAGAGCAACTTGGCGCCATGGAGGATAACGGCGTTGTACTCCTGGCCTGTGCCGGGGAGGAAGCCGGGAACGTCAACAAGTGTCACCAAGGGGATATTGAAGGCGTCGCAGAAACGTACGAAACGGGCAGCCTTGCGTGAAGCGTTGCAGTCGAGCACACCGGCGAAGGCCATGGGCTGGTTGGCCACGATACCTACTGACTCACCATTGAAGCGGGCGAAGCCGACGATGATATTCTTGGCATAGTCCTTCTGTACCTCGAGGAACTCGCCATTGTCGACGATAGCACCGATAACCTCGTACATATCGTATGCCTTGTTGGGATTGTCGGGGATAATCTCGTTGAGGAGGTCTTCCTTACGGTCGATGGGGTCGGTGCACACTACACGAGGTGCCTGCTCCATATTGTTCTGAGGCATATAGGAGAGGAGCTTGCGGATCATAGCCAAGGCCTCCTCTTCGGTCTGTGCAGTGAAGTGGGTCACACCTGACTTGCTTGAGTGTACCGATGCACCACCGAGCTGCTCCTGAGTAACGTCCTCGCCAAGCACGGTCTTCACTACGGCGGGACCGGTGAGGAACATGTATGAGGTACCTTCCATCATCAAGGTGAAGTCGGTAAGTGCGGGGCTATATACAGCACCACCGGCGCAGGGACCAAAGATACCTGAAATTTGAGGAATCACACCCGAGGCCATGATGTTGCGCTGGAAGATCTCTGAGTAGCCTGCGAGGGCATTGATACCCTCCTGGATGCGTGCGCCACCCGAGTCGTTGATACCGATAACGGGAGCACCCATCTTCATGGCTGCGTCCATGATCTTACAGATCTTCATCGCCATGGTCTCAGACAATGAGCCGGCGTTCACGGTGAAGTCCTGTGCAAACACATATACCAAGCGGCCGTCGATGGTTCCATAACCGGTTACCACGCCATCGCCGAGGGTTTGCTTCTTCTCCATGCCGAAGTTGTGGCAACGGTGGGTTACAAACATGTCCATCTCTTCGAATGAACCCTTGTCGAGCAACATATCGATGCGCTCACGTGCGGTATACTTACCCTTCTCATGCTGCTTTTCAATG
>JAZONP010000228.1:0-9144 GCA_045654565.1 Bacteroidaceae bacterium
TCTTTTGTTATAATCGGCGGCAAAAATAAACAATTATTGTCAATTATGGGTTGTTTTTGTTATTTATTTACTAATTTTGTGCCACGAAAATGGTTCCGTAGCTTAGCTGAATAGAGCGTCAGATTCCGGTTCTGAAGGTCGTGGGTTTGAATCCCACCGGGATCACTAGTGATTTCACGGTTAATTATGCAGACAATACTCAAGCACTTCCCTAATCTTACCGAGCGTCAAATAGAGCAATTTACTGCGCTCTATGACTTGTATACCGACTGGAACTCGAAGATAAATGTCATCTCACGCAAAGATATAGAGAATCTCTACGAGCACCATGTACTCCACTCGTTGGGTATTGCTAAGGTAATACGCTTTACTCCTGGTAGCCGTATCCTCGACATCGGTACTGGTGGTGGTTTCCCTGGGATTCCTTTGGCTATCATGTTTCCCGAGGTGCACTTCCACCTCGTAGATAGTATCGGGAAAAAGATTCGTGTGGCCACCGAAGTGGCTCAAAGCATTGGGTTGGAGAATGTAACCTTCCGCCACTGCCGTTGCGAGGAGGAGAAGGAACTCTTCGACTTCGCTGTGAGCCGTGCCGTGATGCCCCTCGAGGACCTGCTCAAGATATGCCGAAAAAACATCTCCAAGGAGCAGCGCAACAGCTACCCCAACGGCCTCTTCTGCCTCAAGGGTGGCGAGCTGCAACACGAGACTCGTGCCTACAAACACATTGTGGAGATGACCAACCTCAAGGACTACTTCCGCGAGCCCTACTTTGCAGAGAAGAAGGTCGTCTACGTGACCATCAAGTAAGGAGCATACATCTGGCGTTGTCCTCCGTTGGGACGACGAGATACAGAGACAAAACGCAAAGCCTTATCATACTCTCCCTAATACTGATGTTGTGTTGGGGAGAGTACTCTTTTATGGAATTGAGTGTCGCTCGTCATTGTCTTTGCCCTTTTCTGTTCTCGATGATCTCAACGAAGGCAAAGAACCACATGGAAATGAACATGACAAAGGCTGCCGCCAACGGATCTTATCCAAAGTCGGCGAAATGAAACATAAAAACAATAATCCGGAATGGTTTTATGGACGGAGGGTTACCTTGCGGTGGTTGATGATGTAAACTCCCTTATGGGTGGCCGAGGTGGCCTCGTCGATGGGCTGGCCAAGGAGATTGTAGATGGTGGCGTGTGGGGTAGCTTCGGGAGTGGTGGTGATGGTGCTGGGTTGCTCGTCGCGGCGCGAGATGGCGTCTCTCAAGTGGTGGTAGGCGTCGAGCAGTTGGGCATGGGGAGAGTGGGGGGGGAGCGCATCTGTAGCAGCCAGCGCATCGCTCAGGAGGGTGCGCGCAGCGTCGGAGAGCGATCCTGAGAGTAGCTTCTCGGCGGTTGCTGACAGTGTGGTGAGTAGGGCGTAGAGTTCTTCCTCGCTGCAGTTGGCAGTGATGTCGAGAAGGCTGAAATTGTCGAACCCTATGTATTGCTCGCTACCATTGGCGGTGTGTATGGCCGCAAAACCTATCTTCACCGTTTGGGTGCCGTCGCAGGTGAACTCGATCTTGCCGCCTCGCCACGCTGAGGCGTCGCCTTGCATGGTGCTCTTGTCGGGGGTGGTGCTTGCCACCTGTACCCACAGCTGGGCATTACCGCCCGTGCCACTCTGCCATACGTCGGCTTGCAGGCGGTAGCGCCCGGCAGGAAGGGTGTCGCATTGTTGGCTCATGGAGATGGTGGAGGTGCCCCACTTCTGTCGTACGAGGTAGGCGTTGTTGCCGCCGCCTTGCGTGGTGGGGATGGCGGTGAAGAGGCTGGCATAGAGGCAACTGCTGTTGAGGATGGTCATGTCGTTCTCATTACGGGTTGTATAGCTTGCCGTCCATCCCTTAGGTACATAGATTGCACGGTCTGATGTGGTGCCCGAGCCTGACAAGGGACTATAGCTACCCTCAAAGTCGGGGTTGAGCAAGACTGCGCTGTAGTCGACGTTGAGCGCGTCGTCCTCGATGCGTAGGCCCAAGAGAGTGGCAATCTCGTGCTCTGTCAGGGCAGTGGTGTAGATGCTGAAGTCGTCGATGGTGCCTACGTAGTCGCCGTTGTCGTTGGCATAGCTGGTGTCCCACCATTGGGTGCGGCCGATGTAGTTGCGCGTACATTCAGCTCCCAAGGCAATCATGTAGGGCTCGTTCTTGTTGTCGGTGCCGGAGGCCACGAGCTGTCCGTCGATGTATATGCTGGTGAAACCGCTACGGGCGTCGTAGGTGACGGCCAAACGATAAGTCGTGCCAACCTTGAGCGATGCTGAGGCGTTGACCATCGTGGTGGCGCCGCCATTGTACTTGATACCTGCCGACAGGGCATTGGCACGAAGGAAGAGGCTATTGGCAGAGGAGTGGCCGAAGTCGTAGAGGCGAGGCTGGCTGCCCAATGACTTGGGGGTGACGGTGAGCATCACGGTGTAGCTGCGCAGGCTGTCCATGGCAGCTGCCGGCACGATGGCGTAGCCGTTGGTGGCGAAGGCGGTAGCGGTGTTGCCCGTGAGGTTGAGTGTGCCGTCGACGGTAGCCTTGCCCTTCAGCTGGAGGTCGAGGGCACGGGTGCCCTGGTCGCGTACGTAGGTGGTGCCGCCCTGTGTATAGGTGTCAGCAGGGTCAAAGGTGTAGCTGAGCAGCAGGTTGTCAGCGATGTCGCGAGGCTGCACGTTGACACGGAAGGTGCGCGTGGCGCCTTGCGTGGTGGCGGTGAGGGTCACGGTGGTCAATGCCTCGGGTGATGCAAGGGTGCCGTCGGGCGCCACGATGTCGGGGTGGCTCGAGCTCCACACGACGTTCTCGCCAGCCACCTTGGTGGGGAGCACGAGGTCGCGACAGGTGGTGCCGGGCACAACCAGTGCGTCGAGGATGCGCTCGCGGATGAGCTGCTGTACCTCGTCTTGCGACAGGGCGCGGCCGTAGGTAATCGCCTGGTGGAGCGTGCCCTCATAGCCGCCTACGGCCACTGAACTGGCTTGGAGGTCGGTACAGGGGATGACCTGGTCTATCAATCCGCCGCGGTATACGATGAGCTGCGTGCCGTCGTAGGTGAGGGTGAGGTTGAGGGTCGGCAGCGGTGTGGGCCAGCTGTCTCCTCCCGTACCCGTGGAGTGCAGCGCCCAGTTGTCGGAGCTGTAGAGCTGGTTGCTGCTGGTGTAGGTGTGGCCGTCTATTTTGACATAGGGCTTCACGGTGCTCTGGTCGAGCGAATAGGTCATGTTGCCCAGGGTGAGCAGGGTGCCGTAGTATCTCGTGGCGCTGATGCCGAGGCTCAGGTGTAGGGTGAAGGGTGCGCCATCAGTGAGCGCGAGCTGCTCGGTGCGGTCGGTGCTCATGGCAGGCGAGTCGTAGACGTTGTCCTCGATGATGCCCTCCTGAAGGTCGGTTTCGGATGCGGTCCACTTATAGTCGGAATGTATCGCGGTGGGGTAGCCCTGAGGGTAGCCCTGCCTTACAAGCCAGTAGTAGTAGTCGCCATGCATCCACACTAGGCGCATGGGAGATGCCGACGAGCCGGGCAGCACGAAGGGACGCACATTATTCTTGGTCGAGTTGCGGGTAATCTGCTCCTTAGCAGTGATGGCGCCCGCATCATTGAGCGTGTATTTCCAAATCTCATATATTTTCTTTCCCGATGTTCCTGTGGTGGGTATGGAGAGGTATATGATGTGGGGATTCTCGGGGTCCAATGCCTCACCGCCACTGTAGCAGTACTCGGTGTTGGAGGAGTGGAAGCGACCTCCGCCATCGGCCAGGCTGGTGAGGCGCCACTTGTCGCCCGTCCACTTAGCATAGTAGTACTGGTGCTGATCCTTGCCGCCATTGATGCGTACCATGGCGATGATGGGGAGTCCCTCGGCATCGCAGGCAATCTGCCACACCCAGTCGCGATAGCCGGTGGGCGCATCGACGATGGTGTAGGGGTAGCTGCTCTTGTAGGCGTCGGTCTTGCTCACGGCGAAGGTGCCGTTGGCGATGGTGGAGAGTTGTTTGCCCCTGATGTCCTCGAGCGTGGGAGCCACCGACACGCGGCCTTCGGCATCTGTGGTGGCATGGAGGTTGATGACGTTGAAGTATACCCAGTTGGGCTGCTCGTTGTCGGGGTGGCCTGTGGTGTAGGTCATGTACAGTTTGTCCTTGCCATTGCTGTAGTACTTGGCATAGGGGCGTGCTCCGGTGGACTGTACCATCTGATAGGGTCCCCACTTGATCTGTACGTCATCGTTCTCGTCGGGGAGCGTGAGGCGCGCTATCGTGGGGTGCCACCCCAGTCCGCGCCAGCAGAGGTAGAAGTGCTCGGGGTCGTCGCTCATCAGGAAGGGCGACGGGTAGGTGGTATTGTGGTTGGTCTTGATGCACTTCTCTTCGCCCAGCTGGGTGATGTCGCCGGGGCGCTTCGACACACGGTAGTAGAAGGCGGGCTCGTCGGTGTGGCGTGAGTAGATGATGAGCACGCGCTTGTCGGGCAGGACGAGGAAGGTGGGGTTGTTGTGGTCGTCGGGCTGGAAATAGGAGCGCACCAGCACCTCGCTCTTCACTCCCGTGACGTAATCCATCTGCATGGCCTTCACGTTGCCATGTACATCGATGTAGCCGATGTATGATGCGTTGATGCTGTCATCCTCGCTGGTGTAGTGCACCGCACGGGGGTCGGCAAACCAACACCAAGCTCCTTCTTGGGTCAGTGGATAACCTTGAAATTGTTCTTCGCCCCTGGCACTATGGATTACCAGCATCACGAGGCTCAGCAGCGCATAGAAATGTCGTTTCATAGTATTTGATTGTTTTTATTCTGTTGCAAATGTACTGTTTTTTTTGAAAAGATGGAAGGCGTGGTGACTTTTGTTTGTGTTCGAATGGTCGCCATGTAGAAGGGAGGTCACACATTTGTCACAGATTTGTCACGGCCATCTATTTGCCAGTAGGGATAAATGTCCTAATTTTGCGCTCGAACGGCAATAATACTATGAAATCAATTGGATATAATCTCTCACTGGCAGTGGCATGCCTCATCTTTTTTATAGCATGCGCCCCTTCATCGACAAAAAGCACTCCCATCGAAGAGCAGTACGTAGCACACGAACTCCTCGCGAAAGCCAACAAGGTAGGTACCGATGACAATGAGCACCGCATGATGCTCTTCGACAAGGCCATCTACCACTTTGCCAACATCGTGGTGCGCAGCGATGCCAACGATACCTTGCGTGCCGATGCCCTGTTCACCTTGCGGTGGATAGAGGCGTACGTGAAGCACGACTACGAGCAGGCCCTGCAATACCTCAACCAATACCTCGAACTGGTAGGTTCCGAGCACGAGAGTTACCCTACCTGCCTGGCCTATAAGGCCGATGACCTCTGGCACTTCGGGGCTCAAGACTCGGCATTGCACTATGCCTACCTCGCATTGGAAGCGCCACACACCCCGAACGATGCCATCGAGTACATCTGTCACCATATCCTCTGGAATATCTACGACAGTCGCGAGATGCCCGACTCGGCCAGTCGCCACAAGGCACTGCACATGAAGATACGCGAGAGCCGCGTGTTTGAGCCCATGACGATGGAGCAACTCAAGAGCCAGTTGCAAGCAAATGTCATCGCCCCGACAAGTAAGCGCAAGCCGCTCATCCCCATCGTGACCATTGCCGCAGTCCTTGTCGTGGGACTGTATGTGGCGTATCGCACCACCAAGTGCCGTCGCCATGCCGAGCCTACAACTCCTGTCGCAAAGAACACACCCACCAAGGTCGAGCGATTGAGCGACACGCTTGCCCAAGGCTGCAAAGTCTTCGCACAGACATCCGTGCACAACGACATTGCCACCATGCAGGTCAACGAAAGAGAACTTCCCAACCTCTCCTACGAGACGGCTCGTGCAATGGAGCGTACCTTGCTCGACGCTTTCGGTGAGGCGTGTCGCACCCTGCTCAACAATGGTGATCTCAACGACCAGGAACTCATCTGCGCATTGGGTATGTACCTTGGCTACTCCAATGCCATCCTTGCCCATCTCGGTCACACCACCACAGCCACCATACGTAAACGCAAGGAGCGCATCCGTAAGAAACTCCCAGCCGAGTTTTGCGATGTCATCTGTGGAGGCAAGAGGCAAGAGTGAAGCAACGGACAAGTCAGGAACTGTCGTCACGTCTCCTCGTTTATAATAAAACTTACTCTTGTAAGTCTCGGGACTTCTCAGTGTTTGGGAGAAATCATACGAATCATCTTTTTTTTTATTTTGCTGCAATGTTTTCGGCTTTTCCGTGTATATAAGAGTGACAAGCCACACAAACGTGATGTATAAAACGACAGACAAACTCATACAATGCCTTTGCCGACAGGAAGCGCAAGCCCAGCGCTATCTGCTTCTGCAGTATGGTGAGATGATTTTTGGCCAAGTGGCCAGAATCGTCACCTGCCAGGAAGATGCGGAGGAAGTTTATCAAGATGTGTTTGTCAAGGTTTTCCGCAATATCCAGTCGTACGATGCGAAGCAAGCCTCGTTGGCAACTTGGATGAGCCGCATAGCCTATCATGAGTCGCTCAACTTTGTGCGGCGCACCCCTCAGCCGATAATCTATGTTGATGACCGTGATGTGGATCTGGAGAGCATACAGGACGAAGCCGTGAGCAAGGTCTTCCAACAGCAAGATGAACAGATGATACAGTTGATAGAGCATGCGCTGGATTATCTCCCTCCCGATGAGATGGCACTCATCATGATGTTCTACTTTGACGACATGAGCATGAAGGACATTGCCTACACTACCGACTCAACTCCATCTACCGTAGCATCACGGCTAAGTCGAACAAGACGTAAACTATATAGAATCATCCAATCACTCCAATATGAATAGCAACATACCCGACAACAAGCAACAAGATGCGGCTCTGCGCAGTGCACTGGCCCGTCGTGCCAGCCGACGCCCGCAGATGCCTGCCGACCTCAACGAGCGGTTGATGGCTCGTGCCGAGGTACAACCCCAGCGCATCGTCCTTTGGCCGTGGGCTGCAGTGGCGGCGTGTATGGTAGTAGCAGTCTTTATCGGTTATACATATACAGGAGATAAGCTCACAGAAAACCAAATTGCTGTCTTACAGACAGAAATATACACAGAGAAAGACAATATAGTCTATGCATCTGCAGACAACAAGGAGCAACTTGAATACCAGAGTCCTGCTCTCGTAGATGAGTTCATCGTAAAGCTCGCAGGCTACTATGGCATACAAGAAGAAATGCTTGACAGCACCTCTACTGCCAATGCCACGAACTACCTCTACGTGTTCCCCGATGAAATGCAGGTCGATGTCTTCGGTCGTTTGCTTCAAGTAGCCTGTTGGTACAATAACAATAGTCCTGGCTATCAACTTCGCCTGTCGCAAGAAGAGTTTTTCTTCGAGTTGGACGATATGCACGAAGGCCGTCATCACATGTGGCTGGCTGAAAAGATTGGCAACAACACCTTCCTCTATGGAGTAAATGCTCCGATAGGAGTAAGTGTATCAAACACTAATTATATGAATTTTAGGGATAAGCATGCGCCCTTTAATAAGAAATATATGTATTACAAACTCTAAATCACAGACAATATGAAAACGAGAAGAAAACTATTCATCATCCTTGCAACCTTTGCAGGAATGTCCATTACCTCATGCACACTTCAAGATTGTGGGGCAAATAGCGAAGATACCAAGACTTTAGCATCATCTGGAGGAACCATGATGATTGGAGCCCCAGAAGTTACGGTAGACGAGCAGACACAAGAGACCACTATTGTATGGCGCAATACTGAAGATTGGAACAATCAGACCGAAATTCTTTGGGCAGATAGTGTCCCCACAGTAGAAAACGTGAAAGAATTCGAGGCATCCAAAGCGGTCGAAAGAGAGGGTCTGGTAGGTTTGGCTTATGAACTGAAAGAAGAAGGCAGTTATACCGTATTGCACTGCTACCTCCAGATGCCGGCCGATGTGTTGCAAAACTTCTGGTTAGCATCCGATGAAACGGCTATCGTTGACCAAGAGACAGGTATAAACTACCGAGCTATACGCTCAGTGCCCGAATGTGGCTGGGGTAAATATTTTGCCGTGAAGTCAAAGAAAGGTGACGTACTCGATTTCCAAATCTATTTCCCCAAGTTGCCTCGCACGACAAAAGAGATTGGTATCTATGGTGTACCCAACTGGTACATGCGTGGAAGGAAAGTTTCCTTGAGCCGTGAGAGCGACAAAGCTAATTTCTACGACAAAGTGCCTGAATACCGCTTGCCTAAGCTCGTGAAGGAGGAAGCCCCCAACTACACGAAGAGCGATGGCCACGCATGGGCAGTATATACCGATGCTCATTTGATACAACCTGTAAAGGAAGGTACAATGGCACTGTGGCGCACTCCTGAGGCTACTTATCTGGCAATGGCCAAGGAACAGGTTTGGATGCGTAGATATTGGGGATTCTCAAATGGCAGCATGCTTGTAGACGAAAAGGGTAACGTATATCAATTGAAAGAAGTGTTAGGATTTCCCAGCAATGACCATATCTTTTGGCTGGAGGGATACTCTGGCGACCATATGGTTTTCATGCACGTATTCGAGCCCTTATCTGAGAATGCCAAGAGTATTTCTTACATAGAGCCCGATGGCGAGCCCTTCGACTCATGGGGTGCCAATTGGAAAGGAGAACGCATTATGCACCTCAACATCGAAGAGCTGAGACAGAATCAGCATCTGTTTGAATACAAAGAACGTAAAGTAGTCAAATAAACACCAATAAAGTAATTTAGATAAAATGGTCAAGACCAATCCATGCCGGGGCTGTGAAGTTCTGGCATGGACATTTCAGTAATCAGATCGTTTTTCTTTCTTCTCAACATAAATGTCCGTAAATTGACTATGAATAAATAAAAAAATATCACGACCTCTGTAACTTTCGGGGCTTTTCTCCGTCTTATAGATGGAATAATACACAAGATGAGCACAATGAAACCAACCAAACTTAGAAGTTGTCTTGAATTTATTTCAAGTTTAGTTAAGAATTATTTTCGAGTAGATTTGTCTTCTTTGGGTGCAGCAAATAGTGGTCTATTTGCAAGAACAAAGAGGATAAAGATGCCGGA
>JAZONP010000229.1:0-12923 GCA_045654565.1 Bacteroidaceae bacterium
GTATTCAAAAATCTTAGGCATCTATATATCCGTTGTTTATGTGTGCAAATATAAACGAAATAAATAAATGGAACAAGTATTTAGTTAGAAAGTTTCGTGTAGCTTGCCCTGGACACAAATAGTAGTTGCTACTAATTCTCGTAACAACTACCATTATCCGCGATGCCAAGCCCTCCCCCTAGAGGGGGCCGACGCGAAAGGAGCGTCGGTTGCGACGACGGGAGGTTTATCTCCCCAAAGGAGTCTCGCTTGCGAGTCATTAGAAGGGGGTCTTGATTCTTTATACAACGCCCCCACCGGATCCTCCTTCGCCGCACGGTAAGCACGGGCCACGACGATAGCCGAGGTCACAACCAACACGATGGCGAGGGCGATGAGGAACACCCAGCAGTAGAGGGGGATGTGGTAAGCAAAGCCTTCGAGCCAGCGCGACATGATCAGGTAGCTCACGGGAGCGGCAAAGAGGAAGGCAATGAGCACCATCTTCACATATTGGCCGACGAACATGCCGAGCACCTGGCTTATCTGCGCTCCGTGAACACGGCGTACGGCAATCTCGCGACGGCGATACTGCGTCTCGAAGAAGACGAGGCCGAAGACTCCCATCAGGGCGATGAGGATAGAGATGAGAGAGAACACGGTGACGAGGCGTGTGAGCTCCTTTTCCTTCTCATACTCGCGGCCCAGCTGCTCGTCGAAGAACTCCACTTGGATTTCTTCGGGCTTGGCTTGTGAAGCAAGCTTGAGGAAGCAGCTCTCAATGTGCTCCTTCACAGTCTCAAAATCGGCTCCCTCCGCAGTACGGATATAGAGCTGCGGATAGTAGAGGTTCTGACCATAGATATAGAAGGCCGTAGGTCTTGTTTTATATTGCAGGGGTTGCATCTTGACCTCTTCGCAGAAACCGGCAACCTCGGCAACGCCTCCTTGCCATGCGATATTGGTATTCATCGTGAGGTTACACTCGCGGCGGGCCGTCTCGGTGTAGATGATCGTACCCATGGGGTTCTGCATGTCGCGCGGCTCGAAGTTGCGGCCTTCGGTAATGTCGATACCCATCACTTCGAGGAAGTTGTCGGTAACAATCTGCACATCCAACATCACTTCGCGGTTCTCACCCTTGACCTCGCGTCCCCATCCTTGGCGTGAATCTTCCGACACCATGCGGTTTTGCGAGAAGGTGACATCCTTTACCATCGGGTTCTCTTTGAGGAGCGACACGAGTGCGGGGCGATGACGGTCCTCCGTCTGCATCATGGCATACTTCTCCACTACGACAGAGAGCAGTTGCTCCTTGTCGAAGCCCATATTGTAGTTCATCATAAAGGAGTGTTGCAGTTTGATGAACATCGTGCAGGTGATGAGCGAGATGGAGATGAAGAACTGGAAGCCGAGCAGCGCCAGACGCAAGCGGCGTCCCTTGACCGAGTTGCCGAAGGAGCCTTTGATGGCAAAGGCAGGAGGCACCGAGGTGATGTAATAGGCGGGATAGATGCTGGCAATGATGGCGAGTACAATGCCTGCGGCGAGCATCATCAGCACAGCGTCCCAATTGTCCTCCAAAGCGATGGAGGTAGAGATGAAACTGCTGGCACTCACTTCGGGAGCAATCATGAAGATGATGTAGGCCGCCAACACCAAACCGAGCAACACCAACCCGATAGCCTCACCCACAAAGCCGAGGCGCAAGCAGCGTGCCGTGCAACCGAAAATCTTCTCCGTATTCACACGGCGTATGCGGCGCGGCACCATCGCCATAAAGAAGTTGATGAAGTTGACAAAGGCAACGATAACGATGATGACACCAATGGCCAGCAGAGTGTAAGTGGTAGTCGCATTGCCTACCTTGAATGCTGTATCCACATCAGTGAAATAGGATTCATCCAGTGGGGTCAGTTGCAATAGGTTCTTCGGCTCTGCACGGAACTGCTCCAAAGTCAGTGTGTCGACATATTCTATTCCCTTCCACTCATGAATCATCTTGTCCCTCGCTTTCATGAACTCAAGGTACTTGGGGTAGAGACTTTCGAGGAAGGCATCCTTCATCCACGCCTCCTTCAGCTTATACAAATAGGTGTAGTTCCAGTTGCCAGCCTCATCCCATCCGTCGGGAGCAACACTTTGGAACATCTGTATATCATAGAAGTCGCAGTTCTTGGCAAAATCCTCGAAGATGCCTACGATGGTGTAGGACTCTCCTTTTTCATCTTGTACCACATCGTCCAGTTGCAGACCGTGGGCTCGGGTAAACCTCTCGTTCATCAGTACGCTGTTGGGCATCTCCAAGCGGTCGAAGCTACCACACACGAGGTTGAAGCCCACGGTTTCGGGCACTCCCTTGGTGCCCTCAATGGCTGTGACCTCCACCACTTGTTCTACGCCATTAGCTTGCAGTTTCAGGTTGATGGACGAAGGCTCTAATACACGTCCGAAAGTCTCTACCATTGAAGAGTCTTCACCAAACGTCTGACCCAAGTGGTCATTCATGCTATCACTCATCTTGCCATCGTAAAACATGGCAAACATAGCTGTCTCCAGTCGGAACACACGTTCCGAGTCCTTGAGCGAGCGGTTATAGCCAAGGTCATAATTCACCTGCACCAAGATGGCGTAAGCCGCCGCGAAGGCGATGCCGAGACCGAGGACGTTGAGCACGGACGACAGCTTGTAGCGTCCGAGGTTCTTGAAAAATTCTTTCATTGTCGTTATTCTTTTTGTTTGTTCGTACTTCGCTTTTTGCTGCTGCGAAGTTAGAAACCGGTGCAAGCATTCACCTCAAAAATTTTGCTAAAATTACTCTTTCGCTCGAAAATTGTCTAATTTTTTGACACTTTTGGACAGCGAAGCGCGTTTTCCGACGGTTTTCTGCGTTTTTCTATGAAATCGGAGTACCTTTGTCGTGTAAGAGATATTCATTAGGAGATAAAGGGAGTCAAATGGAGATAAAAGGAGTTAAAGGCCACCCTTTAGGTCGCCGCCCGTAGAGGCAAAGGCAAATGTTCTTTCGCGCGATGAGACTATCGGCCTTTATCTCCTTGACGAAGCGAAAGCGAAGTGATATCTCCATATAACTACATTTAACTACAAGAATAGAGGCAATGATTGACGCAAAGGTTATAATAATCGATGACAACGCTGCCGTGCTGAAGACAATGGGCATGGTGCTCAAGGGTGCGTTCACCAAGGTCGTGACCGTGGAGGACCCACAACTGATACCGGCACTCATCGCGGCTGGCGACGTAGATGCCGTGGTGCTCGACATGAACTTCGGTGCAGGCAAGCTCGACGGCAAGGACGGACTCTTCTGGCTCGAGCGCATCAAGCAGCGCAGCGGACTGGAATGCCCGCCTGCGGTGGTGCTCATCACGGCCTTCGGCGATGTGCCACTGGCGGTGGACTCGATCAAGCAGGGAGCCGACGACTTTGTGCAGAAGCCGTGGAACAACGAACGCCTGATACAGTCGCTCACCACGGCCATAGAGAAACGACGCAATGCGATGGTACGTAAGTCGGAGGAGAAGGCTACGGACGACATGGGCGTGGCCCGATCGTATATACGTTCACTCGTGAAGCGCTACGCCTCGACCTACTTCCGCCCCGAGCCAGAGGTGACGGACAAAGCGATGGCATTGCTGCTGGCGATGGCTATCGACGGTGAGTTTGGGCGGTTGGAGGAGACCATCGAACGCACCATACTGCTATCGTCAAACAAGGTGTGGACGGAGGAGGTGGTAGTGCCTGCCGAGAAGGATAGCAAACGCTCTACGCTGACGCTCGAAGAGATGGAGCTGCAGTTCATACGCACCGCCTGGGACAACTCGGACCATAACCTGACCTCAGTAGCACAACGCTTGGGTGTGAGCCGACAGACGCTATACAATAAGCTGAAGAAATATGGCATCTATTAAACGACACTATACGCTGCGACTCGTGGCGGCACTCGTGTGTGTGCTGATTGCCTACACACTGGTGCTATACTTCATACATATGGAGCACTATCGTTTGATGGTAACGGCGGTGTTGCTCATGGTGGCTGCCGTAGTGTGGCTGTGGCATACGCTTCGCTACCCTTTGCGACAGGTAAGCCACTTCTTGCGTGCCCTGCGTGGGCGCGACCTGATGATGCGCTTCCCCACATCGAGAGACCCGTTGATCGGACAGGCTTGTAACGACATGAACGAGATACTGCAACTCTATTGGGACGAGACGAACGAACTGGAGCGGAGCAAGCGATACTACGACCGCATGCTGCGTGTGATGACGCACGAGCTGCGCAATACCGTGGCGCCCATCGTGTCGCTCACCGACGATGTGCTGAGCCATCCCGACATGTATGACAAGGAGCGCACACACGAGTGCCTCACCATCATCAACGAGCAGGCCGAGGGCATCAACACCTTCCTCACCTCATACCATCAGTTGACCAACGTGCCAGAACCCAAATGCCAGCACATCGTCGTCGGCGAACTCTTTGCCAAGCTGGGGCGTCTGCTGCGCAATGAGAGGGGACACTGCCGACTCGAACTCAACGCACCCACAGGCATGCGCCTCTATGCCGACCCTCATCTGCTGACGCTCACGCTCATCAACCTCGTGCGCAATGCAGCGCAGTCGCTCGAAGGGTGCAAAGATGCTCAAATCGAGGTCCGTGCGACAACGAGTGAGGGCAAGGCCTACATCACTGTGACCGACAATGGCCCCGGCATCCCCGCCAACCGCATAGAGCACGTCTTCGAACCCTTCTACTCGACGAAGAAGAGCGGCTCAGGCATCGGCCTCGCATTGGCACAGCAAATCATGATGGCACACGGGGGGAGCATCACCGTATCTTCACAGCCTGACAAGCGCACCACCTTCACCTTGGAATTTTCAGATAAGAAAAGCAGAGGCTAAAAAGAGTAAAAACCACCTTTTCATCGGAGTTATTCCCTCAGAAGGTGTTTTTCTTCATGTTGCGCGGGTGGTGCTCGATGATCTCGGAGCGCAGGCGATGGGCGTCGATGTGGGTGTATATCTCGGTGGTACCTATGTCTTCGTGACCGAGCATGCTCTGGATGACGCGCAGGTTGGCACCGCCCTCGAGTAGGTGGGTGGCGAAGGAGTGGCGCAGGGTGTGGGGACTGATGGTCTTCTTGATGCCTGCCTGCTCGGCCAGCTCCTTGATGATGTGGAAGAGGGTGATGCGCGACATCTGCTTCTTGAAGTGGGCGCTCACGAAGAGGTAGTCCTCGTGACCGGGCTTGATAGGTATCTCGGCACGGTCGATCATATAATCCATGATCTCTGCTATGGCCCGCTCGGAGATGGGCACGAGACGTTGCTTGCTGCCCTTGCCCTCGACCTTGATGAAGCCCTCGCTCAGGTAGAGGTCGGAGAGCTTGAGGTTGCACGCCTCGGACACGCGCAGGCCGCAGCTGTACATGGTCTCTATGATGGCGCGGTTGCGCTGGCCCTCGCGCTTGCTGAGGTCGATGGCGGCGATGAGGCTGTCTATCTCCTCCACGCTGAGCACCTCGGGCAGGTGCATGCCTATCTTGGGTGACTCGAGCAGCAAGGTGGGGTCTGCCTCAAGGTGACCATCAAGGACGAGGTAACGGTAGAAGGCACGGATGCCCGAGAGCATGCGCGCCTGTGAGCGGGGATGGATGCCTGCCTTGTCGTGTAGGGAGGCCAAGAACTCCTCCAGGTCTTCGAGCTTGACATCGAAAGGGTGCAGGCCCTTCTCCTCAAGATGCTCAAAGAGCTTCTCCACATCGTGCACGTAGGCATCGAGCGTGTTGGCCGAGAGGCCCTTCTCGAGTAGTAGGTATTGCTTGAACTTCTGTAGCAGGCGGGTGCCTTGTGTCTTGTCTGTGCGGCTCATCGTGGGGCAAAATTACAACAAAGTGGCGAATGTACAAAATGTAATTTTTCATCTATTGCAATCATCTAACCAACTGTCCCTCTGTTTATAGAGGGGCAACGCGAGATAAGCGTTGCTTGCGACGGCAGCGCGGAGCATTAGCGCTGCTTGCGACAAAGGGGAGGTTTATCTCCCCCAGAGGAGCGTGCTTTAGCACCATTAACTTTATCTTCCCCGAGGAGCGTGCTTCAGCACTCCTCTCACGCAGGAACTCTGCCAGTGCACTCTGCGAGATTGCCTTTCCCTTTGGCCGGCGACCTAAAGGTTGTCTCGCTTTGCTCGAAATGACACGAGACGTTTTGGACAACATCTATATTATTGCCTTCATTTTTGTGGTAATACTCTTTCTTTTTGTAGCAACAGACAGCCCAGTACTTACGGCAAAGTACTGCAGTACTTACGGCTAAGTACTACAGTACCTACGGCTAAGTACTCAGACGAGGAGCTGTCCATCTCATCAGACAGTTCTTTTCAGGAGCATCGCTCTATATGGGTAACGGTATCATTCTCCCGGGGAAAAGCATTATAAAGTCTGGTCCAAAGGAGAAAAGCTGAAGTCAAGGATCCCTCGCTGGGACATAGGAAGAGACACTGAGGGATCCTTCCTATCGTCAGGATGACAACATCGCTGTATTTTCTATGCCATGGGTAAACTCCTATATTATTGCTAAAAAACAAGCGAGGACAGCCGGATGGCTGCCCTCGCAATGTTTATCTCAGAGGAGAAGATTACTTGATGTATCTCTTCTTACCGTCGATGATGTAGAGACCAGGAGCTGTGGGAGCAACTACGCGACGTCCGAAGATGTCGTATATACCCTTAACAACAGCCTTTTCAGTCTCAACCTCAGTGAAGTCGATGTCAGTAACGTCGTACTGAGTCTCAACGATAGTCCAAGAAGAAGCAGTACCTACGCCAGAGCTCCAGTAAACGATATTGCTACCCTTACCGGCACCGCTACCGTGGTTGTTAGCGTGGATACGCTTACCTGACTGACCGAGAATATCGAGGGCAACCTCAACACCACCATTACCACCGAGTGAGGTGAGCACAACAGGAAGAGCCGAAGCCTTAGTAGTCAAAGATGAAGAGTTGCCATCTGCTACAGTAACTTCACCGATGTAGCTCTCAGTAGCTACGTTCTTGATGAAGAATGCAGTAGCATCCTCGCTCATACCAGCAGCCTTGAGCTCCTCAGCAGTAGCCTGCTCGAACTGCCAGTATCTTGTCCACTCAAGTTCGTTCTGGATACCCCAACGGAGGTTCTGAGCACCCTCAGAGAAGAGAGTCATCTTAAGACCACCGTTTCTCTCCTCGAATGCAGTTACTGAGTTGTAGATGATGTAGTACTTACCAGCTACAGGCATATTGGGAGTGAGGTTAGCCACAGCAGCCTCGAGCTCAGCAATCATAGCCTTGATCTCATCGTCAGTACCGCCATTAGCAAGCATAGCCTCTGCCTTTTCGATAGCACCGTTGTACTCGCTGAGGTCAGCATACTGCATTACCTCAGTACCCTCTACGGGAGCAACTGATACAGCCTCATCGAGAGCATCCTGCAAGAGACCGAGCTGAGACTCCTTAGCGTCGAACTTCACAGAAGTAACACCCTCGTTGTTGGTGAATGCAAATGCGCAACCTGCGATGTTGTTCTCAGTAGTGATAGTAGCAGTGTTGCCTACAACGGTTACATCAGCTATCTCAAGCGCGTTACCATAGAGGTCATAGAGAGCCAAGTCAGTGAACTGGCAATCCTTGTCAGCAACCAAAGTGAAGGTGTTAGCAGCCTGGAAGTGGATGAACTGAGACTTGAACTGACCAGCAGCAACCTCTACTGTAGCGGGAAGCTTTACAAACTCACGGATGAACCATGCAGAGCAGCCGTCAATACCACCACCGTAAGGTACGATACTTGAGCTTACACCCCATGTACCACCGTATGCACCGTTAGGACCACCAACAGTTCCTGAATTGTGGTCACCGCAGTGGAGAGTACCGTTCTTCATCATGATGTTCCACTGACCACGGCCAAGGCTAAGCAATGTAACGGTGTCAGTAGCCTCCTTCTCCTTAGCCAAGTGTACATTCAAAGGTTCACCTACGAATGCGCTATCGAGATAGAGGTTGTAAGCAACGTTCTTGATGGTGTAGTGGTAGTAAACCTTCTCCCATGTGGTACCGTCAGCGTTATCGCCAGTCTCAACTTCGAAAGAGAGTTCACCGTCCTCGTTGAGGATAGGCTCAAACTTGAACACCTGCTGCAAGCTGTCAGCACATACATTCTCCCACCAGAGAGCGGTGTCAGCAGCGTGTACGGTCAATGCCTTCTCTACGAACTGCTTCTCGTAGAAGCCGGGGTAACCAGAGATAATGCGGTATTCCTTCGTAGGATCGGGCAAGTGAATGCTCTTGTCAGTAGCGGGATCCTTGAAGATCTGCATCTGACGCTGGAGAGTCTTACGCATCTCTTCACAAGCATCCTCAGAAGCATCCTCAGTAGCCAACAAAGCCTTAGCATCAGCAATAGCGTTGAGCAGGTAGCTGAAGTCACCGGTGTAGAAACCAGGATCTGCAGCAGAGTATGCCTCGCAAGCCTCAGCCTCATGAACGAGCTGCTCAAGACGAGTGTAGTTCTTTCTTACAGGAGGAGTAGAGAGCACGATCTCACCGGGGAACTGGTGACGCTGGTTAGCGTTACGAGCAACCATCTTGAAAGATACTGCGCTGTAACCACCGTTGGGGAGAGTTACCTCGAGGTAGTGAGGCTCTGTAATCTTACCGCTCCAGTCAGAGTGGAAGTAAGTATCAGCATTATCATCTACGAGACCCTCATAGCTCTGACCATCATTGAAGCCAGCTACAGTGTTGTGGTCGGCATTTGAGTAGAAGCTAGAAGCAGTCAAGGGGATTTCGTTACCCTCAGCATCGAAGAACTCCAATGACTGGAGGCAGAAGTAGATCTGATTTGAAGAAACCTTGGTTACTGTCATACGAAGCAACTCAACGGTTGCACCGAACTCGATCAACTCAGACTCGTAGGTATAGAGGTTATCGGCAGCAGTAGTACCAGCCAAAGGCTTGTAACCTGCGATAGCATCTACAGATTGGGGAAGAGTCTTTGACCAAACTGCTGTGGGATCGTAAGGATTAGCCTCTACCTCAGCGATAGCCTCTTCCACGGCAGCGATGTAGCGAAGGAGATCATTGGGATTGATTGTTCTCTCTTCCATAGGAAGCTCATAATCTGCCTCATAGCTACCAATTGCATTTGCGATGGTTCCCACAAGGGTATTCAACACGTCAAGCTGAGACTGAGAGACACCACCAGCCTGATTAAGCTGTTCTTGCTTTGCATAGACATACGCAGCCAAACGTGTCTGAGCAGCGTATACAGAGTCAATATGCAAGTCACCTGCAGTCCAGTTGAGCTCCTTACGCAAAGCAGTCAGCTCCTCACGGTTCATCTCTGCTGCTGTGTAAGCCGCATCAGCGGTAGCAACAACCTCTGTCAACGCATCTTTCATATCAGCAGCCCACTCTTGTGTCCACTCCTCAACCTCGAGAAGTTCCTTTGCTGACTTGATGTTGTTCTCCAAGTTCTTATAGTCATTGATCGAACGTCTAGCCTTAGCAGCTGCATAGTGGAGAGTGTTCACATCGTCCCACAAGGTAGCAGCGGTAGTGGTCTTAGCCGCAACACCATCAAGTACAGTTGTCAAGTTAGCCAATGAGTCAACATTCATCTTGTAGGCCTTCAAGGTGTCGATGATAGCAGCTGCGTTGGTCATGTCGATCTCTGCCATAGCATCGAGAGCAGCCTCCTTGCTCATGTCACCGAAGTAATAGAGCGTAGCGTTGTCCCATACTACGTAGTTGGCATTGGTGTTGGTGTAACGCAAACCTGCATCGAGATAACCC
Source organism: Bacteroidaceae bacterium (assembly GCA_045654565.1). Classification (GTDB taxonomy): domain Bacteria; phylum Bacteroidota; class Bacteroidia; order Bacteroidales; family Bacteroidaceae; genus UBA1189. The sequence goes on from JAZONP010000229.1 coordinate 9,822, forward strand.
TTCTTAGCATCAGCATCTGTCAAAGTAACAGCTACGTTAAACTTAGAAGCGTGACCATCGGTGTAGAGGCTACCATCAGCACCTACCATGTTGTTGTAGTCAGGGTTGTTGGTAGCTACGCGAACAACCTCCTTGTTAGCGAACAACTGTACACCCTGTACAGAGTCGCGGTTGCTCCAGTACTCGTACTTTGTCACCTCTTCACCATCTACCATTACCTTAACTGGCTGACGATGATACTGCTTAGATGCACCGATGTAAGCACCGAACACATAAGTACCTGAAGGCAAGTTGCCCAAGCGCTGCATGATATAAGAATCAGCAAGGCCAGTACCGTTACCATTCCAAGCTTCGAGCACGGTGTTACCCATACCATAAAAACCGGTCTGTGTAGACAAGTTTTTGGTATTCTTACCCAAGAACTGGCTGCCATCTACAACCCAGCCCTTAAGGCCTTGTTCCATGTCAGCGTTCTTCAACAACGAAGTTTTGTCCTCTTGGGCGAAACCGCAAGTAACGGTAGCAGCAGCAAGGCCCAAGCACAATAAACGTAAGTTTTTCTTCATGTTTTTGAGACTTTTTAGTTTGTTAATAAAATTGTTAATTGATTTCTCGTTTTTAAAAGGTTAATATTAGATAGGATATCTATACGTCCTGAGCGTAGCGATTCGGTACGCTCAGGACAATATATTCATATTACTTGCGGATCTTGTACCAGCTGCTACCGTAAAGCAAAATTACGAGGAAGCAAGGTACGCATACCCAGTAGCTGGTCTGGAAGTCGGTCATACCCTCAACCCAAGCACGTACGAGGGGCATCACTGCACCACCGGCAATAGCCATGGTGAGGAGCGCAGCACCCTGCTTGGTGAACTTGCCGAGGTCAGCCATTGCCAAGGGCCACAAAGCGGGCCACATGAGTGAGCAACCGAGAGCCATCAGGAAGATGCAGTAGATAGAGTACTCACCGGGGAGCACAGCTACCAACACTGAGCCTACAAGGGCAAGCCAAGCGCAGATACGCATAGCTTTGTCTTGACTGAGGTACTTGGGAATGAAGAGGATACCGCAGAGGTAACCGAGCACCATACCTACTGAGGGGATATAACCGAGGAGTGTTGCTGACGCAGAGAGAGCCACACCCTCCTTGGCAAGGCTGGTAGCATAGTCGGCCACAGTTGCAAGAGAGATGGTCTCAACACCAACGTAGAAGAAGAGTGCCAAGCAACCGAGCAACAAGTGGGGGAACTGCATGATTGAGGTCTTACCCTCAGCATAGGGACATGCTGCAGCGTCGTGCTCATCCTCACCGGCAGCCTTAACCTCGGGCAGCGGAGCAAGCAGGGCGATGATGCCAAGCACTACGAAGATACCTATAATAATATAGAAGGGCAAGAAGAGGTCGGCCATCTGAATCTCATCGAGACCCTTACCGATTACCAATGTCATGAACACGGTGGTAGTGGGCCAAGCGAGCTTGTTGCAGATACCCATGATAGAGGTACGCTTAGCAGCGCTCTCGAGCGGGCCAAGGATGGTGATGTAAGGGTTCACACATGCCTGGAGCACAGCGTTAGCCGCACCGCTGATGAAGCAAGCTACCAAGAAGAAGGGCAGCGAAGCAAACTTAGCAGCAGGCACGAACAAGCCGAATGCGATGGCAAACAACGCAAACGATACGGCCATAGTAGCCTTGTAACCGATCTTGCTGATACATACAGTAGCGGGATAGCCGAAGAGCAAGAAGGGAACGAAGTTGAATGCGATCAACAGGTTAGCAACCACAGGAGTGATATCCAAAGCTCCCTTGAGCACAGGGGTCAAGAAGCCATTGATACCCAACGCAAAGCCGATGGCGAAGAAGAACAATCCACAAATCGCCAATGCAATGCCGGTCTTGTTTTGTTTTTGAGTCATAATTATTTTATTAAATAGTTTAATTAATTTCCATTCGTCATGTCATCCTGAACGTAGTGAAGGATCCCTCACCCTGCATTGCGCGAGATTCTTCACTCTGTTCAGAATGACACCCTTCGCCAAACAATGCTATTTATCCAGAATAGCAAAACTGATTACTTCGCAGCCTCGCGTACGATTTCCTGCATGCGGTCGTACTGCTCTTCCATACTGGTGAGGAGCTTGTACTGAGCACGTGTACGAACAAGGTTGTGACCGTCGTAGCGCACCTTGTAGTAGTTGTCGCCGTCGATGTAGTCCATGAGGAAGCGGAGCACCTGCTCGTAGGTGATGTAGATACCAGAGAAAGCCAACCAGTCGATCTCGCTCTGAGTCATCGAAGCCTTACGCTCTGAGAGGTAACCCTTGATGTAACCCTCGAACATGTTGATGTCCATCGATACGCGGCTGAGGTCCTGATCGTCCTCTGCACCGGTATTGGTGTATGAACGGAGTGCATCGCCCACGTCGTTGAGTGAGGTGCTGCTCATGCAGGTGTCGAGGTCGATAACGCAGAGCACATCACCCTTATCATCAAAGAGGATATTGCTGAGCTTGGTATCGTTGTGAGTAACACGCATGGGGAGAACGCCCTCCTCGACCATCTTCCAGAAGTCGAGCATCTTCTCGCGGCGGCTCTCGATCCAAGAGATCTCCTCCTTGAGCTCGGCTACGCGGCCCACGGGATCCTTAGCGATGACCTCATCCCACTGCTGGAAACGCCAGCGGATGTTGTGGAAGCCCTTGATGGTCTCAACAAGCGGAGTAGTGAAGTCGGCCAACTGAGCCTGGAAACGTCCGATACCCTGACCACCCTTGAAAGCGAGCTCGGGAGTGTCGGCACGGTCGTAGGTTACTGAACCTTCGATAAACTCGCACACCGCCCAGTAGTTGCCATCGGCATCCTGCCAATAGTACTTACCATCAGTGGTAGGAGTCTGAGTAAGAGCCTCACGACGGGGATCGCCACCAGCAGCAGCGATCTTCTCCTTGAGGTGAGTAGTCACCTTCACGATGTTGTCCATCATACCGGGCACATCGGGGAAGATAGCGTGGTTCTTACGCTGAAGGATGTAGTTGGGAGTACTACCCTTAGTTTTCACAACAAAAGTGTCGTTGATAAAACCTTCACCAAGAGGCTTGATG
>JAZONP010000230.1:0-2507 GCA_045654565.1 Bacteroidaceae bacterium
GGATATACCATATTTCTTACAGATATCCGACTTTTTCATGTTGCTGTGGTAGTAAACGCCCACAATCTCCAGACGGAGAGAAGTACTAATTGTTCGTGACATAACTTTTTTTGTTGTGTCAACTTATTTAGTACATGTCAACGAATGAATTTGAATAAAGGGAGACAGGAATTTGCAGGGCTGCAAACTTCTGTTTCCCTTTGTCCAAACTGAAGTTTGGATGAAGGCAAATTGGTGCGAATTTTGCTATGCACGACAAGGGGACTCTGCCACCGCCAAACGAAGTTCGCTGGCCGAACCTTTAGGTCGACGCCCGAAGGGGCTGAAGTCAAGGGAAAAGCAACCGATTTATGAACTTTTGCCACCTTGAAGAATGGGAAAATGTTGACCTTTGTTGTAACCTTTTGGCAAGTCGTGTTGTCTAATTGACGGTGACACCACAAAAGAGTGAACAAGATAAACGAACAAACTAAAACAGCGAACAATATGAAAAAGTTTTTCAAGGTGCTGCTATTGGCAGCGGTGGCTTTGATACCAGTGATGGGAATGGCGCAAAACCCCCATTCTCCAGAAGCACAGTATGAACGCTCAAGACAGATTCAGCAGTATGAGGACTCGGTGGCTGGAGCAAGACAGGCACAACTGGATAGGCACGCCGAAAGGATGGCACAGATTGATGCCGATATACGAAAAAACAGTGCCATCCGGGGCGAGGATGTACTGATTGTACTGATTATAGTTTGCATTATTGCAGCAGGCATTGCCGCACTTGTCCTCTGCCTCCGTCACTCACGCAAGAAGGCCGAAGACCACAAGGAACTTATCAACAAACTCATCGACAACAACCTACTGAACTCTACCGAGCCCATCAGCAAGGAGGCCATCGAGGCGTTGATGAAGCCGAAGAAGAGCGATAAGGATAAATTTATCACTGATGCCACGCTGGTGGGACTTGGTCTCGGGATTGGATTTGGTTCAGGAACAGTTCATGGTGGAGTAAGTGATATTCTTGAAGTTGCTGCATTTATTCTGCTTTTCCTTGGTGCGCTACGCCTTGTTATTCGCACATTTTTTATGATTATTGGGTATTTTGCCAATAAGAAAAGAAAATCCAAGATTGAAGCAAAGGAGGCTGAGTCAATAGAAGAGGCTGAAGTTGTAGAGGAAAAGTAATTTATTTGTCATTCTGAGCAAGGCGAAGAATCTCCTTTAGGCACTTTTAGAGATCCTTCGCTGAGCTCAGAACCGGCAATGACAAAGCCAAATGTTTTAATTTCAATTTAGAATTCAGAACTTAGAATTCAGAATTAATACACGTGTCTACTCCCGAAGAAATATTCCTTATCTCCCGTGTGGTACTGCTTGGCGACGAGCGTGCCTTCGGCCGACTGATGAAGCGGTACCTGCGCCCTGTGTACCGGTACTTCCTCATCGAGACGGGTGGCGATGAGGCGCTGAGTGATGACCTCACACAGGAGACCTTCATCCGTGCATGGAAGGGGATGGACAGCTACAAGCGGCTCTCGGCATTCGGCACGTGGCTCTACCGCATTGCCTACAATACCTATCAGAGCCATCTCAGAGGAGCGAAGCATCACCTGAGCCTCGATGATGAGCATCTATCTCCTATCTTGCAGACATTGACCGCAGAGGCCGACCATGATGCCGAGCAGGTGGCCTCTCTGCACCGCGCCATAGCACAACTGAGCGAAAGGGAGCGCACCTGCATCACGCTCTTCTACCTGGAGGAGATGAGCGTCAAGGAGATTGCTGCCGTGACCAGCATGAGCGAGGGCTCCATCAAGACAGCCCTACACCGTGGACGAAACCATTTGCGAACCTTGTTGACCGAAACGATATGAACCGCGAAGACCGACAGATAAGAGACCTGCTGCTGAAGGCAGATACCCTGAGCAGCGAGCACGAGAGCCAGTTGCACAGCCGCATCATGCGCCAGCTGCCCACACGCAGCCTGCGCCGCATCTACCTGATTGTCTTCTTTGCCATCTTGTGGGGAAGCGGCATAAGCCTGTTCATCACCTATTGGCAGGAGATCGCCCACGCCCTGCTCACGATGACGAGGACGCTGCTCGACTATCAACTGCCCTCGATGGAGACGTTCGTCACATTTGCCCTCAGCATCGGGGCCATCGTATTCATCATCGTAGAAAGTTGGGAGGCGATGAACGAATACTACGAATACGAGATACGGCAGATGTGGGAGAATAGGTTGTAGGGATTCCAAGACATGAGATTGAACGCATGAGCGGATGCTTCAAAATATAATTTTTCGCCTCGATGTAATTTTCGGGGATTTTCTCCGTCTTATAGATGGAATAACACACAAGATGAAATACAATGAAACCAACCAAACTATTCCTTGCCCTTGCCGTGGCAATGCTGCTGGGGGCGTGTGCGAAAGAGAACAAAGTGATTGAGTTCCCGTTGGTAGGAGCATCCAACACTACCAGTATCGTCTTCGAGAAGGTGGAGCTCACCGACACGGC
>JAZONP010000231.1:0-3107 GCA_045654565.1 Bacteroidaceae bacterium
AGCCTCAGCACCTCGCAGAGGGTCTCCTCATCGTCCACGATCAATATGCGTTCGGTTGTCATATCCTAATCTATTACGATGCAAAAGTATGGATAAAAGCGATACGCTGTACCCCTCGCAAAGAGATTTAACAGAAATGTAACAATCGGGGGAAAGGCCATAAACGCCACAGAAGGCTATCGATAGGGATTGGACGAGAGGAAGATGAGGAACTAGAATGAGAAACAACCTGTGCAAAAATTGCACAAGTTCAAATTGAAGTCAGCAGAAGTGACTTCTGCTATTGATTCTTTGTATTTTGGTTGAAAGCAAATTATAGATCTAATCCTTGTACTCGAAAGGCGATTTCCTCTTTTATCGTTTGAGTCCAATGTGGGCTAACACCTGCTTGCGCTGCATAGTGCTCGTAGTTGCTCACAACAGCTATCGCCTTACCTATAATCGAATCTGCCCCTTTTACGTTATAACGCTTGGCTAATTCAAGTAGGTCGGTGCGCTGTATGTCGGCATTCTTATTGTTGATAGTCATGCTGTGGCGGTTCATATAGCCAGGAGCGGAAAGGTCGACCGAGAAGGTGTAGTCGTATGCTGGAGCAATATGCCAAACTCCATCATCGCTCATCATGAAACTGAAGTTCTTGGTATGGTCGTCGACATTGCCTCCCAGTACGTTCATCGTCGTCAATAGGAATAGCTGCTTTATCTCGGCAGGGAGGATGCTGATGCGGTAGGCTACTTCGAACAAATCTTCATAACTGGATGCGGCAGGCTTCATGGCAGCCAAGGTCTGCGTATGAATCTTCTTACCATCCTGTCGGTCAAAGCGTTGTGTCAAGAAATGGGCTGTGTCATCACCCTCCATGAGGTAGGACGGCATCATGTTGATCCCTACATCCTTTGCCATGAGGTAGTAACTATATTCGATGCGAGTGGTGGGGATGTCTGAATGTTCGTCAAACTTGATGAGCATCGGTACAAACCCAGGCATCTGTGTGGCTACTTGGCCCGAATAGCACTCTCCTGTTTCTTGGTTGAGGTTGATGATGGCTTTAGGTCTGCGACCACCTGCAGATGTGCCCACCTTGAACAGGCTTTCTATCATCAAGTCTGGATGTATCGCAGACTTGAAGCTTTTGGCTTCGCTGAGCGCCAACTGGGCTAATTTATACAGCTCGGCTATCTCAACCTTGATGGGCTCTTCCAAATCTACGGCTGCAGGAGGAAGAAACTCCAAAGCTCCCATACCTCTTCTGCCAATATAGGCTAAGCGGTCGAGTGCCGAGAGATTCCTCGTGCTTATGTTATGTGCCTTGGCCCATTCATTAAAAACCTTGTTACCCCAGTGGTCGGGCAGTGAATCGGCAATGAATGAGGGTAAGCCTCCGAAGAGTTTCTCACTGTCGGCATACACGGGCAAGCCATTCTTCACAGAGGTGCTATTTACAGAAGCTCTGAGTGGAGCTATGTCATAACCTGCACTGAGAAACGCAGGGTCAAAGTAGAAACATATCTTCTCGGCATAGCGATCTTTATAGGTCACCAATGAACCAGCCTTACGTCCCCATAGATATACATCAAGATTCTGTATCATCGCTATTTCTCCTTACTCGTTTAGGAATGTACTTATTGATCTGTTTCAATGCCATCGGTGGCATGGGGAGCTCGGGCAACAAGTCGTTCAGACGTTGTTCCATACCGACTACACGAAGGAGTGAAATGAAATTGTTGAGCGTGATGTTGCGGTTTACCCCTTGCTCCAAATGACATATGGTAGTCAAGCTTACACCCGACCTCTCAGCCATCTCCTTTTGGCTGATGCGAGCGGCAAGGCGGTACTCCTTCAGCCGTTTGCTAAGGAGTGCAATAAAGTCTTGATTCGTAGTAAAATTATCCATATAATGTAGTCATATATTGATATTTCTACGCAAAAATAGAAATAAATATCCATATAAAACTATGTTTTTGTAGAAAATGTTATTGTTTTTGATTGTTTTTCTTTCTTTACCCCTCTGTAGCGCGGTATTTTCATCGTATTTAATAGAATTTCGATACTCCTCCCCACATTTTACATTCACTTAACGGCATCGTAACATTTATGAAACATTGTCCCTCTACCTTTGCACTCGAAAAATTAAAGGTAACAATATAGGTGTTGTCAAAACGACAAATTCTCAGCGATATTGTCATCCTGACAGAGCGTAGCGTCGGAAGGATCTCGCGCAGGGACTTTGCAAGAGACGTTAGCGAGATTCTTCACTGCGTTCAGAATGACAAAACGGAGCTTGGGCAACTGCTATATTATCTCCAAATTAAGACAATGTATCTGATCAGATAGAGAAAAGAGAATTTAGTGATTAACAGAAACTGAAAAGTTTAACACAAAACAAAAAGAAAGTATGAAAAAGATGAAGTTTATCGTGGCAAGCCTCGTGGCTTGCGTGGGAATCACAGCACAGGCGCAAGAGGCAAAGGTGGCAGAGCCGAAGGGTAAGGCCATCGTGCAGGTGTTCAGTAATTTCAATGCCGATTTCAGCAAGGATGCTGAGAGCCTGGGCTTCGAGTTGGAGCGCAGTTACCTCGGCTACGAGTACAAACTCGACGGCGGACTCACGGTGAAGGGTGTGATGGACATCGGCAAGTCCTCTGATGTGAGCGACTACCAGCGCATGGCGTATATAAAGAATGCGATGCTGTCGTGGAAGACAGGCAACCTCACCCTGAACGGTGGTTTGATCTCGACCACACAGTTCAACTTCCAGGAGAAGTTCTGGGGCTACCGCTACGTGATGAAGTCGTTCCAGGATCTGTACAAGTTTGGCAGCAGTGCCGACCTCGGTATCTCGGCTGCGTACAGGTTTGCCGACTGGCTCTCGGCCGATGCCATCATCGTCAACGGTGAGGGGTACAAGAAGATACAGAAGGGCACGGGCCTCAACTATGGCTTGGGCGCTACGGTGACTCCCGTCGAGGGTCTTCAGGTGCGCCTCTATGGCGGACTGAACGAGGGTGCCACCGCGGCCGATGCCGACCAATGGAACGCAGCCACCTTCGTGGGCTACAAGGGCAAGGACTTCAGCGTGGGTGCCGAGTACAACTATATGGACAAG
>JAZONP010000232.1:0-20074 GCA_045654565.1 Bacteroidaceae bacterium
CTATGCTAAGACCATGCGTAACGCAGTTCGTAAGCTCCGCGCAACAACTGATAAGGCTGAAGCTCAGGCAATGTATCCTGCTGTTCAGAAGATGTTGGATAAGCTCGCTAAGACTAACAACATCCACAAGAACAAGGCTGCTAACTTGAAGTCTAAGCTCTGCGCTCACATCGCAAAACTCTAAGAGACACCTTATCAAAAGAAATAAAATAGGGCTGGAAGAAATTCCGGCCCTATATTGTTTACATAACACTACCATTCAGCAATATGAGCGACAACATCCGCGAGAACTTCGGCAGCAAACTCGGCGCCGTATTAGCCACAGCAGGTTCTGCCGTAGGTCTTGGAAACATTTGGCGTTTCCCCATCGAAACTGGGCAGAACGGCGGCGCTGCCTTTATCATCATCTATGTCGCCTGCGTATTCTTACTAGGCCTCCCCATCATGATGAGCGAATTCTTCATCGGAAGGCATACCCACACCAATACTGCAGGCGCTTTTCGTAAGCTCGCTCCAAATACTCCATGGAAATGGGTAGGACGCTTAGGTGTACTCTCAGGCTTCGTCATCCTAAGCTACTATTCTGTTGTGGCAGGTTGGACAGCCGAGTACACCCGACTGGCCATCGGCAACTATTTCGTAGGAAAGAGCGCCACCGATTTTCCAGACATTTTTAATGAATTTGTAAGTAACCCCTGGAAGTCGGTTTCTTGGATGCTTGCTTTTATGATTATCACTCACATCATCGTCACACGCGGTGTCAAAGGAGGCATCGAGAAATTCTCAAAGGTAATGATGCCCGCCCTATTCATCATCATGATCATACTGGCCATATGTTCCGTGATGTTACCCGGCGCTTCACAAGGTCTGGAATTTCTGCTCAAGCCCGACTTCAACAAGATCACGGGGTCCGTATGGCTCAGCGCCATGGGGCAAGCCTTTTTCTCGCTCAGTCTCGGTCTCGGCTGCCTATGCACCTATGGATCCTACTTCCGCAGCGACACGAATATCGGAAAGACTGCACTCAATGTTGCACTTATCGACACACTCGTAGCCATCATGTCGGGTTTCATCATCTTCCCTGCAGTTTTCAATGCGGGCTATGCAATAAGCAGCAATGACATCGGACCATCATTACTTTTCATCACCCTTCCCAACGTATTCCAACAAGCATTTGGCAGCATGCCAGCGCTCTCTTATGGTGTGTCGGTGCTCTTTTACTTCCTGCTTGTAGTAGCAGCCCTCACCTCCACCATATCCATGCACGAGGTTGTTACCGCCTACGTATCCGAGGAGTTCAATATGAACCGGGAAAAGGCAACCACGATCGTCACCGCTGCCTGTTGTGCCGTAGGAACCATATGCGCCCTCTCATTTGGCCCATTCGCTCAAATCAAAATATTCAATATGGGACTTTTCGATCTTTTCGATTACGTATCGTCCAACATATGCCTCCCCGTAGGCGGCATGTTTATCTCCATTTTTACAGGATGGTATCTTGACAAGAAACTCATCCGCGACGAGATCACCAACTACGGTTCCCTACGAGCGCCCTACTTGCGCTTCGTCATTTTCATCCTTCGCTACTTCGCACCCGTAGCCATAGCCATCATTCTTCTCAATCAGCTAGGATTATCACATTGGCTTCAGCACATACTATAAAAAGAAAAGAGCACCAACATACCATATTACACAGGCTCCATCTAGAGATATACCTGAGCCCCAACAAGAGAAACCGCTTTTCTTGCTATACCTACATTTTCCCTTATCGAGAAAAACCATCCCCACTCATAGTTGCACAATTAAAATAAAGTCAATATCTTTACAGAACAAAACAAAAAAAGGGAAACGCCATGAAAAGTGCATTCGGTATTCACCACCGAATTTTACTACTCGCTTTTATTCTTCTTACACATTCCGACATAGGATGGGGGCGAGAAGTAATAAACTTCAATTTTGATTGGTTCTTCCATTGGGGAGAACTAAGTAATCCACCCACAGCCCTACCATCACCAAACAATTCTGAATGGAAGAAAATTGACGTCCCTCACGATTTTCAAATAGCACAACCTTGGGTTGAGCCTTCCCCAGAAGAACGCCCCGACAACACCGATGGTGCCGCAAATTTCAAAAGCCGCCTGTCATCCCGCGCCTTCAAGGAGATGGGAACTGGTTGGTACGTCAAAAGCTATACACCTGCAGAGCATTTACAAGGCCAACGCATACTCATTGATTTCGAAGGCATCATGTATGTCGGAGACGTTTATCTCAACGGAGAGCTCATTGGAGGGACCGACTATGGATATGTAGGATTTGAAATTGACATTACCAACAAACTACATTTCGGCAAAGAAAACATCATAGCCGTACGAGCCAATACTGCAGAGGCAGCCAATTCCCGTTGGTACACTGGAGGAGGACTTTTTCGCGACGTAAAACTTATTGCTACCAACCCTACCACTTATTTTGTACGCCACCCACTTTATATCACCACCACAAATAATCGCATAGTTAAAATACAAGCCGAGATTTCCACTCATGCAAAAGACAACAGTCTTCCCATGCGCACAATAGTGAGTGATGCGGATGGACATATTGTATATGACAACACACAGACCGTCAGCATCAACCGAAGATATCGCACCATAGAAGTTGGGCTCGACTCGTTCGCCATTGACAATCCACGCTTATGGAGTTGTGATTCACCCCATCTCTATACCACATCAGTATTCATCCTAAACGAACATGGAGCTATAATAGATAGTACAGCACACCATTTTGGCATACGCACCATAGAGTTCTCGCCCGAATTTGGCCTAAAACTTAATGGAGAAAAAGTTCTGCTGAAAGGAATTGCCAATCACCACACCCTTGGAGCGCTTGGCGCTGCCGCCTTTCCCCGAGCCATCGAAAAGCGCATTTTACTCCTCAAGGAATTCGGGGTTAATCATATACGCACCTCCCACAACCCCTACAGCAAATCATTTTTGGAATTATGCGATAAGCATGGGATCCTCGTTGTAGACGAATTGTATGACAAATGGTTGACTCAATTCTGCGGCGGACGAGCAGACTGGCTCACTCTTTGGCCCCATGACATACCCGAATGGATTAAGCGCGACCGCAATCACCCCAGCGTGATAATGTGGAGTTTAGGTAACGAACTACAAACCTACAATTCATTGCCATTCAACGACTGGGGCGTCACCGCTTATCGTATGATGAAGCCTGTCTTACAACGTTACGACGCCACACGCCCCATCACAGTTGCCATGCATCCACGCGGGAGACATCTCGACACAGACTCGCTGCCCGCACCTTTAGTACACGAAACCAACATTGCCTCTTACAACTATAGATACATGTACTTCCCTGGAGACAAGAAACGTTTTCCTGGAATGATTTTCTACCAGTCCGAAGCGAGCACAAATGCCATGGGAGCCAACTTTTACGAGATGGATCTCGACTGCGTAGTTGGACTGGCCTATTGGGGGCAAATCGACTACCTTGGCGAATCAAACGGGTGGCCAGCCAAAGGATGGACAAACGGATCGTTTGATCTTTCATTACAACCCAAAAGCACGGCATATCTACTCCAATCGATTTTTACAGACAAGCCTGTAGTACACGTCGCTGTCAACAACACATCTAGAGACATCGTATGGAACGACGTACAGGTTGGCACCAGTATCGCCAACGAGAGTTGGAACCACCCCAAAGGCTCCATTCTTTCCACTATCGTATACACAAACTGTGAAAAAGTAGACCTCGTTCTCAATGGCCGAGTAATCGCCTCCAAAGAGAATTCACAAGTTCCCCGTTTACGCAACAAACTACGATTTGACAACATCCCTTATTCCCCAGGCTATCTCGAAGCAATTGCCTACCGCAATGGAGAAATAGCAGCCCACCATCGCATTGAAACTTCAAGAGAAGCACAAAGGCTACAACTCACGCCAGACAATATCTCCTGGAAGGCAGATGGCACTGACCTCATGCATATTAGGATTTACTCCGTCGACAATAAGGAACGACGTGTGTGGGCAGACCAAGAAGAACTCACATTTTCCATTGAGGGAGATGCCCGCATTATTGCCGTAGACAACGGCAACTTATACAGCGATGAACCACACTCCGGCAACGCTCGGCGCCTCCACAATGGCTCCGCCCTTGTCATTCTTCGCTCAGGTCACACACCTGGAAAGATTACATTTACAGTCTCAGACACTACAGGAAGAAAAGCCAAACTAAACCTAACTACTTGCAAGTAAAATCACAAGCTCACGAAATATTAGCATAAACATTGTATTTATTTCGACTTTTTCGTATCTTTGTCCAAGTTTGCGAACCAACACATTCACACATATCTATGAAAAAGACATTCTTTCTAATGAGCGCATTGGTGGCCACCATGAGCCTAAGCGCACAAACCGAGAAGATGTGGCTCGATCCCGAAAAGAACCACGAAAACCGCAAGGAGGCCCGCGCAGCCTATTTTGCCTATGAGAGCATCGAACTCGCCGCACAGGCAGACAAGGGTCAAAGTTCTCGTTATCTAGATCTTACCGGCGACTGGAAATTCAATTTCGTAAAGAACCACAACGAAGCCCCTGAGGGTTTCTTTACTTTAGGCTACGATGACAGCAAATGGGAAGACTTCCCCGTACCCGGTCTTTTTGAAATCCTGGGCCATGGCGACCGCATCTATCGTAATGCCGGTTATCCTTGGAATCTTCAGTTTGAGCCCAATCCTCCCTACATTGAGGAGCGCAACAACTACACCGGTTCGTACCGTAAATCATTTATGATTCCCGCCGACTGGAAAGGGCAACAAGTGTACCTCCATGTAGGTTCTGCTACATCCAACCTCATGGTATGGATCAATGGCAAGTATGTGGGCTATAGCGAGGATGCCAAGATGGCAGCCGAGTTTGACATCACTCCCTACCTCGTGCCTGGAAAAGAGAATCTCGTAGCCATGCAAGTAATGCGTTGGTGCGATGGTTCATACCTTGAGGACCAAGACTTTTGGCGCTTCACAGGTATCGCCCGCGAGGTATACATGTACGCTCGTCCCCAAGTACGAATCGACGACCTCTTCATTCTCCCCGACTTGGACAAGAACTACAAAAATGGAACCTTGAAGATTTCTGCCACTGCCGACAATGCAGCAGGCAAGAGCTTGCGCTACACTTTGACTGATGCCACAGGCAAGGTAGTTAAGACCGCCACCACCACTATTAATAATGAAGGCAAAGCAGAGACCTTATTAAAGGTAACTAATCCCGCGAAATGGACAGCCGAAACACCTAACCTTTATAACCTCGACATCGAACTTTTAGATGGTAGCGACATCATTGAGGCCATCCGCCAAAAGGTAGGATTCCGCAAGGTTGAAATTAAGGACTACCAAGTACTGGTAAATGGACAGCCAGTATACTTCAAGGGTGCCAACCGTCACGAACTTGACCCAGACCATGGTTATGTAGTATCTGTAGAGCGAATGATTCAGGACATCCAGATCATGAAGCAACTTAACATCAATGCCGTACGCACCTGTCACTATCCCGACGATCCCCGTTGGTACGAGCTATGCGACGAATATGGTCTCTACGTAGTAGCTGAGGCTAATATCGAGAGTCACGGTATGGGCTATGGTGAGCGCACTTTAGCCAAGAATCCCGCGTTTGCCAAGGCTCATCTTGAGCGTAATATCAGCAACGTAATGACCTTCAAAAATCACCCCTCCATCATCTTCTGGAGCTTGGGCAATGAGGCTGGTAACGGTCCTAACTTTGAGGCTGCCTACGACTGGATCAAGGCTTATGACAATAGCCGCCCCACACAATATGAGCAAGCCATCAACGCTCGCAATAGCGATATCCGCTGCCCCATGTATGCCGACTACAGATACATGGAGCGATATGGTAAGAATCCCGACAAACCCCTCATCCAGTGCGAGTATGCCCACGCCATGGGCAACTCTATTGGTGGTTTAAAGGAGTATTGGGACCTCATCAGACAGTACCCCGCCCTGCAAGGCGGCTTCATCTGGGACTTCGTAGACCAAGGCCTCCGAGACAAGAATAAGGAGGGTAAGGAAATCTTTACCTATGGTGGTGACTATGGCCGTTATCCCGCATCAGACAACAACTTCAACTGTAACGGCATCATTGCTCCCGACCGTCGTTACAACCCCCACGCCTATGAGGTACGCTACAACTACCAGAACATCTGGGCTACTGCCAAGGACCTCAAGAAAGGACAAATAGAAGTATACAACGAAAACTTCTTCACTGATCTTGCCGACTACTACCTCGCTTGGGTACTCCTCGAGGAAGGTAAGCAAGTGGCAAACGGTCAAGTTGACAACCTCGTTGTGCCTGCACAAGGCAAGAAGGTGGTTACGCTCAAGGGCTTCAAGCACCCTGCCGAAAATGGCAAGGAATATATGCTCAATGTCGAATTCCGCCTCAAGAAGGCTCAGCCTCTTTTGGCCAAGGATTATATGGTAGCACACGAGCAGTTCCAACTCACAGAATACGCATATCCTACCATGGAAGCTATTACATCAGCCGAAGGTGATGCTGTGAGCGAAGATGTACACTTGGCTTGCCTCATCCTCAAGGGCGGCGACCTCACTGTGACATGGAACCGTTGGAACGGTTGGATTGAGTATATTGATGTCAACGATACCCCGATGATGGAGAAGGGGCACGCCTTGAAACCTAATTTCTGGCGCGCACCTACCGACAACGACTTCGGAGCAGGCTTACAACGCCGTTTCGTTGATTGGAAAAATCCAGAACTCCGTCTTACTGAGGAGGGACTTACATGGACAAAGGAGGGGAATAACGTGATAGTAACCGCTCAATATGAGTTACCTAAGTTCGAAGCCACTCTCATAATGAAATATACCCTTACCGCGGATGGCCAACTTATCGTTAACCAATCACTCAAAGCAGGTGAAAACAAGGAAGGCAAACCCCACCTCTTCCGTTTCGGTATGCAGATGGTTATGCCCGAGAATTATGCCTTCATCCAATACTATGGCAATGGTCCCGAAGAGAACTACATCGACCGCAACAATGACCAAACCATTGGACTCTACAACCAAACGGTAGCCGCTCAATATTTCCCCTATATCCGTCCGCAGGAGTCGGGCAACAAGACCGAAGTGCGTTACTGGCGCGTGCTTGATGCTGAGGGTAAGGGTCTCGAGTTCTACGGCACCGAGGCACTCAACGCTACAACCCTCAACTACTTGCAGGACGATCTCGACGACGGTTGGGATAAGGACCAGCGCCACTCAGGAGACCTCACTCCTCGCGACTTCACTGTCGTAAGTATCGACAAGCAGCAGTTTGGTGTAGGTTGTGTAAACTCATGGGGTGCATGGCCTCGTAGGGAGTACCAAATGCCGTATGGAGATTATGAGTATACATTTGTTATTCGTTCAGTAAAGTAATAAATTAGGAGATTCTAGGATGCCTAGGTTATCTAGGCGGTCTTAGAATCTCTAAACAAATCATCAAACAACAACTATGAAAATCAAACAACTCGCATGTGTGCTTTTGTTGTCATTAGGGTTGACAGCCAACGCTGCAAACACAATAACTAAGGTAAACCAAGTCAGTTCAGCAGTAACGCTGAGCGCAGACGTGGATTATGTCATTACTGGCACGACCCCCTTCACGGGGAACGGCAGCATCAATATCACTAACACAGAACATGCCGTACTCATCATTCAAAGCATACGCCCCAGTGTTGTCATCAGCAACCATCTGAGAAATCACGTATTCATCAATGGAGCACAAGCCGTAAACGGACAAAACTGCCAGGTAAAGATGTATGCACATGGTGCAATCATCATGCCCTATGGAAAAGACTTTAAGCCTCTCACCGTATATTCAGAGCAGAACTTTGAGGGCACAGCCGTCAATGATTTCGGTTTGGAGCATTCAGGAGGCTTCATGAACTCTCTGTCCGAAAAAAAGCTCAACAACCAAATCCGCAGTTTCAAACTCAAGCGCGGCTACATGGTAACCTTTGCCACCGGTCTTAGCGGTTGGGGATATAGCCGCTGCTTCATTGCAGACAAAGAAGACCTCGAGATACCCGTATTGCCCACAGTATTTGATGGCCGCATCAGTTCATATCGAGTATTCCAATGGTACGATGCCGAGAAGAAAGGTCTAGCCAGCGACACCCGCACGAGTGCTAATAACCTTTTGGCTACCAGCTGGTGTTACGACTGGGCTGCAGGTTTCAGCCACTTACCCGACCGCGAGTGTGTACCTCATCAGATCTATGTCGCTTGGCCTTCAGCATCAGCGTGCGGTAGCGCTACCTATGCTTGCCACATGAAGACCAACAACGAACCGGGCAATAGTGCCGATGATACTCCGCAAAGCGTTGAAACAATCCTCAATCAGTGGCAAGATTTGATGCGTACAGGCTTGCGTCTCTGCTCGGAGTCTTCACACGATGGAAGCTGGAGCCACTTGGATCAATTCATTGCCGAAGTAGATCGACGTGGATGGCGTTGCGATATCCTCGACTTGCATTGCTATTGGGCCAGCGGATTCGACAACATGAAATACTACTATGAGAAGTATGGCAAACGTCCCATCTGGATTTCAGAATTTGTATGGGGTGCTTCATGGAACAACAATGGTATCTTTGCAACAGACCGTACCTTCTCACAGGCCAATCAACAGAAGAATCTCGATGCCATGAAAGGCATCTTCAACTCTCTCAATAGCTCACCCTATGTAGAGCGCTATGCTTATTGGAATAGTGAGGCCGATTGCTCTAAACTCCTCCGTGGCGAAAGCGAACTCTCACTTACAGGTAAGTATTTCCAGACGATGCAGTCTGGCATGGCCTACCGTAAGGAGTATGAGAAGATTCCTAACGTCGTATACTTTGCGCCGGGCAATGTGACTGGCGATTGGGCCAATCAAAAGGATGGAATCTACAAACTTTCATGGGAAGATACTAATGGTGACATGCTTAATGAGATCCAGGTACAACGCAAATCAGACGGCGAAGATTATATCACCATAAAGACCATTAAGCCAGCAGATCAAAATGGCAAGAAGGTAACATACACATACCAAGACACCTTGACATCGGCAGGAATCTACGAATACCGCATCGTCAACCTCACAGCAGAAAACAAGATGTTAGCTTCGCCTATATTCAAGGCGTCACGTTCTACAATTGAGAGTAGCGAGTCTGTTCACTATGGAGAAATGATATTGGTAGGCCTCGATGAAGTAAAGATTGGTTATAATGAAGATGCGCCTTTCACTGAAGCTCCAGCTATATTCATGGGGGCACATACCAATAACAACTCAAGCCTCAATCTAACCAACCTGGTTACCTTGGCCACAGCAAGTGGATTCACCTACACTCCTAGTCCCTGGTTATCATCAGCATCTGCCGAAATGAAAGAAGCAGAAATGCTACCCTTCATGGCACTCTCCAAAGGGAGTCATCAGTTTGGTCCATTGACATGCGAGGTTGGCTCTGCTAAAGTCAGAATGTCGAAAGAGCAAGAAATCACATTCACGACACCATTCCCCGAAGGAGTGGTTCCTGTGGTGCTCACCGAAATCAACAAACCCTCCATCATCAAAGCCCCCATGGTCACAAGAGTTCGAGACGTCACGAATATGGGATTCAAATGTCAAATCATGGTGGAAGAGGGAGCAACGACCTCCTCTTCGAGTTACAATGTCAACTACATGGCTATTACACCTGGCGTAGGCGTAGTCGATGATGCTCAAGACTTGATGATTGCAGCAGGACGAAACAACAGCACTATGTACGGCACCTCTAATCGTGCCAACTATTTTATGCTTGGCGAGGACACATTGTATAGTCTATCACCCTACACCTTTATCAACCTGCAGACAATAAATTATGATGCTGCCACAATTCTGCGCAAGAATTCCAATATTACAAAAGAGATCAATGGTGTGAAGTACACCGTTGGCGCACGTATCAAGCGTGTAACTGACCCCAATCGCAAGACCTCTTCGGACGGCACCAAACTCAATGCGACTTCAATGAAGGATGATCTCGGTTGGGTAGTGCTTTACACACGAGGCAAGGACACCTCTGAGCCGACGGATATAGACGCTATAGAAGAGAAAGCTTCTGCACCTCTCAGACCTTATGTCGTAGACAGAGTCATCCTTGTAGATGGGCATAGCGACTTTGAGGTTTACAGCACACAAGGCATCAAGCTAAATCCTCATCAAGCTCAACTCCCAGGCGTATACATAGTTCGTACGGCCAAGTCTACCGCAATGGTGATAGTAAAATAAAAAATATGAGTCCGCTTGATCTCATCAACAAGTATTGCACAAATAATAGGCAACGACACATATTGCTTGAGCATAGCCAAGCAGTAGCGGACAAAGCTTTAGAAATAGCTCGTCGGCATCCAGAATGGGATGCCGACGAGTTGTTCATCCAAGAAGCCGCTTTGCTGCATGACATAGGTATAGTACATGTAAATGCACCTGCCATAGAGTGTTACGGTGACAAGCCTTACATCTGTCATGGTATTTTAGGGGTAGACATTCTACGTCGAGAGGGATTAGAGCGCCACGCCTTGGTATGTGAACGCCATACAGGCACTGGACTGACCCTGCAGCAGATTGTCAACCAGGAGCTTCCCCTGCCCCATCGCGACATGCAACCCTCAAGCATAGAAGAGCAGATTATCTGTTTTGCCGATAAGTTTTTCTCCAAGACTCGCCTCGACTCCGAAAAGACGGTGGAGCAGGCACGCCGTAGTCTAGAAAAGTTCGGTTCGGAAGGACTGACGAAATTTGACAAGTGGTGCGAGATGTTCCTTTAATTTTTGTTTCTTTATTATAAATGATAAAGATAACTAGTGCTTAAAGCAGATATTTCGCTCGCTTTTTCGTACCTTTGAGATAAATCTCGAAGATACTGGCGCTCGCTGAGAAATATTCAAGCAAGCTTGATATTATTTCGCTCGCTTTTTCGTACCTTTGCGGTTTATTAGTGAAAATCATAAACAATAGAGAATATGGCACAACAAGAAGAAACATTCAAGAAGATTGTATCACACTGTAAGGAGTATGGTTTCGTATTCCCCTCATCTGAAATCTACGATGGCCTCGGTGCTGTGTATGACTATGGTCAGATGGGTGTAGAACTCAAAAATAACATCAAGCAATATTGGTGGCAGTCTATGGTGTTACTCAACGACAACATCGTAGGTATTGACTCAGCCATCTTCATGCACCCCACTATTTGGAAAGCATCAGGTCACGTGGACGCATTCAATGACCCCCTCATCGACAACAAGGATTCAAAGAAGCGCTACCGCGCCGACGTGCTCATCGAGGACCAACTCGCCAAGTACGACGAGAAGATCGACAAGGAAATAGCCAAGGCTGCCAAGCGTTTCGGTGAGGCTTTTGACGAGGCTCAGTTCCGCGCTACCAATGGTCGCGTACTCGAGATTCAGGCTAAGCGTGACGCTTTGCACGAGCGTTTCGCAGCAGCCCTTAACGCTTCAGACTTGAACGAGCTCCGCCAGATCATCCTCGACGAGGAGATTGTATGCCCCATCTCAGGTACTCGTAACTGGACAGAAGTACGCCAGTTCAACCTCATGTTCTCTACAGAAATGGGTTCTACCGCCGATGGCGCCATGAAGATCTACCTCCGTCCCGAGCCCGCACAAGGTATCTTCGTAAATTACCTCAACGTACAAAAGACTGGTCGTATGAAGGTTCCCTTCGGTATTGCACAGATCGGTAAAGCCTTCCGTAATGAGATTGTAGCCCGTCAGTTTATCTTCCGTATGCGTGAGTTTGAGCAGATGGAGATGCAGTTCTTCGTACGCCCTGGCACAGAACTCGACTGGTTTGCCAAGTGGAAGGAGACTCGTTTGAAGTGGCACAAGGCTCTCGGCTTCGGAGACGACCACTATCGCTACCACGACCACGACAAGTTGGCTCACTATGCTAATGCAGCTACCGATATCGAGTTCCTCATGCCCTTCGGCTTCAAGGAGGTAGAGGGTATCCACAGCCGCACCGACTTTGACCTCACCCAGCATGAGAAATACTCTGGCAAGAGCATCAAGTATTTTGACCCCGAGATTAACGAGAGTTACGTACCCTACGTTATCGAGACCTCTATCGGTGTTGACCGTATGTTCCTCAGTGTGCTCTGCGCTTCATATCAGGAGGAGAAACTTGAAAATGGTGAGACCCGCGTAGTATTGCGTCTCCCCGCAGCACTTGCCCCTGTGAAGCTCGCTATCATGCCTTTGGTAAAGAAGGATGGTCTGCCCGAGAAGGCACGCGAGATCCAGGATATGCTCAAATTCCACTTCAACTGCCAGTACGACGAGAAGGACTCTATCGGTAAGCGCTATCGTCGTCAAGATGCCATCGGTACTCCTTATTGTATCACCATTGACCACGACACCTTAAAGGACAACTGCGTTACCTTGCGCAACCGCGACACCATGCAACAGGAGCGCGTAAGCATCGATAGTCTCGTAGGTCTCCTTGCCGACAAGGTAAGCATCACTGGTGTTCTCAAAACCCTCAAGTAATGAAATATCTTAAACTGATATCTCTCCTATTCGTTGCTATGCTCGGTAGCCTCTTCGTCTCATGCGAAGAGACTGCCGAGATAGACGAATTCGCCCATTGGCAAGAGCGCAATGAAGCATTCATTGACTCCATTGCCAAGGTGGCCAAGGCTAACGCTGACGGCAAATGGATGCGAATACTCTCCTTTAAACTTGACTCAATAGACATCCACGGCAACCCCATAGAACATAGAGTCAACGATTACATCTATTGTCACAAAGAACAAAATGGAACAGGCGATACACATCCCTTATACACAGATCTTGTATCTGTCAACTATAGAGGTCGTTTGATTCCTACCATCAGCCAACCTAAAGGTATTGTTTTCGACGAATCATACAAAGGAGAATTCGACCCACTCTTCAATCAGCCACGACACTTCTTCGTTGATGAGCTCATCATCGGCTGGAGCACAGCACTGATGAATATGGTAGAGGGTGACTATTGGCATATATACATCCCTGCGAATTTGGGATACGGAAGCCAAAAGAAGGGAGACATCCCAGCCCACTCAACGCTGGTTTTCAATTTGAATCTAGTAAACTTCAGTAGAGAGTAACAACACGTTTCTAGATTTCGATCCACGACATAAAAGATATTAACAAAAAAAGAAGTCGATATATCGACTTCTTTTTTTTGTTGGGCTACCCGGACTCGAACCAGGAAAGGCAGGACCAGAATCTGCAGTGTTACCATTACACCATAGCCCAATCATTTCGGGTGCAAAGGTAGCACAAGTTCATCGAACTACAAAACAAAATGAAAAGTTTTTTCATATTATTTTGTTTTTTATCATCAAAACCTCTACTAAGACCATCCATTGCAACAAAAAAGGGTGTGACGACATGTCGTCACACCCTTTTCACTCGTACAATAGTTGTTTATGCTTTTCGAATATATTCCACAAGCCACTCACCTATTTCCTTGGTACCATACTTTGCACCGCCCTCAACCTGGATCTCGGGAGTACGCACATTGGCGTCAAGCGAAGCGTCTACCGCCTGACGAATGAGTTCACCCTCCTCTTTGAGATCAAAGTACTCGAAAAGCATAGCCACTGAGAGTACCTGCGCCAAGGGATTAGCAATATTCAAGCCCTTAGCTTGAGGCCATGAACCGTGGATAGGTTCAAATACAGGTGTGCTCTCACCGGTAGATGCTGAGGGAAGCAGACCCATAGAGCCACTGATTACTGAGCCCTCATCAGTAAGGATATCACCGAAGGTGTTTTCAGTCACCATCACATCGAAGAAGGTAGGCTCCTGAATCATGCGCATGGCCGCATTGTCGACATACATATAGTCGGTATTCACCTCAGGATACTTCGGAGCCATCTCCTGCGCAATCTGACGCCACAGACGTGACGATGCCAACACGTTAGCCTTATCCACCACTGTGAGGTGCTTATTGCGCTTCATAGCATACTCGAAAGCCACCTTGAGGATACGCTCAATCTCGGGGCGTGTGTAGTAGTTGGTATCGTATGCCTTCTCGTTGTCTTGATACTTCTCTCCGAAGTACATACCACCAGTAAGCTCACGGATACAGATGAAGTCTGCATTCTCCACGAGTTCGGCACGTAGGGGCGACTTGTGCACCAAGCACTTGAAGGTCTGCACGGGACGAATGTTAGCAAAGAGACCAAGTTTCTTACGCATAGCGAGCAAGCCCTGCTCAGGGCGCACCTTGGCCGTAGGATCATTGTCAAACTTAGGGTCTCCCACAGCCGAGAAGAGCACCGCATCGGCCTCTTTACAGATCTCGAATGTTTCTTCAGGGAAGGGGTCGCCCACCTCATCAATAGCGTGAGCGCCACAGATAGCATGCTTGTACGATACGTTATGACCAAACTTCTCACACACAGCAGTCATCACATCTACACCTACTGCAGATATCTCTGGGCCGATACCATCACCAGCCAAAACAGCAATCTTAAAATCCATAGTTTATTTTATCTTTATTATGTAATCTTTTCACCTTTCTTTTCTCTGCCCTATTCACTTCAAGCCGTATCTTCAGTGAGGGGCTGCAAAGTTAGCAATAATTGTTTATCAGCAAGCGGTTTCAGCCATTTTTTCTTAGCAGTTCAAACATCTTCGTTGCGGCATGCTCCGAGGCACCTGCCTCACCGAGAGGACGTAACACCATCTCATCATACTCCCTGAGCATACGACTACGATAGAAGTCATCCAAGAGCAACTGGTCGAGTTCTTCCTTGAGTTCACGTTCATTCATACCGTCGGCCACAAGTTCGCGCACTACAGCAAAGTCCGCCACCAGATTAACCAGCGAGATATGCTCCACCTTGAGCACCAAGCCGCGTAGCCATGACACCACCTTGCCGAACTTCACATAGTAGCACACCACCTGAGGCACACGAAAGAGGGCTGTCTCTAGGGTTGCCGTTCCGGAAGTGACCATAGCAGCATAAGAATGTGTGAGAAGAGGATAGGTCTCAGAAAATATGACCTTCGCCCCCTGTATATCGAACCTTCGATACATCTCTTCCGCTATTCCAGGTGCCCCAGCGATGACCCACTGGAAGCCCTTAAAATGCTTCGTTGCGGCAAGCATGATGGGTAGATTATCCTTAATCTCCTGCTTACGGCTTCCTGCGAGCAAGGCAACTACTGGCAATTGGGGGTTCAGCCCGTGACGGACACAGAACTCCTCACGTGTTTCCCAATACTCAGCCTTAAACTCGGCCACGGCATCCACACACGGGTTGCCCACGTAGTGTATCGGGTAGTCATGTCCTGCAAAGAAAGGGACCTCAAATGGCAATATGGAAAACAATTCGTCGACATATCGCCGTATATCCTTGATGCGGTACTCCTTCCAAGCCCATATCTTGGGCGAGATGTAATAATAGACAGGAATTCGTGTATGGGTCTTCACATACTTGGCGATGGAGAGGTTAAATCCAGGATAGTCCACCAGTATCACCACATCGGGCTCCCATGCCACGATATCCTCCTTGCACTGCTTCATTCCCTTTATGATAGCGCCCGCATGGAGTGCCACCTGCACGAAGCCCATGTAGGCCAGATCACGGTAGTGCTTCACCAAGGTGCCGCCCACCGCCTGCATCAAGTCGCCACCAAAGAAGCGGAACTCCGCCTCTGCATCACGTGCCTTCAGGGCACGCATCAGATTCGACGCGTGCAAGTCGCCCGAGGCCTCGCCTGCTATGAGATAGTATTTCATTTCACTTCATCTTACGTAGTAACGCGCAGTACTTCCTTGTAAGTACTCCAGTACGGACGGGTAAGTACTCGAGTACTTGCATGGAAGTACTGAGACTCTACAGGTCCCAATTCGCCTGTATCTCCTGCATAAAGGCATAGTCAGTCATATCAATCTGTATAGGTGTCACTGCCACGTAACCTTCCGTAAGGTTGGGGCGATCGGCTTCGTGTGGATTCTCGTCGCGCAAGCAGAAACTGCCCACGAGCCAGAAGTAGTTTCCACCACGCGGATGGGGGTGTTCCTCCCACTCCTGAGTCCACTCTCCATGTGCCA
The DNA here is from genome assembly GCA_045654565.1 of Bacteroidaceae bacterium. Lineage (GTDB taxonomy): Bacteria > Bacteroidota > Bacteroidia > Bacteroidales > Bacteroidaceae > UBA1189. The sequence goes on from JAZONP010000232.1 coordinate 16,179, forward strand.
TACGACACACCTTGACACCTTCGTAAATGGGTGTGGCGGGAAAGTTGACATTAAGACATGTGCCTGTGGGGAGTCCACGTTCGAGCACCTGCTCCACAATCTTTACGATGTAGGGGGCGCAAGGTTCAAAGTCGGCATCAGCCGAATGATTGTCTAGCGAGAAGCCGACGGAAGGAATCTGCTTCATGCAACCCTCGATGACAATGCCCATCGTACCCGAATAGTGTACATTGACACCCGAGTTGTCTCCGTGGTTGATGCCGCCGACGATGAGGTCGGGTTGACGGTCAGGAAAGAGTTCGTGCAACGCCATCTTGACGCAATCGACGGGTGTGCCTGAGCACTTGTAGATCGAGAGATGCTCTCGCTCGCTCACGAGGTTGTAATATACTGGTTCTTTGGAAGTGATGGCACATCCCATTCCTGAGCGTCCGCCTTCGGGAGCCATTACTATCACGTCGGCAAATGTAGAGAGCAGTTCGGCCACAAAGTTGATACCGCGCGCCTTATAGCCATCGTCGTTGGAGATGAGTATCAGAGGTCTTTCGTTGTTCATATTGTTTTATTTTCGAGGAGTTCAGGAGACGGGAGTTCAGAAGTTCAGACAACAGTTTTATTATGACTTACAAGCATCGTTCCTAGTTCTTGATACAAACATCAGTCGAAGGATTCGTCTGAACTCTCGAGTTCCCAACCCCTAAAGCGATGCGCGAAATTAGCACAAAAGCTGCGAAGCGCCAAAAGTTTTCCACCAAAACGGCGAGTTATCCACATTTTTAGAAACTTTAATCACTTTTTTTATATTAATAGATAGATTATTACTTACTTCGCATCTTGAAACATTAGTATATTTTATTAAATGGGAAAAATCATTGCATTAGCAAACCAAAAGGGCGGTGTGGGTAAGACCACCACAGCCATCAACTTGGCCGCATCGCTTGCGACCTTGGAGAAGAAGGTGCTACTCATCGATGCCGACCCCCAGGCCAACGCCTCATCGGGTCTCGGCATAGACATACAGACCGTTGACTGTTCCATCTACGAGTGCCTCATCGACGGGCGCGATCCCCGCGAAGCCATATACACCACCGACATCGAAGGACTCGATGTTATCGCCTCTCACATCAACCTCGTCGGTGCCGAGATTGAGATGCTCAACCTCGAAGGCCGCGAGACCGTAATGAAGCGTATGCTCGAACCCTTCCTGGCAGAATATGACTATATCCTTATCGACTGTTCGCCCTCATTGGGTCTCATCACGGTGAATGCCCTCACGGCAGCCCATTCGGTCATCATCCCCGTGCAGTGCGAATACTTCGCCCTCGAAGGCATCAGCAAATTGCTCAATACGATCAAGATTATCAAGTCGAAGCTCAACCCCACGCTTGGCATCGAAGGTTTCCTGCTCACGATGTACGACTCACGCCTACGACTCAGCAACCAGGTTCTCGACGAGGTGCGCCGTCACTTCCAGGAGCTGGTGTTCGACACTGTCATCCAGCGTAACGTACGCCTCAGCGAGGCTCCCAGCCACGGCATCCCCACCATCCTCTACGATGCCGAATCAAAAGGAGCACAGAACTACTTGGCTTTGGCACAAGAGATCATTAAGAAAAATGGATAAATCGAATTGATAATTGATAGTTGGAATGTTAAATGCCGGACAAACAAAACAAGAAAGGAATCATCCGGATGGAAATAATTTTCAATTTTCAATTTTCAATTTTCAATTATAAAGTATGGCACAAAAGAAATACCCCTCATTAGGTCGTGGCCTCGACGCTCTCATCTCTACCGACACGGTAAAGACCGAAGGTTCATCATCGATCAACGAGATTGCCATCAATCTCATCAAGGCCAACCCCAACCAGCCGCGTCGCGAGTTTGCCCCCGAGGCACTTCAGGAGCTGGCCGACTCTATCAAGGAGATAGGCATCATCCAGCCCATCACCTTGCGCAAGATGGACGACGGCACCTATCAGATTATCGCTGGTGAGCGTCGTTTCCGCGCATCGCAGCTTGCCGGTCTCACCACCATCCCTGCCTACATACGTACCGCAGACGATGAGAACGTGATGGAGATGGCCCTTATCGAGAACATCCAGCGCGAAGACCTCAACGCCATGGAGATAGCCCTCGCCTACCAGAACCTGCTCGAAGAGTATCACCTCACCCAAGAGCGTCTGAGCGAACGTGTAGGCAAGAAGCGCACCACCATCGCCAACTACTTGCGCCTGCTAAAGCTTCCGGCACAGATACAGATGGCCCTCAAGAATCGCGAACTCGACATGGGACATGCTCGTGCCCTGCTTGCATTGGACAATCCCGTAGAGCAGATCAACCTCTTCCAAGAGATACAGACCCTCGGCTACTCAGTACGTAAGGTAGAAGAGATCATCAAGAAGAGCAAGCAGAAGAAGGAACCCAATAAGAATAGTTCGCAGAGCAGTGACTATGACCTGCTGAAGAAACATCTTGCCAACTTCTTCCATACCGACGTACAGCTCACCTGTAACAATAAGGGAAAGGGCAAGATTGCCATCACCTTCAAAGATGAGCAAGAGTTAGAGCGCATCATCGCCCTGCTCGACAAGCTGAAAGCATGACGACGCCACGCCACATACTCGTCCCGCTATTCGCCCTATTGGCGATGCTTTGCCTGCCCAGCACCAGCGCTGCGCAGGCACAGCGCCTTGTTGTGGATAGCACACACAAGTCCATGCTCCGAGAATTTGCGCCGCAAGATACAGACATTCCGAACGACCTGGAGTATCTAAGGAATCTAGGCAGCCTAGATTCTCTAGAATATGTAGGAGACCCAGAAGTTCTAGGAAATCTAGAGCATCTGCCCTCACCCACCCCCCTCGATACCGACTCTCTCACTCGTCGTCAGCTCCGTCAGCAACGCCTTGCCAGCTTCAAACCCAACCCCGCTAAAGCCACATGGAGAGCGCTCGTCTTCCCTGGCGGCGGACAAATCTACAACCACAAATACTGGAAGCTCCCCATCGTCTATGGCGGATTCCTTGGCTGCGCCTACGCTCTGAACTGGAACAACCAGATGTATAGCGACTACTCGCAGGCCTACCTCGACATTATGGACGATGACCCCAATACGGCAAGCTACGAAGATTTCCTTCCCCCGCGCTACAACATAGAGGACAATATGGATTATCTCAAGCGCGTATTCAAGAACCGCAAGGACATCTATCGTCGCCAGCGTGACCTCAGCATCTTCTGTTTCATCGGTGTATATCTTATTTCTATTGTTGATGCCTATGTCGATGCCGAGCTCTCCAACTTCGACATCACCGATGACCTCAGCGTGCAGGTACGCCCTACCACGATTGACAACAGGCAGAGCACTCTGCGTAACCAGGCCTACGGGCTGCAATGCAGTTTCTGTTTCTGAGCCTTACACCCCTACGACCTACCATGAAGTTTATCGAAGACATAGCTCATCTGTTTCCCATCACCAACCCCACTTGGATATTCCTTGTCGTGTTGGTTATCATTCTGTTCGCCCCATTGCTTTTCAACCGCATCCGCGTACCACACCTCGTGGGTATGATATTGGCAGGCGTACTGGTAGGTGAGCATGGACTCAACATTCTGTCGCGCGACAGTAGTTTCGAGCTCTTCGGTAAGGTGGGTCTCTATTACATTATGTTCCTTGCCAGTTTGGAGATGGATCTAGAGGGGCTGAAGAAGAATCGCACACGTGGCATCATCTTCGGTCTGATTACCTTTACCATCCCCTTCATCCTGGGATTTGTAGTGGGCGGCCAAGTGCTGGGACTCCGTCCGGAGGCCTCACTACTCCTCTCCTGTATCATCTCATCACACACACTGATAGCCTACCCCATTGTGGGACGCTACGGCTTGAGCCGACAAGT
>JAZONP010000233.1:0-3737 GCA_045654565.1 Bacteroidaceae bacterium
GGAGCAATACGAGAAGATGAATGAACGCATCAACCAAGGACATGACGGTGATACAATGGCAAGGATGTGGCGATTAGACTGGAGCGATGACAATTATACTATATTGATTAATGCCGATGGTGACCATGAGCACATCCTTGCCCATCATGTACTGCCCCACGATGGTCGTATCCCCAACTTTGTACGTAAGACGCTTATGGAAGGGCTTCGCAGGGCGGAGGAGGATTGAGATGGCCAATTGAGAAAAATGAAGCTGATTTTTGAATTTTTCTCTTGGTGTTACTATATTGACAATATAAAGTGTAATTAAGAACCTCACGATGTAATTCTTTACTTGTGAAACTTAGATATATAATTATGAATGTAGCAAATATAATCGAAAAACAAGTCTTGGACCTATACAAGACCACTGCTTATCAGAAACTGAATGCGTACTATGGACAGAGTACGCTTTTTAATGTGTTGGACCTATGATGCGTGATGTCCTCAAGGCATAGTCAAGTACGACGAATTAGCTACCGATTACGATTCTCAAAAAATAAAATAATCTACTTTTTGCTATATTTGCTCTTGTAAAATAGAATGATGGGTACAATGAAGAAGATTGCAGCATTGATTAGCCTGCTATGCGTGTGCTCGCTGGCTAGTGCCGACTCGCTAGAGCGCCTGGTGAATCAATATAAGGAGAAGGACGGTGCGGTGTGCCGCGTACTGAACAGAGACTATCACTTCAATGACATCTCTGGTGAAGACATGTCGATGGATGCCCAACGGCTTGTTGGGTGTATGATGGCGCTGATGGGGGTAGAGGAGTGGACAACGCTCAAGCTCGAGCGGTGTAAGGAGTCTATTCGCGAACGCTTTGTTGACAAGGTGATTGATGCGGTCCCTGACGACTATGCACTGCTGATAGAGCGAGGATATTGCTCAGTGTATGTAAACAATGCGGAGGAGGAGTATGCCTATCTCGTTGTGGCGGATTGCGATATCTTAGAACCTTCTCTGACGCGACTTTATGTGACCAACGCCTTTATGAGAGCCATTATGAATGATGAGGGCACAGGCATTGACGAAGAGAAATTCTCGCGATACCTGGAGGGACTCGCCGAAGGCATGGAGAAGTCGCTTCGCGGACTGGGTGGATCACTTGAAAAGGGTGCCAAACGGCTAGAGAAATGGCTGCAAGAGCGTACCGAGGAACTGGAACGTGAGTTTGACGGCATATATGACATGTAGTATCTAACTTATTAGCATATGAAGAAATTGTTTTTTGACATGGATGGCGTATTGGTTGATTTCCAGAGCGGTATCGACAAGTTGAGTGATGAGGTGAAAAAGGAGTATGAGGGTCGCCTCGACGAGGTGCCCGGCATCTTCTCGCTCATGGACCCTATGCCCGGTGCCATCAATGCGGTGCATAAGTTAGCCAAGCATTACGATGTGTATATACTCTCAACAGCACCTTGGAATAACCCTACTGCGGCTAACGACAAGGTGGCATGGGTGACTCGCTATCTCGATGATGTTTTTCACAAGCGTATGGTCATCACTCATTGCAAGAATCTGTGTAAGGGCGACTTCCTCATTGATGATCGGGAAAAGAATGGCGCCGGGCAATTTGAAGGGGAGTGGATACACTTTGGCTCAGCACGATTCCCCGACTGGGATAGTGTGCTTGAGTATCTCCTCTGATGCGCAAACCCTGTATTTCCCGCCTGAGGCGACTATATTAGGTAGATGAACATTGTATGATAATCACTAATTCTTATGCGACAACTGAAAATAACAAAGAGTAATAGGAAACCGTTAATTCAAGTAAATGAGTATTTGATAAGCGACAGTTTCAACCTCGAGGAGTTTGCAAGGCTCATTCCCGAGATGGAGCAAGCGGTGGAACGCGATGCGGAGTTCTTGGTCGAGGTCTTTCAGGATCTTGAGCATAGTTGTGTTTTGGCGATGTCTCATTTGCATGGCAAGAGTTATGAGGAATTGATTGCCGAGTTAAGAGAATGTGGCGAAGAAATCGACAAGCTACGATGGCTCTGTGCCCGCAATGTGCTCGCTATATCACAGGAATATCAAGGCTCTGCGATGTCCATGCGCGAACTGCTGCTGGCAGGTATGCAGGGGGTGAAGAATGCTGCTTTTGCCTACAACTTCAATCCCGATGAGGATTTCGAGTCCTTTGCAGCCCCCATTATCCGTAAGCATATCGAACTGTATGTGCAGACGGGTGTGATTCCTTACGCGCAGCCAGGAAATGAATATGAGGAGATACATGCCAAGGCATTTGATTCTTATTGTGAACACTGCCATGGGAACGGTGGTATAGAGAAATTCATGCGGGTGAACTCCGATAAGCTGCGGGCACAACTGTTTGCAACAGCCAAGATAGGCCGTTGCCACAAGGAGCTTGTCAAGGTTGCCGACCTCGTGGAGTGGAAGATGGTAGACGCTGCTCTTCATCTGCCCGATGACTATGACGAGCGCGACAAGTACATCCGCACCCAGCCCTATATGGTGCACGATGCCCGGTATGACGGCGAGTGCAAGGATCTCGTGAAACCTGTAGGCAGCGAGTGGTGCATCTGTGTCGCGTCAGGCGGAGAGCGCATCCCCATCAATCAACTCACCGACAGAGAGTCAATGTGCAATGCCATGGAGGCGCTGTGCGTGGTGCTCTCAAATCTGATGAAGAAAAAGATAGTGACCTTCCGCGAATGGCGGGCTGCAACAGGGCATTGACGGTTTCATCTGTTTCATCCGTCGACTTTTTATTAATCAATCTGGCAAACCTTTAGGCAAAGATTTTGCGTGTAACTCCCGTGATTCTCTGTGAGTAAGATATGAAATCAGGCAAACCTATGCGGCTTGCCTGATTTTGCCATTTATGCGTCGCGTTACCTTGCGGTATACCCCTTGGCGGATTTATTTGTTGGAGTTATTTCGAACTATTTGTGTTGAAGTCCGAGACTCCTTGAGCGAGCGTATCTGCATCAACTTCTGCTCCCGCGAGTAGGGTTGCAATGACATGCGTTGTACCTCCCGTTGAGCAGCCATACTGTTCGAACGGTGAAAATCATTTATAAACAAGTTCCTCGCTGATAAATAATTCTGCATATCGGTCCAATTGTTGCAGACCCTCTGGCGTGAACCCCTCATTGATAATGAGTGCTATTGAAGTCCAAAAGTCTGCATGGTTAGTCATGTTGATTCTTTACATTACGTTATTGGCAACAAAGTTATACATTTATTGTTGAATCTCCAAATTTCGGCCATCCGGAGGACATACGAGTGTAAGCGATGTATGAAAATCAGTTGAATCAGTTAAATCAGTTGACGATAAAATAACTCGCGCTGAAGATAAGAAACCGTGTTGTCTCAACCAAGAAAACCGAAAAAACAGAGAAATTTCACTTTTCTTCTTCTTCTTCTTATTATTATTATTATATTTGCGGCACGATACTTAAAAACAAACACAATAGACCTCGCGATGGAGGGTAATCGCAGTTTAATGCTATGGCAGAATTTGAAATTATAGGCAACGTGGCCATCATCAAGGATGGCGTTGCCATCTTCGCGGAAGGAATAACAGAGATAGGTTTTGCTTTCTCTTGTTGCAGTAGTTTAAAAAGTATAGTAATCCCCGAGGGTGTAACAAAGATAGATTGCTCTGCTTTCTTTAACTGCATTAACTTAACAAGCATTACAATACCTAAGAGTGTAAAAAAAATAGA
>JAZONP010000234.1:0-5264 GCA_045654565.1 Bacteroidaceae bacterium
GCGCCTGCTCGACTATGGCTACCATGCGCCCACGATCTACTTCCCCTTGCTCTTCCACCAGAGCATCATGATCGAGCCCACGGAGACCGAATCGAAGGAAACACTCGACGATTTCATCGACATCATGCACCGCGTAGCCGAAGAGGCCCTCACCGACCCCCACATGGTGGAGAGTGCCCCCCACAGCACCCCCGTGCGCCCCCTCGACGAGACCACAGCAGCCAAGAACCCATTGCTCAAGTATCGCGACTTAGCTTGACAAAGAGAGTCAGTGCATAGGACACCTCCGCGCACTGGCTCCTAGCATCTAACGAAGTAATAGAAAACGTGAGTCTTTCGAGACTCACGTTTTTTTATGTATGTCTATCTAATACCTGCTATCCTTAACAGAGGAGTCTTATTTGCATAGACAAACAACAAACATGCCTTGTATCGATTTAGAGTGTCATATTAGCATACACCGGCACGAGGCTCTCCTCGGAAGGCCAGTGTGGAAGATAGAAGAGTTGGCGTGGGGTACCACCCAATCCGCTCCATTCGATACGCCGTACATGCTCGAAGCAGGGAGGCCCGAAGGCAAAGGAGCGGCCATAGAGGAGCACGGCCCGGCGACCCTCATCGACCTTCCATAACCCGCCGCCATAGGGACACTCTTCGTCCCAATGCAGTAGCTCGCGATGTTGGTATACGTTGCCGAAGCGGAGCACTCCCTCTCCGGTGATAATGAATTTCTGATACATACTTCCTTTGGTGGTTAGTGTGTAAGTCTTTTGGCAAAGATACAACTTTTTGATGCATAATAACACAACTTTCGACAGAAACATGTAACTTTGGAGTTATGAAAATTGAAGAAGCCATACTCTACTGCCTCGCACATCAGAACCGTGGGATGCGCACCGAGCAGATAGCGGAGATGATCAACCGCCACCACCTGCACGTCCGCAAGGATGGGCAACCCGTCACCTCCAATCAGGTGTATGCCGTGATTTGCCGCTATCCGGACACTTTCACAAAGGCCGAGGGGCGGATAATGTTGATGATATAATGGGAAAAATGAGCAGAATAGAGAAGGAGAAGAGGGTGGTAGGCCTAATGGTAAGGCTCTATTGCCAGCGATGCGAGGGAAACAAGGTGCTCTGTAGCGACTGTGCCGAACTGCTCAAGTATGCCGAGGCACGTCTCGACAGATACCAGTTTGGCGAAAGTAAACCCACCTGCAAGAAGTGCCCCGTTCACTGCTATAAGCCCGACATGCGTGAGCGTATGAGGAAGGTGATGCGATGGGCAGGCCCGAGGATGATGCTCTACCATCCCCTCGAAGCTATCAAGCATCTGATAAGGGAAAAACTATAGATAATAAGAACATTACTATAATGGAGTATACATTCAAAGACAAAGTAGTGATTGTAACCGGTGGTGCCAGTGGCATTGGCCGATGCATTGCCGATGAGTTTCGCAAGCAGGGAGCCGTAGTGTATGTGATTGACAAGCAGGAGGGCGACCACTTTGTGGGCGACATCGCCAGGCAAGAGGTGCTGGAGGCCTTTGCCGCCGAGGTGCTGAGCAAGCATGCCCAGGTAGATGTCATCGTCAACAATGCCCTGCCCCTGATGCGGGGCATCGACGAATGTTCCTACGAGGAGTTCCAGTATGCCCTGAGTGTGGGCGTCACCGCCCCCTTCTATCTGGCAAAATTGCTGAAGGAGCACTTGGCCGAGGGCGCCTCCATCATCAATATCTCCTCCTCGCGCGACCGCATGAGCCAGCCGCAGACAGAGAGCTACACGGCCGCCAAGGGTGGCATCGCCGCCCTCACGCATGCCTTGGCCGTGAGCCTAGCAGGACGAGCGAGAGTCAACTCCATCTCCCCCGGATGGATAGACACGGCCTACACCATGTACGAAGGTCCCGACGCCACGCAACAACCTGCCGGCCGCGTGGGCAACCCCATGGACATTGCCCATATGGTGCTATTCCTTTGTAGCGACAAGGCTGGCTTCATCACGGGCGAGAACATCTGCATCGATGGCGGCATGACCCGTCAGATGATCTACCACGGCGACCATGGCTGGACATTACAAGGGTAAAAGGGCGAAAATAGCGTATCTATAATGAATAAGATGGTTGATATGAACAAAAGAGGTTGGTTTATCCCGATTCTGATTGTAGCATTACAGGCTTTGGCCATTATTGTACGATGGTCTTCTTTGCCCGAACTACTTCCTGCACACTATGACCTGCAATGAAATGCCGATGGAACAATGCCACGAAGTATGCTACTTTGGTATCTGCTGATAGGGGCTGCGGTGTGCCTGATTGCTTATGCTATAGGACGTATGACGAAGAGACTCCAAAAGGGCTTGGTTATACTGGCATCAGGAATTTGTCTTGTCCTACTCCTATCAACTATGGTAACACTTACATCAGGGACGATGCCAATCTTCATGCTTGCCGAACCCGTAATCCTGTTAGCTGTTATTATTGGTTTTATCGTTTGTGTAGTCAAGTCTCGCAAAAAGATAGGCTGATTGCGATACCAAGATACGGAAATAGAGGGAGCCATACTCTATGGCCTTGCCAACGGATAATGTTGATGATATAAAAGACAAATTTATGAAAGCATACACATATATAGAGAAAGGTACATTCGCCCTGGTGGAGAAGCCAAGGCCCGTACTCGTTGACCCCACCGATGCCATCGTGCGTGTCACGATGAGCAGCATCTGCACCAGCGATCTACACATCAAGCACGGTAGCGTACCCCGTGCCGTGCCGGGCATCACCGTAGGGCACGAGATGGTGGGCGTGGTCGAAGAGGTAGGCGCAGAGGTTACCCACGTAAAGCCCGGCGATAGAGTGACCGTCAATGTGGAGACCTTCTGCGGAGAGTGCTTCTTCTGCCAGCAGGGGTATGTGAACAATTGCACCGACCCCCATGGCGGATGGGCACTCGGGTGCCGCATCGATGGCGGGCAGACGGAGTATGTGCGTGTGCCGCTTGCCAGCCAGGGACTCAACCGCATCCCCGATAGCGTTACCGACGAGCAGGCCCTGCTCGTGGGCGATGTCTTGGCCACCGGCTTTTGGGCGGCCCGCATCTCTGAAATCAAAGAAGACGACACCGTGCTCATCATCGGAGCGGGCCCTACGGGCATCTGCGCCCTCCTTTGCGTGATGTTAAAGAAGCCCAAACGCATCATCGTGTGTGAGAAGTCCGAGGAGCGTCGCCGTTTCGTACAGACCCACTACCCCGATGTTTTGCTCACCACGCCCGAGGAGTGCCGCGAGTTTGTCCAGCAACATAGCGACCACGGCGGTGCCGACCGCGTGCTCGAGGTGGCTGGTGCCGACGACACCTTCTGCCTCGCGTGGGAGTGTGCCCGACCCAATGCCATCGTCACCGTGGTGGCCCTCTACGACCAACCACAAGTGCTCCCCCTGCCCGAGATGTATGGCAAGAACCTCACCTTCAAGACGGGCGGCGTAGATGGTTGCGATTGCGAGGAGGTGCTCCGCCTGATTGAGCAGGGCAAGATTGACACCACCCCACTCATCACTCATCGTTTCCCGTTGAGTGAGATTGAGGAGGCCTACCACATCTTCGAGCACAAGTTGGATGGAGTGATCAAGGTGGCTATAATTTGATGGCAAAGTTGAACATATAATTTTAGGACAATGAAAGAAGAGTGTTTGATATGTAGTGCTCCATTGAGGTATCTGGAAAAGGAAGTTCTCATGGAGTGTGCTATTTGCCACAAGAAGGAGGATAGCAAGACCTGTTGCGAACAAGGGCATTATGTCTGCAACGAGTGCCACACCAAGGGAATAGACGCCATTTACAAGCTTTGCATGGACGAAACCTCCAAGAATCCGATAGAGATTATGGAGAAGATGATGGCGATGCCCTTCTGCCACATGCATGGCCCCGAACATCATGTGATGGTAGGTGCCGCTTTGCTGACAGCCTATCGCAATGCCGGAGGAGATATCGTACTTCCCGATGCATTGGTGGAACTGATGAAGCGAGGCAAGCAGGTCCCTGGTGGGGCTTGTGGCTTCTGGGGAGCTTGTGGTGCGGGATTGAGTTCAGGTATGTTCGTCTCCGTTATCTCGCACTCCACACCATTGACCGTCGAACCCTTTGCTTTGTCGCACAAGATGTCGGCTACATCGTTGGGTAAGATTGCTGAGGTGGGTGGCCCGCGATGCTGCAAGCGCGATTCCTATCTGTCCATCCTGGCAACCATCGATTTCGTGGAAACGAATTTCGGTGTATCCATGTACAAACCTTCCGTAGTGTGCAGACATTTCGGCAAGAACAACCAATGCATCCGAATGCGTTGTCCTTTCTTTCCCAAGCATCAGTAATGACTAATAGTTAATGGCATTATATGAGGGTATTGATTTTATGCACAGGTAATAGTTGCCGTAGTCAGATGGCACACGGATTCCTTCAGTCGTTCAGTCGTGACTTTGAAGTGCATTCTGCAGGGACTAAACCGGCCGAGAGGGTGAATCCTAAAGCCATTGAAGTGATGAAGGAAGTGGGCATTGACCTATCCAGCCATCGCCCCAAAAGTGTGGAAATATATCTCACCGATGAGTGGGATTATGTGATAACTGTCTGCGGCGGAGCCAATGAGAGTTGTCCCAACTTCATAGGCAAAGTAGGCAAGCGACTACACATTGGTTTTGACGACCCTTCGGATGCAACGGGTACGGATGAATATGTGATGAAGGAATTCCGAAGAGTGAGGGACGAAATCCAAGCAAAGTTTAAGGAAATCTTCTTATAAGATAGTATGCAACCACCAAAGATAGACAATTCCACCCAAGAAGAGCGGCAGGCCTATGTGCTCGATGCCTGGAAATGCCTTCACGATTGTGAGTCGTGTGGCAAATGCCGTATCCTGAAAGGAGGGGATGCCGAGACCCTCTACGCCGACTACATCGAAGGCAAGCGCACCTATATGGACATCACCCTTGAGATTCGCAACCGCACCGTGAGGTAGCTCTATCTGATAAAAGAATCAAAGGCAGGAGATTATCCTGCCTTTGTCATCAAATAAATACAAAGTCCTATCTGTACGACCATGATCAAAGGGATACCGTATCTGAACTTTCCGTGCAAGGTCTTGTGATGCCATACCTTTATGCCACACCATGCCCCTATACTACCGCCCACGATAGCCAGCAAGAGCAGGGAGGCTTCGGGGGTGCGCCATGACCCTCTCCTAGCCTTCTGCTTGTCTATGCCATACACC
>JAZONP010000235.1:0-6674 GCA_045654565.1 Bacteroidaceae bacterium
ATAAATTTTCCATCACGTGGAGCTCTTGCATCAGCAATTACGATAGAGTAGAACGCGTAGTCCTTGTGACCTCTTCTCTGCAATCTGATTTTTGTTGCCATTTTGTTAATTTTTAATTAGTTAATGATTTGAATGTGCTAACATCTCGTATTAGCGGCTGCAAAGTTAATGCAAATCAAGCGAAATGCCAAATGTATACGGGTGAAAGTTGTAATTTTTATTTATTGTTTCCTTTTTCCGATTCTTAGATGAATAGTGGACAACTTTTGGGTTATCATGATTGTTTTTTACTATAGATTGAACCTTAACTTAAACTTATTATGAAGAAGATTTTTTGTTTTATTGTTTCCATTTGTCTATTATGTGGGATGTCGGGGTATGCACAATCTTGTGGAAGGTCGTGTCGTACCGAGCGTGAGAAGGAGTGGCGCATGAACCGCCAACGTAAACGTGCTGAAGCACGTGCAATAGAGCAACGTCAAGATTCCTTAGCCTATAAGTCGGCTCTTGCGGCTCTGAAGGAGGGCAGTTGGGTATTGGAAGCTAATAATCTCAATTTTGCTAATGGTGTCATGCGCTTCGTGTCATCGAGCACTAATTATATTAGTTGTAATGATGGCCAAGGTACTATACAGACGGCATATGCAAACTTTTCCTACAGCTCCAACGGCTTGGGCGGGGTAACGGTGCAGGGTAATGTCTCTAGCATACAGATATCTATGGATAAGGATGGTAACGTGTACTGCAACTTCTCCATTCAGGGGAACTCAGTGTCTGCCACGGTGAGTCTCACGCTTACGGCAGGGACCAATCAAGCAAGTGGTATGGTGAATCCCAATTTTGCGGGACAGTCGTTAACCTTTGATGGATACTTAGTACCATATAGTCAGTCTACTGTATTTCAGGGGATGACTCAGTGGTAATCAGGGGTGGAATTCAATGTGGTCTACGGATTTTATGGACTATATGTTTGTGTGATTCCCTTATTAAGGGGGCTAAAAAAGAAGAGACTCAACACGTTGAGTCTCTTCTTAGTTGCGGAGAAAGGATTCGAACCAATGACCTTTGGGTTATGAGCCCAACGAGCTACCCCTGCTCCACTCCGCGATGTTTTGATGTTGCAAAGGTAGTGCATTTATTTTATACTGCAAACTTTTGGGGCGTTTTTTTATGTTTTTTGGCATTTTTTTTCTTTGAGTAATTAATTTTCGTAATTTTGTATCAGGTTTTGATGGATTATGCCATCTGTGATAAGCAAAAGTGATATAAACGAAAATAGACGTTAATGAAGGTACTCTACGAAGATAATCACATTATCATAGTTAATAAGGCTGCCTCTGAAATTGTGCAGGGTGATAAAACTGGCGACATGCCTCTCTCCGATATGGTAAAAGCCTATATTAAGGAGAAGTATAATAAACCAGGGGCTGTATTTCTCGGCGTGGTACACCGCCTTGATCGTCCCGTGAGTGGAGTGGTGGTGTTTGCTCGCACAAGTAAGGCTCTTGAGCGTCTCAATGCCATGTTTCGTGAAGGTGGACGTATCAAGAAAACATATTGGGCTATCGTTAAAAATCGTCCGACTGAGCCTAAGGCCGAGTTGGTGCACTATCTTGTGCGAAATGAACAGCAGAATAAATCCTATGCCTACAGTTCAGGACGTAGCGGAGCCAAACGTTCTGTGTTGAGTTATCGTTTGTTGGGTAGTATGGATAACTATCACTTGCTTGAGGTGGCTTTGCAGACAGGACGTCATCATCAGATACGTTGCCAATTGGCCAAAATGGGTTCGCCTATCAAGGGGGACCTTAAGTATGGTGCTGATCGTTCAAACCCCGATGGAAGCATCTCGTTGCATGCTCGTCGCATACAGTTTGAACACCCCGTATCGAAGGTGATGATTGATGTAGTAGCTCCTGTTCCCGATGACCGTCTATGGCAGAGTGCTGAGCGTTTCTCGTAATTGAAAGTCGAAAATTGAAAGCTCGGAGATTGAAATCAAATAATTATAAGCCATCATTGCTGGGTGTTCTGATGTGCTTGTGTGTTGTGTCTCTTGTTGGTTGTTCTTTCCATGATGCTCATAGTATAGGTTTGCATCCTTCTGATGTGCTAAATCGTAAGGCACGTGTTTGGCAATATCGTGATTTGGACTCTACTCTATATTATGCCTCTAAAGCGTATGATGAAGCAGGACATTATATTCATGGCCGTTCAGTAGCGTGCAACATGTTAGGCTTTGTGGCATTCATGAAAATGAATTACGAGGAGTCTCTCTATTGGTATGGCCAGGTGGAACGTCAGTCGGGCTGTGAACTTGAACGGCTTGTAGCCGATGTGGGTCAGATGAATGTCTACCAGCGTATGGCCGATAATTTGGCTTTTTATGATTGTCGTGTTCGTGCTATGAAGCGCCTGGCTCATATTTATGAGGAATCAGCAGAGTTCTCGGTTGCTGAGCGGTGTCGTTTGCAGTCAGTGGTGAATGACTTCCACATGATAAGTGCCCTGCATCATTACATGATAGGGCAACGCCCCGAGGCAGATGCTGAGATGCTCCAAGTGATAGATGATGAGGCTTTGCATTCCGATTCGGCACAGTGGCTCATGTATACCTATATAAAAGGTATAGGACTAAACACAGAAGGTGATACTCGCGAACAGCGTTGGCTACGCTGTTACACCTGCTTAAATAATTGTTTGCGAACGAGTCGCAGTAGGGGATATCGCTATTTTGAGGGATTAGCCCTATCGGGACTTTCAGAACTTCTTTCCGACTCGCTGCGTATGGCTCATATTGCTAAACAACGACCAGGGTCGTTTGCACAACTGATTGACTATCATAGTGTCTCGGATGATTATTGTATATCGTTTGCGCAAGGCGCATTGCAATGCTTGGAGGCCTATGGAGATTGTTATGGAGTGCTGAATGGGCATATACAAGTAGCTTCTTTATATAATAAGTTGGGGGCGTATGACATTGCTCTTGCCATGTTGGGTGAGGTTAAGGCTGATCTCATTCCAGATACGCAGGCGAGACAGTACGAGGAAATGAGTGTGGCCTATGCAGGATTGGGTGATAAAGTCTCATCTGATCATTATCGTAACCTGTATCTTGATCTTCTCGAGACCACGCGTCAAGATAAAGAGGTGGAAAGTCGGTATCTTTCGTTGCAACAACGCAATCGTACGATGAAGCGGATGCTCTATGTTGTGATTGTAGGTTTCGCTCTCTTTTTTTTGTTGCTGGCTCTGTTGGCGAGAAGGCGTCGTCAGGGTAGTGGCTATGAACATCGTCTACGCGAACAATTATTGGAGACTGAGAAGCGTGTATATCTTCGACAAAAAGCTATTGACAAGGGTAAACGTGATAATATAGTGAGAAAGGCCTCTTTCTCTATGGTGACCGGTATGATGCCCTATATAGATCGAATAGCTCATGAGGTAGTACTATTGCAGTCTTCTGAGGTCTGGGCCGATAAGGAGTTACGTTCCCGCAAACTGATTTATATATCTGAGCTTGCAGATGAAATCAATAGTCTCAACGAACAACTCTCTCGGTGGATTAAGACTTCTCAAGGAATGGTCCAACTTACGATAGAGACATTTCCCCTATCTGAGGTGTTTGATATGTTGGAGCGTAGTGTGCCTTCATTTGCAATGAGAGGAATTACGCTTGCGGTAAGTTCTACCGATGCTGTTGTCAAGGCTGACAAGGCCCTTACCTTCTTTATGCTCAATACGTTGGCCGACAATGCGTGTAAGTTTACCCCCGAGGGTGGACAGGTGACCCTCTCGGCAATGGTAGACGATGAGTATGTAGAGCTATCAGTTACTGATACTGGTGTGGGGATGAGTGCTGAAGATATTTCTCACATTCTTCATGAGAAGGTCTATGATGCTGGTGCTATAGGGCAAAACCTGTCTTCTGATTGGCGTGAACGTAAGGGTAGTGGTTTTGGGCTTCTCAATTGCAAGGGAATCATCGACAAATATCGCAAGGCTTCTCCTCTCTTTGATGTTTGTTGTATGGGTATCGACAGCAAAGAGGGTAAGGGTAGCCGTTTTTGGTTTCGTCTTCCCAAGGGGGTGAGGCGTATGCTAGTGGTATTATGTCTGTTGCTGACACAGAGTGTCGCAGTTTTAGCAACTGAGTCCTACTCTTCATTGTTGACTTTGGCCTCGGCTTTTGCCGACAGTGTGTACTATGCCAATGTCGATGGGCGTTATCAGAATGCTCTCATCTATGGCGACTCAGCTCTCCACTACCTCAATATGCATCATTGTCAATATGCAACTGAATATATAGATACTTTGTCATCTACTTCTGGTGAGCTTGATGTGGAGACCCGTTGGTGGTTAAGTGATTATGCTACAGATTATCATGTTCTTCTTGATGTTAGAAATGAACTAGCTGTGGCTAATCTTGCTCTTCATCGTTTGAGAGAGTATCGATACAATAATCGCATATACAACAATCTTTACAAACTGGTTAGCGAGGATCGCTCGCTTATAGACTATTGTAACCGGATGCAGCGTTACTATAGCAACACCTCTGTAGCTGTGCTTATATGCCTGCTTCTTGTAGTTGGCTATCTCATTATTATTATCTATGCCTACATGGGGCGTGTAGCCAAAGCCTATCGAACCATCGAGATGGTAGAGGATGATGAGCGTCGTGCTTGTCATGAGGAAAATCGTCTCCATGTGCAGAATATGGTGCTTGATAACTGCCTTTCTACACTCAGGCATGAAACGGTCTACTATCCAAATCGAATTAAGCAACTAGTCTGTCGTTTGGATAACGTAGACGAACGTCGTCAGATGTGTGATTTGATTGCTTATTATCGTGTTATCTTCTCCACTCTTGCCAATTGTGCTTCGCGACAATTGGAAGAGGTGACCTTTCGTCGCTCAGCAGTAAAAGTGGATCAACTGCTGAATAGAGCAGTTTGCTATCATGCCAAGCGCTATGCTTCGTCATCGATAACAGTTGTTTCGTGTGATGACCTTGTGCAGTGCGATGAGGTGTTGGTAGACTTTCTACTTGAACAGCTCATTGATGCGGCACTTGCTTTCTCTACGACCGACGAATTGCTCTTCAAAGCCCATTCTGACGGAGATTTTGTTCGCATCGGTCTCTTCAATCAGTCGCGTACCTTGGCTCCCGAAACTCTGCACATGTTATTCTATCCCTTGCGGTCGAGTACTTCTGATATATTGGGAACTGAGTATCTCGTGTGTCGTCAGATTATACGAGAGCATGATGCTTATTTTAATCATGTTGGCTGCCGTATCAAGGCTGAAGCTGTGGAGGAAGGCTATGTGGTATGGTTTACCTTACCTCGTCAGAGGTAAAATAAATATAGGTAACCATATTTAATATCATGTAGGTGAGGTTTTATCTAGCTTCTAATAGGTAAGTGGATTTTTTCATAATATTTGTTCGTTGAAACTTGAGTATTTTCTCCCTTTGTATAAACTTTAATCTGCTTCATAGTTTTTAATTGGATTGCGTCTCGGAAATATCCAAATAAATTTGATATTTCGCTTGGCTTGCACTAATTTTGCAACTAATTCGAAAATTCTGTATTGATATGATAAATAAGATAGAAATGCTGATGGCTGAGGTTGAGAACCTCACCGCAAATAGTGCAGAGGAGCTCGAGGCCTTGCGCATCAAATATTTGAGCAAGAAGGGTGCCATCAATGATTTGATGGCTGATTTCCGTAATGTGCCTGCTGACCAAAAGAAAGAGGTTGGTATGCGCCTTAATGCGCTCAAAACACGTGCAACAGAACGCATCGCAGAACTCAAGGAAGCATTTGAGACTAATGATAGTGGCGTCGCTGAGATGGACCTCACCCGTACAGCTTATCCCATAGAGTTGGGCACACGTCATCCCCTTTCTATTGTTAAGAACGAGATTATAGATATCTTTGCTCGCATGGGGTTTGTATTGGCCGATGGTCCCGAGGTGGAAGACGATTGGCACGTGTTCTCTTCAATGAATTTCGCAGAGGATCACCCTGCTCGAGATATGCAAGATACCTTCTTTATTGAGGCGCACCCCGATATAATTCTTCGTACACACACATCATCTGTTCAGAGTCGTGTGATGGAAAATGCTGAGCCCCCCATTCGTATCATCTGTCCAGGGCGCGTATATCGTAACGAGGCTATCAGCTATCGTGCACACTGTTTCTTTCATCAAGTAGAGGCTCTCTATGTTGACAAGGACGTTTCGTTTACCGATCTTAAGCAGGCTCTTTTGCTCTTTGCTAAGGAAATGTTTGGAGAAGATACAAAAATACGTTTGAGACCTTCTTATTTCCCCTTTACCGAGCCTTCCGCAGAAATGGATATAAGTTGTAATATCTGTGGAGGTAAGGGATGTCCTTTCTGTAAGGGAACGGGCTGGGTAGAGATACTTGGTTGCGGAATGGTGGACCCCAATGTGCTTGAGCTCAATGGTATCGATAGTAAGGTTTATTCTGGTTATGCTCTTGGTATGGGAATAGAGCGTATCACTAATCTTAAGTATCAAGTGAAAGATTTACGTATGTTCTCAGAAAACGATGTACGCTTCCTTAAAGAATTTGAAGCGGCAAACTGATTTTTAGGAACTTAAAGTTATATAACGAATAGAGGACATGTCGACATGTCCTCTATT
>JAZONP010000236.1:0-18689 GCA_045654565.1 Bacteroidaceae bacterium
GTGTCATCCTGAGCGCAGTGAAGGATCCCGCGCTGGGACAGAGAATTATACAGCAAGAGACTTTGCGAGATTGCTTTTCCCTTCGGCCAGCGAACACGTTTCTTCGCTAACGCTCAGAACCTTTAGATCGCCGGCCGCAGGGAAAGGTAATGACACGATACTATGAAAGATTTGCTGCCCCTAAATTGACGAAGAACCCTATGTTCCCCTTTTTTTGCTGAGGTGTCGGTAGTTAGGCATAACTTGCAGTAAACGTGAACGTTGACGACAGACACCCCCCTGTGCGGGGTGTCGGTGGGTGAGTCCCTTCATGACCGATACCCCCGCAACGGGGGTGTCGGTCGGTAATGCGCAATAATTCAACGGATTACGGGCAACTACCGACACCCGCAACCTAAAAGGCCTAAACGTTTTTTTCGATAGGCTACGATAGTTCCCGACTAGGCCTAGACGAGAGTTCGTCTCGCCCAAGAATAATTCTCGCGTAGGCCTAGACGAGAATTGTTCTACAAAGGCTTTTTACAGATTGCAGAAAGACTTTTCAAAAAAATCCTTAAGGTTTCTGAGAAATTGCAGAAAGACTTTTTTCGAAACGGACAAAGAGAATTTTTCTATCGCAGGCCTGCAACAGATCTATCGGATAAAGAGAATTTCGCTCGTCGAAAGAATTCAAGCAAGCTTGGAACTCCTCTGGGAAACTAAATTTTATGGTGCTAAGGCACGCTCCTCTGGGGGAGATAAACCTCCCCTTTGTGTTGCCATCGCAAACAAAGTTCGACGTCCGTAGTGCCAAAGTTAACCGACACCAGGCCGAGAGCAGAGATAAGCTCGCTTAATCTATGCCGAGGCGCGAAGGAGGAAAACTACAAGTTAACCGACACTTTCATTGCTTTCAGCGACCTAAAGGTTCCGCGGCGGCGGAAAACTGCAAACAAACTTGCTTTTTCTCTCGCCTTGAGCTAATTTTGCAGCAAAGAACGAATACAGATGCAGACAAAGATAAAGTATATAGCTATTTGGGCAGTGGTGGCGTCGCTTGTGGCGGCGTGTGCCTCTATCGGTTCGCCCGATGGGGGACCCTATGACGAGACTCCGCCCGTGTTTCTCGGGAGCAAGCCCGAGCCCTTTGCCTTGGGCGTGACGGAGAAGCGCGTGGTGCTCGAGTTTGACGAGTTTATCAAGATCGAGAAGGCTGCCGAGAAGGTGGTCATCTCGCCTCCGCAGATTCAGCATCCTGAGATCAAGACCAATGGTAAGAAGGTGGTGGTGCAGTTGCACGACACGCTCAAGGCGGCGACGACCTATAGCATCGACTTCAGCGATGCCATCGTCGACTACAATGAGGGCAACCCGCTGGGTAACTTTGCCTTCCTGTTCTCGACGGGCGACCAAATAGATACGTTGGCGGTGTCGGGCACGGTGCTCGATGCCTCTAACCTGGAGCCGATAAAGGGTATCCTGGTGGGGCTGCACGGTGATCATGCGGATAGCGCCTTCACGAAGAAGCCTTTCGACCGGGTGTCGCGCACCGATGCCGACGGACGGTTTACCATCTGTGGCATCGCTCCAGGCAGCTATCGGGTCTATGCACTGCAGGATGCCAACCAGAACTTCATCTTCGACCAGAAGAATGAGATGATTGCCTACCTCGACTCGCTCGTGGTGCCCTATACGGAGATGCGCATGCATCAGGATACGACGTGGGTGGACTCGCTCACAATCGACACCATACGCTCGGTGCCGCGTGTGCACTACCTCCCCGACGACCTGGTGCTGCTCGCCTTCACGGAGGCTCCTGTGCAGCGGTACCTGACCAAGGTGGAGCGTCCCGAGCTGAACAGGTTCTCTATCTTCTTCTCCTTGGGGTCAGATAGCTTGCCATTGATTACTCCGCTCAACTTCCCCGCCGAGGAGGCTTACATCGTGCAGACAAGTATCGACCATGACAGTATCACCTACTGGATGAGGGACTCGCTCGTGTATTATCAAGACACGCTCTCGATAGCCCTCACGTATGAGTATACCGACACGGCAGGACAGCTGGTGCCGCGCACCGATACGCTCGACCTGGTGCCCAAGAAGACGCGTGCCAAGATCTTGCAGGAGGAGCAGAAGAAACGAGAGGAGGCCGCGAAGGAGCGCGAGAAACGTATGAAGCGTGGCGATACGATTCCCGAACCGAAACCGCAGCCTAAGCACCTCGGTATCAAGATAAAGGGGAGCACGAGCATGGACCTTAACAGCAATGTGCTGATTGACTTCACGGAGCCTATCGTGCAGTATAACGACACGGCTATACGACTATACAAGAAGGTCGATACGCTGTGGGTCGATGAGCCTTGCCTGTTCCGCCAGCGCGAGCATGAGCTGATGGGATTCGAACTGTTGGGTGAGTGGAGACCGGGCGTGGAGTACAAGGTGACGATTGACTCGGCGGCCTTTGTGGGATTATACGAGCTGCACACCAAGGGGCAGGAGGTGAAACTCAAGTTTAAGACGCTCGACCAATACAGTACGCTCTATCTGACCATCCAAGATGCCCAGCCGGGCTATGTGGTGCAGCTGCTCGGTAGTGGCGAGAAGGTGGCACGACAGCAGCGTGTGCAGGATGGACAGGCTGACTTCTATTTCCTCGCTCCCGGCGCTTATCATATCCGCATATTCAATGACCGGAATGGGAATGGGGTGTGGGATACCGGACTCTATGAGGATAAGCTGGCGCCCGAAGAGGTATACTACTTCCCCGGCAAGCTTGAGACGCGGGCCAACTGGGACTATACGCAGGAGTGGGATCCCACGGAGCTCGCTCTCGAGAGACAGAAGCCTGACGAGATAAAGAAGCAGAAGTCGGTGACGAAAGAACGCAAGTCCAAGAATGCCGAGCGTGAGGAGAAGAAGAGGCAGCAACAACAACAGGAGCAAGAGCAGCGCCAACGTTAATGATAGGTGAGAGTGTCGGAGATGAAACCCTGTAATACAGCTACGCTTGCCAACGGATTGCGCATCGTCCATATGCCGTCGACTACGTCGGTGGTCTACTGTGGCTATGCGATAGATGCCGGCACGCGTGACGAACGGCCCGACGAGCAGGGGTTGGCACACTTCGTGGAGCATATGCTCTTCAAGGGCACTACACGCCGCCGTGCGTGGCATATACTGAACCGCATGGAGAACGTAGGTGGCGAGCTCAATGCCTACACAAACAAGGAGGAGACGGTGGTGTACTCGGCCTTCCTGAAGAAGGACTTTACGAGGGCTTTAGAGCTGCTTACGGATATCGTATTTCATAGCACCTATCCATCACATGAGATGGACAAGGAGCGTGGAGTTATCCTCGAAGAGCTCGATTGCTACAGGGATAATCCTGCCGAGCTCATCTTCGATGACTTTGAGGATATTCTATTCCAAGGACACTCATTGGGGCACAATATCTTGGGTACCCCGAAGCATATCAAGCGCTTCACCTCGGCTCATGCCTGTGGCTTTGTGGAACGCTATTATCATCCCGCCAACGCGGTGTTGTTTGTCTTTGGCAACATACCCTTCAAGCGTATCACCATGTGGGCCGAGCGTTTCACGGCAGACATCCCTGCGGGTGTGCCCAATAAGGGGCGTACGGCACCTCTGCCCTATGTGCCGTGTCGAGTGGAGCAGAACCGCCACACCCATCAGGCGCATGTGATGATAGGGTGTACGGGATATCCCTCGGGAGATAGGCGGCGAACGGGGCTATACCTGCTCAATAATATGTTGGGTGGCCCTGGAATGAATAGCCGTCTGAATCTCTCCTTGCGTGAGAACTTGGGTTTGGTATACAATGTGGAGAGTAATCTGATGAACTATACCGACACGGGGGTCTTTAGTATCTACTTCGGCACGGATGTGAACGAGGCAGACCGTTGCACCGAACTGGCGATGAAAGAGCTGGATAGGCTGCGTGAGCAGCAGCTCACCTCACTGCAATTGTCGGCTGCCAAGAAGCAGCTTATCGGACAAGTGGGTGTGGCCTCCGACAACTTTGAGAGTACCGCACTGGGCATGGCCAAGACCTATCTGCACTATGGTGAATATGAAGGGGCGGAGGCGCTCTATCGCCGTATCGAGGCACTCACGGCAAAGGAACTGTGGGATATCGCAAACGAACTCTTCCCTCGCGATAACCTGAGCGTGCTCTCCTATCGGTAGGAGTGAGGTCCTTGACTTTGAGGGGATAAATGGAATGAAATGGAGATGAATGGAGTTAAGTGACGGATGTTGTTTCGTGCGATATCTCCCTCCAACTCCTCGACTCCTCAGAAAAACTCTCCCTTTAACTACTGAACTTTCTCAATCAGTTTCGTCAACGCCTCGATATCTTTTCTTATCATCGCGTAGGTCGGGGCGTCTTCGTACTCGGTGTTCTTGCGTAGCACCGACTCGATAGTCTGCAGGCTGTGATGGTAGGCGGTGAGCTCATTGCGGTATTGCTGGGCATGGCAGGCTAGGTGGCGTATCTCTGTTTCCCTCTCTCGTCGTAGTCGTACACATACGGGTGATAGCACCTTCATGACCACATTCTCCTTTAAGTGATGGCCCTGGATGAATAGATAGGTGTTGTCGGGGGTGACACCGAGTTGCTCCAGCTCGGGCTTCATGAGCTCCAACTCGGGCAAGGCTTGAGGGTAGCGGCGGGCGAGCCAGTTGCGCTTCTTCTCTACTCGGATACGTAGCTGCTCCAATGCATCCTCGGGGTGGGGGACACTCACGGGGTCGAGCCGTGCGACACGGCAGAAGTCCTGCATGGAGAATACCGACAACTCGCGATTGCGGTAAAACCAGATATTCCACAAGAAGAGGGGGTGGATGATCTGCGAATAGAGGCGGAAAAATGCCTCAAAGTCGATCATCGCCCTGTCGTTAAGCGTGCTCTGCACGCACACACCGTGGAGGCTTCCGGCATAGCACTGATAGTTCTCTATGGCATACGCATAGGTGTGCAGTACATAGGGGCTGCTGATGATACGGCGCGAGGTGCTTGTCTTGCCCTGTAGCAAATAGTCGTAGTCGCTGTCTACACAGGCAATCATGTGTCCTCCCAGCCCCAAGCCAAGTTCGTTCATCATAGCTACCTTTTTACCTTTGGCAAGCGAGGTGTTAGAGGGGAGCATTACTTGGAAATAGTACCTCTCGCAATTGTACTCGCTCAGTAGATGGCTCCAGAAAGACACGTCATCGTAACTCTCCACGTAGGCTACTATACGCTTGCGAGCCGTCTTAGGACGCAGGCTGTTTGCTGCCTCGATGTAAAGTGAAGTGATATTTTGTGTTAGTCGCTTGGCCACGTTTTATAATGCTGAATTTTGAATTATGAGAGTTGTGTTTCTGAATCATCTGTGCCGCCTGTCTGTGAGAGAGGCTTGAATCAGAATTCATCATTTAGAATTCAGAATTGTTTACACCGTGATATCTGTCACCTCTGTCACTGCATCCATCCATCCTCCCATGACTACGGCAGGCGAGTGAGTGGTGAGGATAACTTGCGCATTGGGGTTCATCTCACGTATGATGCTGATGATGCGCTGTTGCCATTCGATGTGCAGTGATATCTCTGGCTCGTCCATTAAGAGCACGCAAGGCTGCTTGTCCTGCACCAATACGGTAAGTAGGATGACGAGAATCTGCTTCTCACCGCTCGAGAGACGGTAGGGGAGTAGTTCACGCCCCTCCTGGTCGAATACGATCTCGTTCTTCGAACGTATGATCTTCTTCCCTGTCTCAGAGAAAAGCTCATCCGCCAAGTCTTGGAATCGCCTCTTGGGATAGGATACCTCTGCAGCCTTCTGCTGACTCTCGGCATCACCCGATGAGAGGAGTTCGATGATGCGGTTACCGATGTTTACCTGATAGTCCAAGTAGCGGCGTTGCAGCTGGTAGAGTTGCCAGTCAAGCTCGGTCTTTACATTCTTGTCGGCCATCTTCTCGGCCAAGTTGCTATGGAATAGTGGCCTGTCAAAGCTACGTATCACATCAAAGTGTATCGATGTGGCATCCTCGGGGTAGAACGTCATCTTTACTCCTTCAAGATCTTTCACTTTAACATCGATCCCGCCAGCCAGGTGTTCCAACTGGTTTGCTGCACGGTTCAGTATGGTCGATTTGCCTATACCGTTAATACCACTCAAGATGTTCACATCTCGGCGCAAATCCCAAATGATGTGTTTGCTGCCCCATAGTGACTCTATCTCAATGCGGCGTATATATTCGGCCTGCACTTCACTACGATTCTCTTTCAACTCTTCCATGGTATCCTTCTTTATGAATGCTTCTGCGAAGATACGTATTTTCTTTTTCACTTGTATGTGTACACGCGACTTTTTTATTTGTTGCCCTCGTAAACAGAAAAGCGAGCGACAAATTTGCCGCTCGCTTCTATGGATGTGCTCTATGCTATTACTCCTCTTCTACGGGGGTGGCATCCTGCACTTCGTTCTTCTTACCCAAGTACTCGGGAAGGCTCATGCCTGCAAGGTCGAAGAGGTCGCTCAAAGGAGGAACCGATTTCATCAGACCTGATACGAAGTTGGCTGTAGAGCCCTTGCCATCTGCGCTATTACCTGAGTCCCAAACCGTAACGTGGTCAATGTTGACACCCTTGACAGCCTCAACTTGTGTCTTAACCAACTCGGGTAGTTTCTCGAGCAAGAGCAGCATGTATGCCTTGTTGGCATCGCCACCTGCAGCTTGCACCATCTTGTCGTAACCGGCAGCCTGTTTGGTGAGCACCTCATAGAGACCCTTAGCCTCGGCCTCCATCTTGGCGTAGATAGCGTCGGCCTCACCCTTTGCTTTTACGCGAGCTTTCTCGGCCTCGGCTTCAGCCTCGATGATGCGGCGCTTCTTCTCGATCTCCTCAGGTACGATGATGTTGGCCTGCTGGGTAGAGCGTTCACGCTCGGCACGAGCAAGCTCAGCCTCCTTCTCGGCAGCGTAAGCCTCTTGCAATGCCTTAGCCTGTTGTACCTTCTCGGCAGCTGTAGCGAGGCGGTTGGCCTCTGCCTCTTTCTCACGACGGAAGGCGTTTGAGTTGGCAATCTCAATCTGTGCATTGTTCTCTCCCTTCACAGCGATAGCGTTTGCCTCAGAGGTCTTGATACGGGTGTCGCGGACAGCCTCAGCCTTACCGATCTCACCATACTTGTCCTGCTCGGCCACGCTTACCTTGGCTTCGTTGATAGCCTTGGCGGCTGCTTCCTTACCGAGAGCCTCGATATAGCCACTCTCGTCCTTGATATCGGTAACGTTTACGTTGATAAGGCGAAGACCAATCTTCTTCAACTCTACTTCTACGTTCTTGGAGATGTTCTCGAGGAACTTGTCGCGGTCGCTGTTGATCTCTTCGATTGACATGGTCGCAATAACCAGACGCAACTGACCGAAGAGAATATCTCGAGCGAGCTCCTGGATCTCGTTTGATGTGAGGCCAAGCAGACGCTCTGCGGCATTGTTCATTGAGTCGGGCTCGGTAGAGATACCTACGGTGAATCGGCAGGGTACGTCTACACGGATATTCTGACGTGACAGCGCATTGGTCAAGTTGGCATCGATAGAGATGGGGGTAAGGTTCAGGTAGGCATAGTCCTGAATGATGGGCCACACGAACTTACCGCCACCATGAATACATTTGGCTGAGCCACCACCTGTCTTTCCATACACTACAAGAATTTTGTCCGACGGACAACGTCTGTAACGACGAATCACTGCTGCTATGGTAGCAAAACCTACTACTACCAATATCAGTCCTAAGAATGCAATGTTCATAGTTTTGTGTTTTTAATAAGTTATTATAAATCAGATAGTCATTATACGCGTTCTACCTCCAATAGTTCGGAGCCGATAACCTTGGTAATGCGTACCTTAGCTCCAGTAGGGATGGTCTCACCTTCAGTCATGGCCTCTAATTCGTGCATTGAGCCGCGTACGCTCACCATCACCTTCCCCACTCCCTCCTTGTTGCCGGGGATGCGCAGGTAGGTGTCGGCAATCTGGCCGATAGACTCCTCTAACTGGAAGGTCTTGTCGGTCGATAGCTTCATTACCTGGCGGATGATGATGACAAATACGAATACAAACACTAGACCCACTCCCATGGCAGCCAACTGCAGCCACAGCATGTTGTGAATCGAATCCTTAAGTGCTACACCTGCCCAACCGTAGCCAAGCATGAAGTTAATCAAGTTGCGGAATGTGAAATATCCCGATACACCATCCAACTCTACATCCTCAAATCCGGCACCATCGTCTGTGTCGGCATCAAGGCCGAGAAAGGCCATAATGGTCTGTACCAAGAAAAATACACTCGAGATAATTGCCAGTCCCCAGAATACCTGCATGGGGAGCTCTAAAGCAAGAAATTTGTCCATCATATGCTATATACCTTTATGTATAAATCGGAAAGTTCGCTTATTTGGGCAAAGTTAAATTATATTTGGGTGTATTGCAAGCGGTCGTCTGTTTTTTTGATTATGTTTTGCAACATGATTTGCCCCTCGATGGCATGTATAAAAAAATATTGCCAATCATGCGACTGGCAATATCTTCCGCTTATGGTCTTTTTTGAGTTGTCCTACCTGGATTCGAACCAAGACAAACAGAACCAAAACCTGTTGTGCTACCATTACACCATAGGACAATCCTCTGTGCTTCCTTTCGGAAAAGCGGTGCAAAATTAGTTTTTTTTATTTATTCGTGCAAACTTTTCGCGGAATTTCTTCAGAAAAGGCTGAAAACGCCCTGTCTGAACCTTACTCCGCGATGAGCAAGAAGTAGTTCTTCTTGCCGCGCTGTACGAGCAGATACTTGTCGTTGAGCAGGTCGGCAGTGGTAATCTCCTGATCGAAGGCTGCGAGTTTCTCCTTGTTGAGCGATACGCCTCCGCCTTGTGCCATCTTGCGCATCTCACCCTTTGAGGGGAATACGGCTGAGTCCTCTACGAAGAGGTCTACGGCCTTCACACCAGCCTCGATCTTGGCGCGTGAAACCTTGAACTGAGGCACGCCGTCGAACACGGCAAGCAGGGTGTCCTCGTCAAGCTTCACCAATGCGTCGTGGGTGTTGTTACCGAAGAGGATGCCTGAGGCCTCTACAGCAGCCTCATAGTCGGCCTCAGAGTGTACCATGATGGTCACCTCCTTGGCAAGGCGCTTCTGCAAGGTGCGCATGTGGGGAGCCTCGGCATGCTCGGCGATGAGCGCCTCAATCTCCTCGCGACCGATGGCTGTGAATATCTTGATGTACTTGGCTGCGTCATCATCGCTCACGTTGAGCCAGAACTGGTAGAACTTGTAGGGTGAGGTGTAGCGGGGGTCGAGCCATACGTTGCCCGACTCGGTCTTACCGAACTTGCCACCATCGGCCTTGGTGATGAGCGGGCAAGTGAGTGCATATACCTCATTGCCGCTGGTGCGACGGATGAGCTCGGCACCGGTAGTGATGTTGCCCCACTGGTCACTACCACCCATCTGGAGCTTACAGTTCTTGTGCTCGTTGAGGTAGAGGAAGTCGTAGCCCTGGAGGAGCTGATAAGTGAACTCGGTGAATGAGAGGCCATCGCGAGCTTCACCATTGAGGCGCTTCTGCACTGAGTCCTTGGCCATCATGTAGTTCACGGTGATGTGCTTACCCACTTCACGTGCAAAGTCGAGGAAGGTGAAGTCTTTCATCCAGTCATAGTTGTTGACCAGCTCGGCGCAGTTGGGGGCATCGCTCTCGAAGTCGAGGAACTTGGCCAACTGTTTCTTGATGCACTCTTGGTTGTGGCGGAGGGTCTCCTCGTTGAGCAGGTTGCGCTCCTGAGACTTACCTGAGGGGTCGCCAATCATTCCCGTAGCACCACCCACGAGAGCCAAGGGCTTGTGGCCGCAACGTTGCAGATGACGTAGCATCATCACACCGCAGAGGTGACCGATGTGCAGTGAGTCGGCTGTGGGGTCGATACCCAAGTAGGCCGTTACCATCTCTTTACTTAACAACTCTTCTGTTCCGGGCATCATGGTATGTACCATGCCACGCCATTGAAGTTCTTCTACAAAGTTCATCGTATATACGTGTTTTTAGTTATTTCTTTCTTTTATCCGACAAAAGTACAATATCTTGTCGATATCGGCAAATGTTGTTCCCCTTTTTTAAGGTGGTACGGAGTCTTCCTACATCAATGTCAAAGCGGGCTGGATGAGATTGGTGCCCTGCCTGCTCTGGAATTCCATTCGGACTTAACTCGACGAACTCTCTTCCCTGTCAATAGTGGAAAATAACTTTTTGTCATGTTCGCTCGTTGAAACTTGCTTTTTCACCTGTCTTGTACTACCTTTGTCGCTATGAAGATGAAGGAGGTATATTCCGTATGGCGATTGATCCGGTGGATGTGGGAGACTTCGCGCGGTGTTCGTGGGCGCATACTGCTGTGTGCACTGATAGGTTGCATTTCGGTGGGCTGCTCATTGTTGTTCGTGTTGTTCAGTAAAAATGCCGTAGACATAGCCACTGGGGTACGCGAGGGCAAACTTCTGTATTACGGTATTGGTATGGCCTTGCTAGTACTCTTCGAGATTGTGTTGCGCGCCGTAGACAATTGGGTGGGCAACCGACTTGACGTGGAGATGCGCAATCGTTTCCGTAGCCGATTCTTCGGCCTATTGCTGCAGAGCGAGTGGCAAGGTAAGGAGCGCTACCATTCGGGCGATGTGCTCAACCGTATGGTGCAGGACTTGGGCTCGGTAGTGTCTGTTGTCACCTCTACACTTCCCTTTGCGGTAGTTACTGCAATACAACTCGTGGCATCGTTTTTCTTTCTTTATTCGATGGATCACACGCTAGCTATTGTACTCGTACTGATATTGCCTTTCTTCTCGCTGCTCAGTCGCTTCTACGTGAAGCGTATGCGTCGTATGACAAAGGCGGTACGCGAGAGCGAGAGCCATATACACTCGGTGATGCAGGAGAGCCTACAGCATAAGACTGTCGTGAAAACCCTGGAGCAGAGCGATGGTATGATGGGCCGTCTGTCGCGATGGCAGGAGCAGCTGTTCGGAGAGGTGATTGTACGTACACGATTTAGCATCGCATCCCATGGATTGGTATCTATAGGTTTCTCTGCAGAGTACCTTACGGCATTTCTTTGGGGCGTATTCAGCATACAGCGCGGCATCATTACTTTTGGTGTGATGACAGCATTCCTGCAATTGGTGGGGCATATACAACGCCCATTGGCCGATCTGATGCGGATGATTCCCTCTTTTGTCAATGCACTCACTTCGGCTGAGCGATTGATGGAATTGGAGGAACTGCCCATGGAACCCATTGGCGACCCTGTGCGCCTGGAGGGCCCTACTGGTGTGCGCTTCGATGACGTATCCTTCCAATATGCCGATGGCGATGAGGAGGTAATCAATCACTTAAGTGAGGACTTTGCGCCGGGGTCGATGACTGCCGTATTGGGTGAGACAGGGGCCGGTAAGACGACGCTCATACGTCTCATTCTGGCACTTGTACGTCCCACTGCAGGGTGTGTAATGATGTATGATTCCGAAACAGAGGTAGAGGTTTCTCCTCAGACACGTAGCAACCTCGTCTACGTGCCTCAGGGCAATACACTCTTCAGCGGGACTATTCGTGATAATCTTTTGTTGGGCAATCCCGATGCTACCGACGAGGAACTGACTGAGGCGCTGCGTGTGGCATGTGCCGAATTTGTTCTTTCGCTTCCCGATGGACTTGATACGACATGTGGCGAGCAAGGTGGGGGACTCAGCGAAGGTCAGATTCAGCGCATCGTTATTGCTCGCTCTCTCTTGCGCTCGGGCTCTGTATTGCTGTTCGATGAGGCTACCTCTGCTCTTGACCCTGATACTGAACGGCGCTTGCTCGAGCGCCTGGCCGAGACGAGAGATGGCCGAACGGTAATCTTCATCACGCATCGCCCTTCGGTGTTGGAATATTGCGATAGAGTGCTTCGTGTGTAAACATCTTGCGGACTTAGAGTGTTGATTACTATATGATTTCATAAAATAACCTCATCATGAAAGCTGATCAGAACGACGCATGGCGCGTCATATTCTCAGGAGCCCCTTTTGAGGCCGAAGTAATCAGAGGTATGCTCGAAGCTAATAATATCCGCTGCATTGCCGAAGACCATACTTCGCTGGTAACCTCCTATTATAGTGGCGTAGGGGGAGATATGCGAATACTTGTATCTCCCGAAGACGCCGAAGAAGCACTGAGACTGATGAGGCATAAAAAATGAGAGAGAATTGACTCTCCCTCATCTTTATCTCTTACTTCGAAACCTTGAGCGACACGCAGTCAAGGTAGATGGTGCCTGCTTTATCGGCCTTCATCGCGAAGCGTGCCTTCGGATTACCTCCTTCGGCAATGAAGGTGATGGTGTACTTCTTCCAACGCTTCTTTATCTTTCCTTTCATCGTAGCTTGGGCATACCACGTGTTGTCACGCTTGTCTTGTAGTCCCACTTGAAGCTTTCCTTTGTATTTCTTGTCAGCACGTGCCCAGAAGGTCAGCACGTATTGACGGCCCTTGACGGCGGATATGCCTTTATTTCCTGCGTTGACAAGGGTGGCAGGACCTTCGGTGATCTCCCACCGGAGTGCCTTGCTCTGTGCGGGGTCTGCGAGGTTCTCTGTAACGATCTCGGCTTTTGAAATTTTCTCGCTCTCATCCGAAACGAACCATCCCAGGATGACATCAGCCGAGAGGTAGCCTCCGAAAAGTTCGCCCTCTCCATTCGGCCCGAAGCGGCGGTTGCGGATAGGTTTGGGCTCCTCTTCGAATGAGAAGTTCTTGATAAGCTCGGGGGTGTACTCAGATTGCGCATAAATAGCTATCGCGCAAAAGAACAATAGGAATGTGAGACAATGTTTTTTCATATCATATTCATTTTTGTGTGGGTTCGATGTTCTGTATTAATTAAACTTGTACTCCACACCCTCCAAACTCTTGATGTAGTTGATGAGTTTGTTGTTTGCGGATATCTTTACCGACTTTGATTTCAAGTGGGCTTGATGCTGTCCCTCGCCATCTTTAATCTGGATGTAGAGATCGGTCTTCCCTGGCGACTCCTTGAGCATGGTGATGAGGTCGTCGGCAGTATCTTCGTTCAGGAATTCTGACTGGATGGTGATGGTGATGGACTGCAGCAGGGTGTCTTTCACGTTGGGAAGAAGATCTACTGCGCCCACCTTCAGTTCGAAGGTGTCTCCCACCTTGCCATAGAAGTTACGAGCAGCTATACGACCCTTGATGAAGAGGAAGTATCCCTCCTTCATGTAGTTGTTGAAGCGCATCCAGTCGTCACCGAAGAGTGCGATCTCGCAGGTTCCCGAGAAGTCCTCGATCTTGGTGATGCCAAAGGGCTTGTTGGTCTTTGTGAATCCACTGCGTGTGGCGGTGACCACGCCGCCGAGAGTAACCTCTTGCTCTTCCTTCTTGTCAAGCATCTCTTGCATGTCGGCAAGGTGCAGCGAGCACACGTCCTCGAGGATGACGCGATATTCATCGAGCGGGTGTGCCGAGAGGTAGATGCCCACGAGGTCGCGTTCCTTGTTGAGGCGTTCGATGGCCGACCATTCCTGTACATTCTCCGGTACCTTGGGCTGTGCTATGGCATCGTCCATGCCGGCCATGCCAAAGAGCGAGTTCATGGCTTGGGCACGCTCGGTCTGTACCAACGAGCCATATCTGATGAGGATATCGAGGAAGCCCTCCTTCTTGGCATTCTCGGCAAAGTAGTCCTCGCGCTTCATGTCGGTGAAGCAGTCGAATCCTCCCGAGAGTGCCAGGCACTCGAGGTTCTTACGGTTACAAGCCTGTAAGTTGACGCGCTCCACGAAGTCGTAGATGCTCTTGTAGGGGCCATTGGCCTCGCGCTCACGGATGATGGCCTCTACGGCACCTTCACCCACACCCTTCACGCCGCCAAGGCCGAAGCGGATGTCTCCCTTGGCGTTGACTGAGAATTTATTGTAACTCTCGTTCACGTCGGGACCGAGCACCTTGATCCCCATAGCCTTACATTCGTCCATGAGCTTGGTGATTTCGTCGATGCGCGAGAGGTTACGCGAGAGGTTGGCAGCCATATACTGCGGTGGATAGTTGGCCTTGAGGTATGCTGTCTGATAGGCTACCCATGAGTAGCAAGTGGCGTGGCTCTTGTTGAAGGCGTAGGAGGCAAACTTCTCCCAGTCGCCCCAAATCTTGTCAAGTATCTTGGGGTCGTGTCCGTTCTTCTGTCCGCCCGCGATGAACTTGGGCTTCATCTTGTCTACGATGTCCTTCTTCTTCTTACCCATTGCCTTACGCAGTGCGTCAGATTCACCACGGGTGAAGTCGGCCAGCTGGCGCGAGAGCAACATCACCTGCTCTTGGTACACGGTGATGCCATAGGTGTCCTTGAGGTACTTCTCCATGCAGTCGATATCGTACTCGATGGGCTTACGGCCGCGCTTACGGTCGATGAAGTCAGGGATATAGTCCATCGGACCTGGGCGGTAGAGGGCGTTCATGGCGATGAGGTCCTCGAAGGTCGAGGGCTGTAGTTCGCGTAGGTACTTCTGCATACCGGGCGACTCGAACTGGAAGGTGCCAATGGTCTTACCTTCGCAGTAGAGCTGGTAGGTCTTGGGGTCGTCGATGGAGATGGTGTCGATGTCCACGTCGATGCCGAGGCTCTGCTTTACGTTGGCTACGGCCTCCTTGATGATGGAGAGGGTCTTGAGTCCCAAGAAGTCCATCTTGATGAGTCCAGTGTCTTCGATCACGCTACCCTCGTACTGAGTTACGAGGAGCTTCTCTCCCGTCTCCTTATCATCGGCCGTGCTCACGGGCACCCAATCGGTGATGTCGTCGCGGCATATGATGGTACCGCAGGCATGTACACCCGTGCCGCGCACGTTGCCCTCGAGCATTTTGGCATACTTGATGGTGTCGCGCAATACGGGGTCGGGCGATGTCTCGGCCTCCTGCAATTCGGGGATAGCCTCGATGGCATTGACGAGGTTGAGCTTCTTGTCGGGTAGTTTGTCGGGGATGAGCTTGCAGAGGTAGTTGGCGCGGTCGAGTGGCAGTTTCTGCACGCGTGCCACGTCCTTCAAGGCCATCTTCGTGGCCATGGTACCGTAGGTGATAATGTGGGCCACTTTCTCGGCGCCATACTTCTCGGTCACCCAGCGTAACACCTCGCCGCGGCCGTCATCGTCAAAGTCTACGTCGATATCGGGGAGTGAGATACGGTCGGGATTGAGGAAACGCTCAAACAGTAGGTCGTACTTGATGGGGTCGATGCGCGTAATCTCCAGGCAGTAGGCCACGGCAGAGCCTGCGGCCGAGCCACGGCCCGGACCTACGGATACTCCTAGCAGGTTGCGTGCTGCCCAGATGAAGTCTTGCACGATGAGGAAGTAGCCCGGGAAACCCATCGTCTTCATGATGTGTAGTTCGAAGAGCAGTCGGTCCTCCGTCTCGGGCGTCATGTCGGGGTAATATTTCTTGGCACCATCCATCGTGAGTTTCTTCAGATAGTCGGCCTCGAGTTTGATGCGGTATAGCTTGTCGTAACCTCCGAGTTTCTCGATCTTGGCTTCGGCTTCGGCCTGGCTCAGTACCACGTTGCCTTTCTCGTCGCGGGTAAACTCGTTGAAGAGATCCTCGTGGGTATATTTGGCGCGGTAGCCCTCCTCGGTGCCGAAGTCCTCGGGAATCTCGAAGTTGGGCATGATGGGTGGGTTGTCGATGGAGTAGAACTCCACCTGGTCGCATATCTTCACCGTGTTGGCCATAGCCTCGGGGATATGTCCGAAGATGGCGTTCATCTCGGCCGTCGTCTTCATCCACTCCTGCTTGGAGTAGAGCATACGTTGCGGGTCATCGAGGTCTTTGCCCGTAGAGAGACAGATGAGGCGGTCGTGCGCCTCGGCATGCTCTTCATTCACGAAGTGCACGTCATTGGTACACACCAGTCCCACGCCAAACTTCTTGCTGTATTCGATGAGCTTCTCGTTCACCTTCACCTGCATCTCGTAGGCCTCGTGGTTGGCGCGTGCTACGGTAGCCTTGTGCAGTTGCAACTCCAGGTAGTAGTCCTCGCCAAAGGTGCTCTTGTACCATTGTATCGCCTCCTCGGCCTCGGCATACATCTCTCGCGTAATCATTCGGGGTACCTCTCCACCGAGGCAAGCCGAGCATACGATGAGCCCCTCCTTGTATTTCTCCAGCTCCACACGGTCGGTACGGGGGCGGTTGTAGAACCCTTCCGTCCATGCCTTCGATACCAGTTTGATGAGGTTGTGGTAACCCCTCTCGTTCTTGGCCAGCACCACAAGGTGATAGTTGGCGCTATCGGGCTTGCCCTCCTTCAGGTATAGGCGACGCGGAGCCACATACATCTCGCAGCCTATAATGGGCTTGAAGCGCTTCGCCTCCAGCTCTTTCACCTTGGCCTTGCATTCGGCCACGGCAGCCGCGGGATCCTCGCACTCTTCCTTGCCACCCTCGATGGCCTTGATGCGCTTCTTCAGGTCCTTGATTTCGCCGTTGACCTTTCCATTTTTCTTGTTGGCATAGTTGATAAACTCCTTGATACCCATCATGTTACCGTGGTCTGTCACGGCGATGCCGCGCATACCATCGTCGATGGCCTTATCCACAAGTTTTGGGATGCTCGCCTGTCCGTCGAGAATCGAATATTGTGTGTGTACGTGTAAGTGAACGAAGTCTTGCATAGTGGTGCGAAGGTACGAAGAAGCGAGCAAAAACACAAGTTTACTTGATGTTTTTTCAGCGAGCGCTGAGTAACTCGCCGCAGGCAAGTAGAAGAAGCGAGCAAAAACACAAGGACGAACCGCTCTTCTGCGCGTGTTGGAGACGATGGTAAAATAATCTGTCAAATATGTTTTCATTATTCGCTAAAAATACCGAAATTTGCCGCCATAAATATAAATATTGGTATAGGATTGTAAAAAGCAATAACGAAACATGAGTGAACAACTGATTGTAAAGGAGCGCGACGAGGTTATCGTGCGCTTCTCAGGCGACTCGGGCGACGGTATGCAGTTGGCAGGTAACATCTTCTCCACCGTGTCGGCTACCGTAGGTAACGACATCTGTACCTTCCCCGACTATCCAGCTGACATACGTGCCCCGCAAGGAAGCCTTACGGGTGTATCGGGATTCCAAGTGCATATCGGCGCCGAGCGTGTGTATACACCAGGCGACCTGTGCGATGTGCTGGTGGCGATGAACGCTGCGGCACTGAAGACGCAGTACCGCTACGCTAAACCCGATGCAACGATTATTATCGACACCGACTCGTTCGGTGCCAGTGATCTCAAGAAGGCTGCCTTCGAGACCGAGGATCCCTTGGCTGAGATGGGTATTGATGCCGATCGTGTCATCGCCTGCCCCATCACACAGATGGTCAAGGATTGCCTTGCCGATAGTGGCATGGAACCCAAGGCAGTGCTCAAGTGCCGCAACATGTTTGCCCTCGGACTCGTGTGCTGGCTCTTCGACCGCGACCTGAACGTGGCGTTCAACTACCTGCGTGAGAAGTTTGCCAAGAAGCCCGCCATCGCAGAGGCTAACATCAAGGTCATCCAGGCTGGCTACGACTATGGCCACAACACACATAGCTCGGCCACCAACGTATACCGCGTAGAGACCAAGCACAAGGTGCCCGGTCGCTACATGGACATCACAGGCAACAAGGCTACGGCCTATGGCTTCATCGCTGCTGCTGAGAAGGCTGGCTTGAAACTCTATCTCGGCTCATACCCCATCACTCCCGCCACAGACGTGTTGCACGAACTCTCCAAGCACAAGTCGCTCGGTGTTACCACCGTGCAGTGCGAGGATGAGATTGCAGGTTGCGCATCGGCAGTAGGTGCATCGTTTGCTGGCGCTTTGGCCGTGACATCAACCTCGGGCCCCGGTATCTGTCTCAAGTCTGAGGCGATGAACCTTGCGGTGATCATGGAACTCCCGCTCGTGGTGCTCGACGTACAGCGTGGTGGCCCTGCAACAGGACTGCCCACCAAGTCGGAGCAGACCGATCTCCTGCAGGTGCTCTTCGGCCGTAACGGTGAGTCGCCCATGCCGGTGATTGCCGCTACCTCGCCTACCGACTGCTTCGATGCCGCTTACATGGCCTCTAAGATTGCCCTTGAGCACATGACTCCCGTGGTGTTGCTCACCGATGCCTTCATCGCCAACGGTTCGGGTGCTTTCCGCTTGCCCAACTTGGCCGAGTATGCCCCCATCAATCCTCCCTACGTACCCGAGGAACTCCGTGGCACATGGACTCCCTACCAGCGCCAAGAGGAGAACGGCGTACGCTACTGGGCTGTACCGGGTCGTGAGGGATTCCAGCACATCCTCGGAGGCTTGGAGAAGGACAACAAGACAGGCGCCATCTCTACCGACCCCGAGAACCACGACCTGATGACTCGCCTGCGCCAGCAGAAGATAGACGCTATCCCCGTGCCCAACCTCGTGGTAGAGGGCGACAAGGAGGATGCCGAGCTGCTCATCGTGGGCTTCGGTGGTACATACGGACACCTGCACGCTGCGATGGACGAGATGCGCACTGCCGGCAAGAAGGTAGCGCTCGCTCACTTCAAGTACATCAACCCCCTGCCTGCCAACAC
>JAZONP010000237.1:0-1782 GCA_045654565.1 Bacteroidaceae bacterium
GGTGCTCTTCAGTGGTGGCAAGCAGCAAAAGCATATCGTCTCCTACACGGGACTGAGCATCGTGGACCTTGACCACATTCCCAGTGAGCGCATGGCTGAGGTGTTGGAGAAGGTGCGAGGCGATGAGCATACGCTGCTGGCGTATACGACGATAAGTGGGGAAGGAGTACGCGTAATAGCACGCTTTGCTTTCCCCAAGGATGATAGCGAAAACCGTGAATGTTTGCTTCGTGCTGACAAGAGTTCTTTAGCATTGTACACAAAGGTGTTTGCTATCGTCAATTCCTATTACGAAAATCTTACAGGATTATCATCAGACGAGAAGTGCAAGAATGCCACCCGCATCTCAGGCATGGCACACGACCCCGAGGTATACTACAACCCCGATGCGACGGCCATCATCGTCGATATGACGAAGAAGTCGGCAGGTCGCCCGAGGAAAGGAACGAAGATAGAGCGTGTGGAGGAGAGCGTGATCCGCGAGCTGGAGCAGCGCGGCGTGGTGTATGCTCCCGGTAGCCACAACAAGTACATCTCCGGTGCCTGCTATATGATGAACCGCTACGGCGTGTCGCTCGGTGACTGCACGGCTTGGGCACTGGACAGGTTCAACGACTACCAACAGCAAGGCAACGACGTGGCCTCCATCGTGCGCTCGTGTTATGCGCAGACCGAGGAGCATGGCACGACGCGACCACTGAAAGCCGTCAGTGACAAACAGGCGACAGTAGCGCAGATAGAGGCGTTCCTTGCCGAGCGTGTACAGTTGCGCCACAACGTGGTGACGGGATTTGTGGAGGTAAGAGAAGCCTCCCCTAACCCCTCCCAAGGAGGGGGACAAGGCTCCGCGATGACTGAATCACCCCTCCTTGGGAGGGGCAGGGGGGAGGCCCCCTCGTTCCGCCAATTCACCGATGATGACCGCAACTCGCTGTGGCGTGCCTTGAGCAAGGAACTGGGTGCGAGAGTAGTGCGTCAAGATATCTCCGCCGTGGTGAAGAGCGACTTCTCGCCACGCTACCACCCCTTCGAAGAGTACATCAGCAGCCTGCAACCGTGGGATGGCGCGACCGACCACATCGCCCGCCTCGCCTCGTCGGTCACGGTCAAGGGCGACCAAGAGTATTTTTCTCGCTGCTTCAAGAAATGGCTCGTGGCCTTTATCGCCGCCATCTTCGACCCCGAGGAGGTGAACCACGAGATTCTCGTCTTCATAGGCCGCCAAGGTAGTTACAAGAGCACGTGGTTTCACTACCTGTTGCCACCCGTACTGCGCCAATACTTCCTCCCCAAGCTGATGAGCAACTCGGGCATCACCAAGGACGACCTGTTCAAGATAGCACAGTCGGGACTCGTGTGTCTCGAAGAGATTGACAACATGAAGCAGCGCGACCTCAACCAGCTCAAGGCCATCACCACTATGCGCACCATCAACGAGCGACGCTCGTATGGTGAGTTCAACGAGTTTCACCGCCACATCGCATCATTCTGCGCTACGGGCAACAACCGCTTCTTCCTCACCGACCATACGGGCAACCGCCGCTTCCTCACCTTCGAGGTGGAGAGTATCGTGCCCCCGCAGACCTACAACTACGGCTACGAGGGAGTGTATGCTCAGGCCTATGCCTTATGGCAACAAGGCTTCCGCTATTGGTTCAACGAAGAGGAGAATGCAGAGATCAACCTGCGCAACATCGAATTTGAAGCACCTAATAAAGAACTGGAATTGATCACGAAGTACTATCGTGCTCCGATGCAGGGCGAGGAATGTAAGTTTCTCAC
>JAZONP010000238.1:0-18638 GCA_045654565.1 Bacteroidaceae bacterium
CACCAGGTGCGCTGCACCTACATCCATAGCGATGTCGACACCATGGAGCGTGTCGAGATCATGAACGCCCTGCGCCGCGGCGAGTACGACGTGCTCGTCGGTGTCAACCTCCTGCGCGAAGGCCTCGACCTCCCCGAGGTATCCCTCGTGGCCATCCTCGATGCCGACAAGGAGGGCTTCCTGCGCAATCACCGCTCGCTCACGCAGACCGCAGGCCGTGCTGCCCGCAACGTCAACGGCCGCGTCATCATGTATGCCGACCGCATCACCGAGAGCATGCAGAAGACCATCACCGAGACCAACCGCCGCCGCGAGAAGCAGCTCGCCTACAACGAAGCCCACGGCATCACCCCCAAGCAGATACAGAAGGAGATCAGGAGTGGCCTTGCAGGACAACAGACAACAGACGGCAATGGGCAGACACCCCATCCAGCAAGCAATTCAGAATTCAACATTCAGAATTCAGAATTTAGCAACATCGCCGCCGACCCCATCGTCGAGTACATGTCGCGTAGCCAGTTGGAGAAGAGCATCGCCCGCACCC
Organism: Bacteroidaceae bacterium; assembly: GCA_045654565.1. Lineage (GTDB taxonomy): Bacteria > Bacteroidota > Bacteroidia > Bacteroidales > Bacteroidaceae > UBA1189. The sequence goes on from JAZONP010000238.1 coordinate 545, forward strand.
GCAAGCTCATGCAGGAGGCCGCCAAGCAGCTCAACTTTGCCGAGGCCGCCCAGTACCGCGACGAGATGTTCCGCCTCGAGGAGATACTCAAAGGCAAGAGCGATGAAAATTGAAAATTGAAAGATGAAAGATGAAAGTTGCGAGTGAGCGAGTGGGCGGAAATTTATTTACTCACACAGCGAGCGTAGCAACTTCGACGAAGTCAAAGATGAAAGTTGAAAATTAAACCGCGTCTCTGTCATCTCGAAACGAAGTTCGACGCCCGTAGGGGCTGAAGTCAACATCGTGAGAGATCCCGCGCAGGACCGACGCGGAGCATTAGCGTCGGTTGCGACGACGGGAGGTTTATCTCCCCAAAGGAGTCTTACACAAAGAGACTCTGCGAGATCCCTCGGCGCTTCGCTTTGTCGGGATGACACAACAGACACTAAACACTAAACCCTAACTCCTAATTCCTAATTTCTAATTAACAACTCCTAATTCCTAATTAAAAACTCCTAATTCCAATGAAAATCCTCACCATCCTACTCCTCAGCAGTCTGATGAGCCATGCCCAGCCAGCATCGGCACCCGCCGACAGTACCCAACAAACACAGCAGGCCCCCCGTCGCCGCCACCCACGGCACGACCCCCGACACCCCGACGTGCACGACCCCGTGATGGCCCGGGGCGAGGACGGCCGTTACTACCTCTTTGCCACCGGCATGGGCGTAGGCGTGTTGTCGAGCAGCGACATGCAGGAGTGGCAGTTCGAGGCCCCCGTGCTGCACCCCATCCCTGCCTGGGCCGTCGACACCGTGCGTGGCTACCGTGGCCACACCTGGGCCCCCGACATATACTATCACGACGGCCTGTGGCACCTCTACTACTCCTGCTCCACCTTCGGCAAGAATGGCAGCGCCATAGGCCATGCCGTCAATAAGACCCTCGACCCCCAGTCGCCCCACTTCGGTTGGGAAGACCGCGGCATGGTCATCGCCTCACACCGTGGGCGCGACAACTGGAACGCCATCGACCCCAACCTCATCGTCGACAAGCGAGGCACCCCCTACCTCAGCTACGGCTCCTTCTGGGACGGCATACAGCTCATCCGCCTCTCCAAGGCCGACCTTCAGACCCCCGTCACCGCGCCCGTCACCATAGCCCGTCGCTATGGCAAGCGCTATGTCAACGGCAAGAACATCAACTTCACCATCGAGGGTCGCGACACGATCGAGGCAGGCGAGAACGCCATCGAGGCCCCCTTCATCTACAAGCGTGGCCGCTACTACTACCTCTTCGTGAGCCACGACTACTGCTACCGTGGCGAGAGCTCCACCTACAAGACCGTCTACGGCCGTTCGCGCAGCATCGAGGGCCCCTACTACGACCGTGAGGGTCGTCGCATGGACGAGGGTGGCGGCACCCACCTCTATGGCCCCGACGAGCACTACTTCGGTGTAGGTCACTGTTCGGTGTACGACTTCGACGGACACACCTACTTCGTCTCCCACGCCTACGAGAAGGCCCACGGCGGCCGCGCCAAGCTCTTCATCCGCCCCCTCACCTTCACCCGCGACGGCTGGATCATGACAGAGTAGTTAGCCATTGGCTATTGGCAGTTAATCCTACTACGTAGGCTTTTCCTCCTCCTTGCTCGGCATAATCCAAGCCAGCTTGGTTCTGCTCTCGCTTCGTTCGTCGGTTGGCAGTTGGGTAACGAAAACGATTAAAGATTAACAGTTATAGGTTATAAGTTAAAACAAAAGCCAAGAGTCAACCGCTATAGGCTGCTCCATTTATCGGGTCAAATAAGAGGTTTTTATCGGGTCAGCGGACTATACTTGTCCTGTACTTGTCCTGTGCTTGTCCTGCATCCGTCTCATCACTCCACTCCGAAGATGCATTTACAAGCTGAAAAACCGATAAATGCTCCACTATCTCTCCCATCAATAGACCTCGATAATCTAACTGTTTTTCCAGCTCGACATCATAAAGTTTCGGGAGATATATTGATGTAATACTCCCTACATTCCCTGCACCTTATCCAATAACTGTTCATACGAGGCCACGGCATCATAGCGTACGTTGTTTGTTGACACATTATTGAAGAGTTTTCTTGCACATGCAATTTTGGCCTTTTCCACCCCACGCAACTCCATCGATTCCATCGAGCCTTTAGTTTCAGCCACAAAAAAGATGTGTTTCACCATTCCCTTGTTGAAGGCAATAGCCCAGTCGGGAGCATAGTTCCCTACAGGAGTTGGTATTTGGAATGAACGTGGTAATTTAGCATATACACATACTTCTGTTGCCCCATCAAGTGCCGATGCAAACTTTCGCTCACCCTCCGAGTCACTGAACACATAATCCATGATGTGTTTCTGTGCAGAGTATGCCTTATCAAGTGATTGAGTCTGCTTCTCTTGTGTAAAGATAGTACTATCATATTTTCCCTCAATTAGGTTGTACGATATATGCTCTACTATCATTGTAGCCTTCTGTTCCTTGATAAGTTTAACCACATTGCGAATAAACTCTTCGGGATTATTCTGGAACATAGCCAACTTTTGTGGTCGTAATCCCTTCAGGATTTCCACCACTGTCCTACGCGTCAGTGTTGCACCTCTCGCTATTTCACCAACAAGATCGTATGGAACGGTTGAGGTAGACACAGTGCCTACTCGCTTGGAAGTAGAAGTTGTGTTGCCAAATGCATCAACCCTATCTTGTTCACCTGTTACCACCACATAGCGTAACTGGTTTACTTCGAGACTGGCATTGATGTTCAATACAGCTTTCTCTATCAACTCACGACTATCATAGTGAACTGTATAAGCATATTTATGGTTGATTTCCTTCCACAAAGCCTGGAATTCAGCCTTCGCAAAATTATCGTTCAATTTGTTCTCCTTGATAACGGTAGCATTTCCATCTTCAAACATATTGTCAATAGCCACCGATTCATCGTAAAGAGCGCGAACCAACATCTGTATGCCATCAGCCATAGGTGCCAATTTTCTCGACATCGGGGCGAGGTTCCCATCAGCCAAGTCTTTCTTATATAATGCTGTTATCTGTCCCTTATCATCAATATAGTCATTGTCCCAAAGGTATGCACGAATAGAATTGGCTTCCTCTGCTGTGATGGCATGCTTCTCGTCACCAACAAATACAAGTTTCCCAGTAAAATATGCCTCGTCGGCTTTTGTAGGACGATCTCTCAACACATCACGTGTCTCACGCTGCAGATCACCCACAAAGTCGCTATAGCTCTCGTTGGCGATAACGGTCAGTTTGTTCAACTCGTGGACATTTTCACCGAGCGTTTCGAAGTCCATACGGTTACCATTGGCATCGACACATATACGTAACCCTCGTCCTACCTCCTGACGCTTGGCTGTTGCCGAGTTGGCATGTCGTAACGTACATATCTGAAACACATTAGGATTGTCCCAACCTTCACGCAAAGCCGAATGTGAGAAGATAAATCGTGTAGGCTCATCAAAACTCAGCAAGCGCTCCTTATTCTTCAATATAAGGTCATAGGCAGAGATGTCATCAGAGATGTCACGTCCACGTCTTACTTCGCTGTTTACCGAGCGTCCCTTCTTGTCTATAGAGAAGTAACCGTTATGTGGCTCCAAACCGACGCAAGTACTGTTGATATGCCGAGTCAAACAGTGAGAGGTTCTCGTTGAGAATACTATTGTATTCTTCCTCAAACATCTCCCAGAACACTCCTTTGGTAACTTCGCCATCCTCTCCATAACTTTTGTATTTCGCCACCTCGTCAATAAAGAACAGCGACAAGGTCTTGATACCTCTTGCAAACAACTCGCGTTCTTTCTCAAAGTGCGATACGATAGTTTCTCTTATCTGTACACGTTGCATGGCCAGCTCATTGCTATCGCCATACACCTCTCCCTTCTTCAACGTAACACCATTGAGGAAGGTTACGGTATCTGTATAAGGATTGATTTCGCTGATATCAAACCCTTCGTATTGTGCCAGTCCACTTGCGCTCTGCAGCTTGTCTCCCTTACCAAACTTTATAGACTTGCGGTGTATGCCTGTTGCGGTTTTCACTTCGAGGTCAATCTTCACCATAGGCGGCTCAGTCTTCGAGAGTATGATGCTATCTATATAGAGATAGCTTGATGTACCCTTCAGGTTCTTTACCTCAAAGCCCTTCACTTGGATTTTCTTTACCAGCTTCTTATTGTATGCATCGAGCGCATCCAGGGCATATACTGTATTGTGCTTGGTCTTGTGAGTGGCCGAGTAGTTGAGTATAAAGAGTGGCATGAAGCGCTTGAGTGCCGTCTGTGTAGCCTCTCCCTCCATTTTTTGTGGTTCATCCATGATGATGATGGGGCGGTTGGCTGCTATCACGTCAATAGGGCGACGACTTGCAAAGTCATCACGCTTTGAGTAGATGATGCGGCTTTCCTTGCTCTTGCCACCCTCCTTTAGTGAGGCTGCAAAAGCCTGCGTATTGATGACCATAACATTGATTCCAGCATCACTCGAGAAATCATCCAAGCTCTTCAGTCGGCTACTATCGTAGATAAACCAACGAGCCTTCTTTCCATAGTGCTCCATGAAGTGGTCTTCGAGCATACGGAAACTCTTGCCCACACCTTCACGAATGGCAATGCTCGGAACTACCACAATAAACTTGCTCCAACCATAGCGTTTGTTTAATTCGAACATTGTCTTTATATAGACATAAGTCTTACCCGTACCTGTCTCCATCTCAATATCGAGGCTACAGGCACCTATGCTTGGCACGAGGCTATCCGACAACTTGATATCTCCCAAGACTTGTGCCTTGTGGATATTTGCCAACAGCTCTTTAGATGTCAGTTGCACCTCACTGTTGCGATATCCCGTTTCTATATCGGTATCATAGATGGAGGTCTGACGATTTGCCACCTGCTTACCAAGGTCACGCCTATAAGTGAGATTGTCCATTGTTGGCTGCCCAGCAAACACCTCCACCGTACGCTCTACAGCATCGGTCTGATATTGTTGTATTTTAAACTTAAACTTCATTGTCTTATTAAACTATCTATAACAAGTTATCTTCTGACAAGATTATCCAGTAGCCACCCTTCCTTTCAGGGCCACCGCGTTTAATCTTATTCAGGAATTTTAGTTTCTTTATATGCTTTTGGATGGTTGTATCCGATACGCCAATTCTTTCTCTGAGTTCCTTTCTTGTAATGTAAGGATTCTCTTTTATCATCAAGAGCACAAGTTGTATTGTCGAATTAGACAACTCATTTGACAACCCATTAGACAACTCATTTGATAACCCATTTGATAACCCATTTGATAACCCATTTGATAACCCATTTGATAACCCATTTGATAACCCCTCTATTTGAGAATTAAAAGATGAGTTCAACTTATATGTGGTCCATCGACCTTTATTCTCCGGTAATAGCAACTCTATGTCGGTGAGATACTTCAGTATCTTTGCCACCTCCAGAGAGTTCTTTTCCAATATCGTCTGTAAACGCTGGTTAGTAACCCCATCCTCAATGTATGCCACAGACAATACAGTCAGGTTTTCTTTAGAGATATTCGTAATGCAATCTCCCAATAAATGCTGAATATATTCGGTAACCTCCTCAGGGAACATTGAGATCATCCAAAGTTTAAGATTCACCTCTCTGGTTTCGGGGTTCTCATCAAGGTCGGGTTTGCGCCACTGTTCCTGCTTACAAGCATCGAGGATTGTGGGAAAACCTGAGCCAAGATTCTCTCCAAAGCCAATCATTCGGAGCATATTCTGTATTCTTGGGTTTCTCGCTTTAGAACTACCACCTTCATAAATCTGTGCAATGGGCAACTTCAGCGTACCGGGATTCCTGAAGCATATGCAACTTTCGTATTTCTCTATCCGTAGCACACCGCCCGACAAAAAGAAGTCGGCATGTATCACGCTATTTGTCAATGCCTCGCGAACAGCCTTGTGGGCAGGTGTGTCATCATTGCGTTGCATGCCCTCCAACCTGAACGGACGTTTAAGGTCAACAGTCAGTTTGGTAAGGACCCTACGGAAGAAGTTATACAAATTGTTTTCCCAAGTGCCATCATAAGTTATACGGTCGCTATAGCGCATGTCTCCCACCAGGTTGGTCTTGTCTATATAGTCCATTCTGAAATTTGAGAAACGCTCACGCACCGAGAGTCCCTTTCCAAACATCAACAACCCTGCAAGGGTGAGCCCCTCTTTTCCTGTGGCCCTGTCTATTGTATATCCTCCAAACTGACGAAGAAACTCCTTATCATCCAATTGGTTGAAGGTGTGGCCAATGTTCCTGTTTTCAAACTCATTTCTATAGTTCTTCAGCGTGGTCATATCGATGTCATCCATCGTATGATACTCTATGACATTGCCATCATTACCATCCTCATTGGCATCACGAATCATCGCTTTCACTTCGCTTTCCTCGCAATGGTAGTCGCCTTCAAAGTTTCGCTTAAAGGTTCCTTTATACACATTGCCATTGATGTACACGGGTTTCAGTCTGTACGACACCTGTGGCACCTGTATCACGACAAGCTTCACCTGCTCGCTATAATCGACCACCTGCACATCCTCATCTTTCAGAATGCAAGTGCTTACCTTGTCGCTATTTATTGTATTCCAAAAGTCCTTTTTGATTTGCTCTGGATTATTCACTCCCTGAACATGAAATCGATCATCCCAATTCATTGCCATCAGGTCCTCTTCCACGCCAAGGATTATGATACCTCCATTGGTGTTGGCGAAGGCTGAGTATGTTTCCCAAACAGACTTGGGCACACCACCTGCAGCCTTCTTACACTCCAGTGTCACGCGCTCACCATAGTTGAGCAATTCGTCTATATATGTTTTGTCTATTGTCATACCCAATCATGCATTAACATTTCCATCTTGGAGAGTTTTGTTCAACTCCTCATATTTCTTTTCATCAGCTTCTGCTAAAGTAGTATATTCACTCTTTTTCTTTCCACGAGCCTTTTTCGCTAACTCACGGAAACATTTTCCACGGAGTTTATACGCTTCTTCAGCAGTATCTTCCAATGATAAAGCAAAAGTAAACTCTTTGATAGCATCAGAATAATAAGCCATTGCCATATATATTTCTCCTCGTGTCATGAAATATATGGGATTTTTTACCATCCGTATAGCTTTATTTATATTTTCCAATGCCTTTCCTAAATCTTCCTTTTTCAACCATATGTCAGCTATATTATTATATGCATTGGCATTCCTTTCATAATCAATTGTACATCCTTTATACTCATCATCAGGCGATTCTAATTGCCTATCATTGACTTTCGGATTTTTATTTTCTATGTCAATAGACTTTGTATAATCATCTATTGCTCCATAATCATCTTCCGATTTACTTCTTAGGATTGCTCGGTTGAAGTATAAACCACTGTCATTAGGACTTAATTCGATAGCTTTATTGAAATCTTCTATCGCACCGTTTATATCTTCTAATTTCGTTTTTAGAATACCTCGATAATTGTAGAGTTCACTTTCAGTAGGATTCAACTCAATAGCTTTATTGAAATCTTTCATTGCACCATTATAATCTTCCAATTTTCGTTTCAAATTAGCCCTGTTAACATATGGGCTACAATCATTACGAGTTAAATCAATAGCCTTATTAAGATCTTGCATTGCCCCTTCAAAGTTTCCTAAATCAACCTTCAAAGCTCCCCGATTATTATATGCACCTACATTATTCTTATCCAATCGAATAATTTGTGTATATAGACTTATTGCTTTTTGAGGATTCTTTTCGTGTTCGGCAGATGCTTCTGTATATAGTTTATTTATTAATGCTTTTGCTGCAGAACGTCGTGCCTTTTCTTCACTCTTGCCTACTTTTTCTTTTAGCAAAGTAACCTCATTCTTAAGTTCCTTAACCTCTTCCAGCGACTCTTTGGCTGATGAAGAATCATTCTTTGCAGATTCGGTGTCCTTTTTTATTTCAGTAAGTTGAAATTGAAGCTGCTTGATCTTCTCTTTCTGAAGACTATTATTCCATAAATTCATTATTATAGGAATAACAATACTGACAAGAGTCATTATGACTGTTAATATCGTCAACCAATCAGACATGTTGGAATTCATTTCTGACACTTTTGTCCTGACATCCTCGCGATACAGATTAACTTCATTTCCCATCCTTTGTAATTGCTCCATGAGGATTTTGTTCTCATTCTGCAGTTGTGAGATTTGGTCCTGCGTGCTAATCTCAAGAATTTGTACTTTTTCGGCAATAGCCTTAGTGTTGTTTGCAGAGGAATTCTGCTTTGCCTGTCCAAAAACACTTATACTACAGAGAAAGAGTATTGCGATTAGGAGTATATGTCTGGTTTTCATTGCTTCTTCAATTATAAGATTCGTCTTACAGTTTCTTTGCTATAGGCGTTGAAGATTTGGTCGAAGTTGTCGGCTACGTTGTCGGTGGCCATTGAGCGGTCGCACATGACGAAGTAGTAGGGTTTCTCTTTGGCGATGGCAGTGATTACGGCTTCGTTGATGTCGCTGTCGAAGCAGGTGATAAGGTAGCCTTCGTTCACTACAAACACTTTCTTGCCATGTACCTCTCGCTCTTCAATCTTGCTCGATAGGGGTAAGTTACATTCGGGCAATACTTGGAATAGGAGGTCTTCGGCGGTGCGGCCCTCACGGATATTATCTACCAATGCGTCGAAAGCCAAGGTCTGCTGTATGGGCGTTTCGGCTGGTGTGTAGTACACATCGGCCATGTTCGACTCATCGAGTTTTAACACACGGAAACCTGTATCAAGGTTTTGCCCCTGCAATCCTGCTTCCTCCTTTATCTTGCGTCCTGCACGGCGAATACGCTCTTTGCCTATCTCGCAGATATTCTTGTATCCCGCTTTATATGCTTCGCTCTTCTCTTCTGTCTTTTCAGGTAATTGAACCATAATGAATTTGCGATTGCCTTCATCTTCGGCATTTAACTGCATCACTGCGTGTGCTGTTGTTGCAGAACCTGAGAAGAAGTCGAGGATAATTCCTTCTTTGGATATGTGGGTAGGCATATCTATCAGATATTTTATTAAAGAAGTAGGTTTGGGGAAATCGAAAAGTTTATCCATTTCCAAATATTCTAATTCCTTAACAGCACTTTCATTTGTGCCAATTCCTACCTCACGAGATAATTCCAAGTTGAGAAAATTATTCGGAGTTTTGTAGTTGTCTTCATTGAAAGGTCTTTGAAAACGAATAGACATCTTTTCTGATTTGATTATGAAATATGTGCCGCTTGCGACTTCTTGTTCAAGCGTTTGTTGCCCCCATTTGAATGAACCTGACATTCTGAAAGAATTTTCATTCAGTCCATTAATGACAGTAACATCATCTAATATAGACACCTTATCGTATTCGCCCTTTTCTATGGTAGTATTTTCAACAAATTTGAATCTAACAGCCCCTTTTGGAAACACAAGTTCTTTAATCGGATTTCCAGTATTGAGAAGTGGTGCATCTCCGCCATCTAATAGCGAGCCAAAAAACCTTCTATTTGAACCAACTTTCTCATAGCACAACACATATTCTACTGTTTTTCTACATTTGTGAGACAAAGCAGGTGGTGTGGCTGTTTTAGTCCATAAAAATTGAGCCGCGAAGTTACTCTCACCAAAAACTTCGTCGCATACAATTTTCATATTTCTAACCTCCTCGTCTCCAATAGAAATAAAGATAACTCCATCATCCACAAGCAGGTCTTTTGCAACCTTCAATCGAGGATAAATCATATTGAGCCAATCGGTATGGAAACGACCATTGCTTTCGGTGTTCTGCACCATAGGGTCTGTCATACGGTTGCCATCTTCATCAAATAGACCACTTTGTGCATTGAACTCGGCAGCACCCATTGCGAAGTCGTCGTTATATACGAAGTCGTTACCTGTGTTGTATGGTGGGTCGATGTAAATCATCTTCACCTTACCCAAGTAGTTCTCACGGAGCAACTTCAGCACCTCGAGATTATCACCTTCTATATAGAGGTTTTCGGTATTGTCGAAGTCTATGCTCTCTTCACGACAAGGGCGTAGGGTCTTGTTGATAGGTTCGTTTGCTTTGCGGATGGCGGCACGCTTATCGGGCCAAGTAAACTGATAGCGTTCCTCAGCACCCTCTACCACTTCGCAAGCCAACTCTTGACGCAGTTTGTCGAAGTCGATAGCACGCACCACTTTGCCCTCGGCATTCTTTGTCTCGGTGAGGCAGTTGGGGAACAGTTGTCCCAATGCTTCTATATTTTTTACTGCCATATCCGCAGTCTGCATCTTCAGTTTTTCCATATTATTTGGTTTGTTTTGTTTCCTTTTTCTTTTCTTCTTCGGCTGCTGCTTTTTCCAAGATTTCTATAGCATCAACATGCAATTTCATAATTTCAATATAATGTTCTATATCATCTGGAATATGAAGTGTTTTTATTTTATCTATCAGCCTTGCAGCAAATGCAATCTCTGACGATGATGCTTTCTTTAAATCTTGTTGCAAAAGCGAATATCTAGTTAAAATTATTTCGGCATCTTTTTTCGGATTCGTACAAGAAATAGACAACATTCTTGCTATAATTTTAAGACTATTGTTATTAGTGGTTTTTGCCAATATTATAAAAGCATTAGATAATTCTAATTCGACAGAATCGATACTTTTCTGAAGTTCTTCTTTCTCTTTCTGCATTTTGTCGCGTTCTTCCTTAACCTCTTTGATTTGGCGCTCAGTTTCGTGTATCTTTACGAAACTTGCAATCTGAAAGCCTACAATAATGGTAGCGCATATACCAATGAATGTGGCAAGCACTCCATAAAAAGCCTCGGGAGATAACACCCCATCGTTCTTGTAGTTACCCCAGAATGTGAGTACAATGCAAATAAGTGCGGTAGCAATGCAAACGGTTACTATGATAATGTCTCGTTTCTTCATAATACTTATAGTTTCTTCTTTAATTCCTTTAATCGTTCAAACAGTTCCAACTTCTTGCGCGGTTGCTTTTCGGCACGCGCTTTACCTTCCAACTGTTCTATCTGCTTCATCAGTTTGGTGCGGGCATCATCTATCACGATTTGCTCCGCCACACTATAACCCTCAGTGATGGCAATGCCGCCAATCGAGGCGATGAGGTTGTCCCATGCTTTGTCGAGGTTGAGTCCATCGAGCGAGATGATTACCTCCTCGTTGCGTCGCCACTCCGAGGTGACGAGGCGCGTGCAATAAACTGCCAATTGAGTGTCTCCCTCAGCATTCAGTGCAAAGATAATGTTTTGCTCGATAAGTTTGGCAAGAGTGATGATGTTCTTAGGGTCGTAGTCCTTGCGTTTGAGTTGTACCGACAGGATGTAGATAGACTTCACATCCTTTCCCTCTGCAAGGTGGCGACCGTCAACGACATGGGCAATGACCATGCGACCGATGTCTGCATCGAACTGTTCGCGGTCGGCAGTGCTCATCGCAAACTTGGCATAGATGGCAGTCTTGGGTAACTGCTTGCCCACATGGCTATTTTCGGGGAGTCCAAACATATCTTATCGTACTACCAAGAAACATATCAGTTCAAAGTCATCCAAGCCGCGTATCTCCTCGGTGAAGAGAGATCCTTGCACGCCACTGAGGAAGGAATCGATATCGCTCTCCTCCTTGACGTTGATGATCGAAGCGATGGCATCGCCCAAGAGGTCGGAATAATGCTGCATATCCTTGCCATCACGGGTGAGGCGGTTAAATTCGCGACAAATCTCCCTGTCGGGTTCGGACTTGCCCTTGCAGAGCAGACGCATGCGGTCGAGCAGTTCCTTGGGCGAGAGGTGGTTGACCACGACCTCGCTATCCTCGGAGATATACACCATATAGAAGGGGTGGAGACGGTTCTTGTGGTCTATATTGACACCATTGTTTCTATTCTTGAGCACATACACCACGCCAGGAGGGCATACAGGGGTGTTGGACACCACGGCATGCAGGCCATAGGGAGTATGCTCGATGTTGGGGGCGGTCTGCATATAGGCCAGGAGGTCGAGGCGGAACTCGTTCAACCCCAAGTCCATGATAGATACACCCGTGTTCATCTCCTCGATGTCGACAACCTCGTTCTGCAGGCGCTTGAGTTGCTCGCGACGATACTCGAGGTCGCCCTTCTCCTCGGGAGAGATGGGATTGTCGTCGCCCGTAGAGGTCATCACCGACACCTTCATGCGGGCTTCTACGCGGCCCTTGAGATCGATGTATTCGTCGAGGTCCATATCGGGCCAGTAGTTGACGAGCTGTATCACCTCATTGCGCGAGCCTATACGGTCGATACGACCGAAACGCTGGATGATGCGTACGGGGTTCCAGTGTATGTCGTAGTTGATGAGGTAGTCACAGTCCTGCAGGTTCTGACCCTCAGAAATACAGTCGGTGGCGATGAGCACATCAATCTCTTCGTCCACTTGGGGCAGCAGTGTGGATTTCTCTTTGGAGATGGGCGAGAAGAGGGTGAGCAAGGTATTAAAGTCGAGCTTCACACGCAAGCGTTGGGGCAGGCGCAGGGTGGTACGGGCATCGGCACTACCCGTGATGAGGGCGGTGTGGAGGCCGCAGCGCTCCTTGATGCGCTCGGCAAGATTGTCGTAGAGATACTCGGCCGTGTCGGAAAAGGCGGTGAAGATGATGACCTTCCTGTTCTTGCCGTTTATGGGATTGTCAAACTTGTGGCGTAGGTCGCTGATGAGTTGCTGCAGCTTGCTGTCGTGTTCGGGGGTGATATCGGCAAGCATGCGCAGAAGGTGCTGCAAGGTGGCTACATCCTTGGTGAGGTAGTGCTTCCAACGCACATAGTCCATATCTTCGAGGGCTATCTGTGCCTTCTTGCTGCCGATGAAGATGTCTTCCTGCTCGTCGAGGTCGAGACCTGAGGAAAAGTCATACTCCTCTACCACGGCACAGGCGGTCTGTCCCTTCTCCAACAGTTCTATCTGGGCTACCGTACCCGATATAAAGGCGAGGATGCGCTCCAGCGAGAGGCGAAACGAGTTGACCGAGCTCTCGAGACGCTTGAGCAAATTGATGCTCATGAGTTTACGGATACCACGCTCGCGTCCCTTCATAGTAAGGCCCGAATAGTTCTCTTCGCTCGATATGTTGAGATACTTGTCTGCTTTGCTCGGCAGGATAAAATCCGATGGAGTGTATATCGCCAGATTAAGCACCGAGAGGAGCAGATAGATATCGTTGTAGTTGATGGCATTATCGAGATCGGTAAGGTGAGGACGACGGGCAATGGGTGTCAGTCGTGTGGGGAACTTTCCGATATCGGTAGTGTCGTAGTACTGCTCGATGTGCTTACGGCTACGGGCTATGGTGACCGAGTCGAGCACCTCAAAGAAATCGAAACTCAGGCGTTCGAGCAGGCGGTTCGTAGTACGTTCTTCGGGGGGCAACTTTGACCAACGGTTATACTCCGTTTGTGCCTGACGAAAAATGTCATCTATACTGCTGCTGGTATTGAGCAGGCCATCGATATTGTCGGTATTTCCCTCGTAGGCAAGGGCTATCTGATTCTTCAAATCATTGAAACGATTGTTTACGGGTGTGGCCGAGAGCATCAGCACCTTGGTCTTCACACCCTTGCAGATAACCTTGTTGAGCAGTTGCAAATAGCGGTTTTCACGAGGGTTGTCCTCATCATCAGTGGCAGTCACCTTGCCTCCGTTGCGGAAGTTGTGTGACTCATCGATGACCACGAGGTCGTAGGTGCCCCAGTTGAGATGGGTGAGATCAAGTCCGTTGGAATAGCCATGCTCGCGCGAGAGGTCGGTATGGTACAGCACATCATAGCGCAGGCGGTCGGCCACGATGGGATTGTTGAGGTAGTTGCTCTTATAGGTAATCCAGTTGTCGTTGAGTTTCTTGGGACACAGCACGAGCACGTTCTTGTTGCGGTTCTCGTAATACTTGATTACTGAGAGGGCGGTGAAGGTCTTACCCAAACCCACAGAGTCGGCCAGGATGCAGCCGTTGTATTTCTCCAGCTTGTTGATGATGGCCAGGCAGGCATCTTTCTGAAAGTTGTAGAGCTTGTTCCATATCACACTGCTCTTGAAACCGGTGGCCTCGTTGGGAAGCACATCTTCGGATATATCTTCGAGAAACTCGTTAAAAATATTGTAGAGCGTGACAAAATAGAGGAAGTCGGGAGCATTCTCCTTGTAAGCGTTGGTAATATTGTCGAGCACCTCCTCGGTAACTACTTGCATACGGGAACTGTCGTTCCAAAGTTGGTCGAAGAGGTGGAGGAAATGTTGCGAAAAGGGAACTTCGGACTTCTGCACACAGGTGTAGGCATTGTTGCCACGCTCACAACCCAGTTCGACAGTGGTAAAGCCACCAATAGGCATGTAATTGGCGTCGTCCACATTGATGAAGCCCATCATGTTTTCGTTCGTGCGGTTCGACTTGAAGCAGGCCTTCTTGCGTATCCACTCGGCACACTCCTTGGCGATGGCACGCTGGGAGAGTTCGTTGCGTAGCTTAATCTCGAACTCCGACCCATAGAGATTGCGTTCGCGATTGAGACGTGGGATGTAGAACTCACGCTTTTGTTTGTTGGCCTTCTCGGTAACGAAAGTGGGCGAAGTGAAGATAAAACGCAGTTCATCGATATCTTTTAACTGAGATTTCAGTTCATCAAAAGCATAGATTGAGAAGCATGAAGCCGCAATCGACAGTTTGCTGCCCTTGCGTATATTCACTTCCAAATCGGCCTTCAGTGTTTTGTGTATATTGTCAATTATCTCCACTTTGCGTTCCTTACCTATTCATACCGCGAAGATAGCAATAATTGAACGAATTAACAAAGTTTATTACCTACAAATGCCAGCAGTTTTAAGTTGACACATATATATCGATGTAAAAACGAATGATATGGTTATTCTTTTATGATCAGAGAGGCGATAAAAGCCTTATGGAGAGTTGCTATGAAGAAGTTAACTCTATACAAGATGCTAATCATAAAGTGGGCCTCCATCATAACCTTGCTTTCGTTCACCTCCTCGTGGCGGTATTGATACAACTTTTGAATATCCCAATGAACCTCTGCATCTCGTTCATCTTTCCACCACGTGTCCTTAATAGAGTATTCATGTAGATCTGCTTCAAAGACACGGATTTCGCTGCTAAATTGTGGAAATAATGCAGCGAGTTTCTTTAATCGAGTAAAGTACGAGTTGCATTGAGCGTTCTTAGTAAATCCGTATAATTTCTTGAAAGCCTCATTGATTGCGACCTTCAGCTTTCCACGTATGAAAGTCCTCTCGTAAAGATTACTGCATTGCATGAACTGCTTTGTCATCAAAGATATATCGCAATAGCAGTAGGCGACAAAGATGCTAATATCAATAAACTCACGTTCAATAGTTCTAAATCCTTTGTTTTCATTTGAAGCCACCTTCTCAGCCCATTCGTGCATGCCATCTATAGACTCGGCAAAACTCCTGATTGCATCGTCAGCCACTTCGCAAAGTTTTATTCGCTCCTGCTCATTCAAAACCTTATTGTTGTAAAATATTCCATCCATAGTAATCTTTTTATCGTAGCACAAATATAACCATTCTCTTCGAGATAACCTATTGATTCCCCATCTTTATCCACGGACGAACGCAACACTCATCGCAAAAGAAGCAACTTTCACCAACCTATTAGATGAGCCACGAGGAAAGTGAAAATAAAAAAACTGATTACTGATTAACTGATTACCTATCGCCTCTTTCGGGGTGGCACTCACCTATACACGTGAGAACGTTTAGCTTCACCGTGGGAGGATGGCAAAGCCTTTTGCCAGTCGTGGCGAAGCCCATCGGGAGGCGCGTCGAAGCCTGCCTCCGTGTCTCGCGAAGCCTGCCTCGCGAGGATTTATCGTTAACGCCGTGTCGCTATACCCTCCCCATCTTGAGGGTAGACTCTCTGCGTAGCTAGGTGCGGTTACAGGTTAGCTGGAATAAGTTTATCCTTTTTTGCAGTAGGTATCGGTAGTTGGGCATAACTCTCTGTATACGTGTATCTTGACGACCGACACCCAAGATGCGGGGTGTCGGTGGGCGTGACCCTCTATGACCGACACCTCAGCAACAGGGGTATCGGTCGGCAACAGACAATAGTTCAACGCATTACGTCCAACTACCGACACCCGACACCTAAAAGGCCGAAACATTTCTTTTCGGGCAAACACATCGGCCTGCCCCTACGATGGGGTCTCGTCTTGCCCAAGACGGGAGTTCATCTTGCTCTACATAAGTTTTCATCTTGCCCTACAAAAATTCTCGTCTTGGGCAAGACGAAAAAAACTACAAAGAGATTTTCGGATTGGACAAAGAGATTTTACAAATCAGACAAAGGCAATAATTTTATCGCAGGCCTGCAATAAAAAATTGCAGAAAGGTTTTTCTGAAAAAGTCTTAAGGTTTTTTGAAAATCGCAGAAAGGTTTCTCCCAAACGGAGGGCTTGAAACAGAAACTACCGCAAACCTTATGTCAATAAATAATTAAACACAAATGTCCGTAAATGAGCCACAAATCATCATAAATAAAGGCAATAATATAGATGTTTACCCAATCCATGTATTTCCGCGGTGTCATCCAGAACGAAGTGAAGGATCTCTCAAACGTCTCATGGTGAAAAAGGACTCCTCGGGGAAACTAAAGTTTCCTTTGTCGCAACCGACGCTAATACTCCGCGTCGGCCCTGCGCGGGATCCTTGACTTCAGCCCCTTCGGGCGTCGACCTAAAGGTTCACGCTGTTCAGGATGACAGAGATCTCTGGGCAAACTGCTATTTTATCTCCTAAATAAATGAACGACAGGTACAAAAAGGAGCTCTGATAAACCGAAAAGCAGCATACAATAATATATTTGCGATATTTTTAAACAGATTCTTAGCATATTCGGATTAAGAAGTATATATTTGCAAAAGGTTAACGGTTAATCGCAATCGGAGATTGCTGGTTAATAGCGACGAAGGAGTGTTGCTTGCAACCCTTACGATGACGATGACGAGAACCTAGGCAAGGTCCCTGCGCGAGATCCCTCTCTACGCTCGGGATGACACAACAGACACTAAACCCTAAACAATAAACACTAACAATAAGGTTTGTGCCAGTGCCGACGCGGTATGAAAGCGTCGGTTGCCTTTGGCCCCTACGGGCGGCGAACTTTGTTTGCGACGACGAGAACTTAGTTCTCCAACCTTTAGGTCGCTGGCCCGAAGGGGAAAAGCAAAGGAGTCTAAAGCTTGCTTGAACTCTTACCGCGAGCGCAGCCAAAGCTCAACAACGAAGTTGTTAACAGCCAAGAGCTAACAGCTAACAGCCAAAAACACTAAACACTAAACTATAAACACAAAACCACATATGTTACGCAAAATCAGAATCGCGCTGGCCGCAGTGTTCTTCGTGGGCATCACGGCCTTGTTCCTGGACTTCACAGGGGCTCTACACGCTTGGCTGGGATGGATGGCCAAGGTGCAGCTACTCCCTGCCCTACTCGCCCTGAACGTGGGCGTGGTGGTGGCACTCATGCTACTGACAATCATCCTGGGCAGGGTGTACTGCTCGGTGATCTGTCCGCTGGGAGTGATGCAGGACCTCTTTGCCTGGATGGGCAAGAAGAGCAAACGTAACCGCTACGCCTACTCACCCGAGAGGCCGTGGCTGCGCGTCGTCATGCTGACGCTGTTTGTCATCTCGCTCTGCATGGGAGGCAGTGTCATCACGCAGCTGCTGGCTCCCTACAGCGCCTATGGCCGCATAGCGGGCAACCTGCTGGCGCCGCTCTACCGATGGGGCAACAACGGGCTGGCCTACGTGGCCGAGAGGATGGGCAGCTATGCCTTCTACGAGGTGGAGGTGTGGGTGCGCAGTGGAGTGACCTTCGCCGTGGCACTGGCCACGCTCGCCATACTGGCGGTGCTGGCATGGCGCGGTGGACGCACCTACTGCAACACCATATGCCCCGTGGGCACGGTGCTGGGATATATCGCCCGGTATGCATGGCTGAAGCCGGTCATCGACACGACGAAGTGTAACA
>JAZONP010000239.1:0-6094 GCA_045654565.1 Bacteroidaceae bacterium
GTAGAGCTCCCTGCCGAGGAAAGAGAGATGCTCACCACCGCCTTCAAGAGTCAGATGCCCGAGGTGAAGAAGACCGAGTTCATGGTCGATGCCCAAGCCCTTGGTGCCACCGCAGCCCCCATCCTCATCACACAGAGCGAGTATATGCGTCGTATGAAGGAGATGGCAGCTATCAACGCAGGCATGAGCTTCTATGGCGAGATGCCCGATATGTATACCCTCATCCTCAACACCGACCATCCCCTCATCCAGTCTGTCCTCACTGCAGAGAAGGAGCAGACGGCCGATAGCCTCAAACCTATCCACGAGGAGACCACAACGTTGCAGGCTCGTGAAGAGGCTCTCGAAGCATCACACAAGGGCATGAAGGACGAAGAGATACCCTCAGCCGAGAAGGACGAACTCAGCGAACTCCACACCAAGATTGATGCCCAGCGCACCAAACGCGAAGCCATCTTTGCCGACTTTGCCAAGGACAACAAGGTGCTGCACCAACTCATCGACCTTGCCCTCCTGGGTAACGGCATGCTCAAAGGTGAGGCACTGAGCAAGTTCATCAAGCGTAGTGTGGACCTTATAAAGTAAGGACCCACCCTAACCCTCCCTGTGAGGGAGGGAACTCTGACATCGCTGAATAAGCAAATCAAAAGGCGACAGGGAACACCTGCCGCCTTTTTCTATGTACTGATCTAAAGCAAGAGAAACTTTTGCGCAGCATTGCGCACACATTGAATCCTTTGAGAGATATTAGGAACCTACTTGCCGAAACGTCTCTTGGCAATGGCGAACATATCCTTGTAGCGGAGGCCAATCATTGCCATGAGGGAGCGTTGCATGATGGCAAAGCAGGCGATGAAGAGGAATGGGCCAAAGAGGTAGTCGTACCAATAGGCGAGGTGGTTTGACGCCAGATAGACGAGCAGTGCGATGCCTGTGAGGAGTTCAATCTCTGCGGTCACCATACCAGGCGTATAGGGCTTGCTCAGTCGGAATATCTTAATGCCTGCAATATGCACTATCCCCTCGAAGATACAGAACGCAGCCACGGTGACTACAAACAGCGGAATTCTATCGCCATAGCAGAACGGCACGATGGTCATCACAAACAGGAAGACACCCGTGATGAGTCGGCTCCCACGCTTCGTCTCCATATCGACATCCATCTGCAGGACGTTTGCCGAAATCAAGTCAAGGAACCCTCCGGGATAATGCCCCTCTTCCCATTCGTGCAGGACGAAGAGGAACGAAAGGAACACGACGAATTGCTGAACGACAGTCAGTTCGCCCATAAAAATGGCTACGCCAACGATAAGGGCCAAGGCAATTACGGTATAGATTTCCAAGGCATAGTTTTTCATAAATTTCCACATAACGCATCAGTTTTTATCATTTTTCAAATAGGTTTTTTTAAGTTCGATACAAAGTTGGGAAGAATATCCCAGCATCGCGTTACCTGATTGTTACCGATATTTATCTATTTGTAACTTTTACCCCACACCGTAGCGGTTTTTACTCCGTATTGATTATCTTTGTCGAACAATTCAGGAGCAATGAAGACCATACAAGACATAGACAGCAGGCTTATCGTCACCGACAGAGGCAAGCAGATTTACATTCGCGATGGACTGATTCTGAACCCTCGTGTATGCGCCGACCAAGAGGTCGGAAAAACCGTCTTCCAAGGGCAGCCCTACCGCATCCACGAACACCGGATAGTGCATGTCATCCAAGGAGACATATCCCTGCAGATAAACCTCCGCGAGGTCAACATCAAGGCCGGCACACTGACCTATGTCAAGGCAGGAGCCATCATGGAAATCACTGCTTTCAGCCCCCAAGCGGAAGCGCTGCTGATGGGCTTCACCGAGACACCTCCGACCAGCTCATTCAAAGGATATGTAGCCTCCGCGAGCATCACCCCACAGACACAGATGCTGCTGTCCTTGATAGAGTCCGCCGCCACTGAGGAGCCATACAGGAAGGAGTATACCACCCATCTCGTATCGGCCCTATACTCCTTCATCGTGTCGGGCGACGACACCCACAACCTCCCCACGGGCAGCAGAAAAGAGGAGCTGTTCAACCGCTTTCTCACCCTCGTCGAGAACACCCAGCAGAAACAGCCCATCCCCTACTATGCAGAAAAGCTCCACGTAGCCCCACACTATCTCAGCCGCGTAGTTACAGAGGTCAGCGGAGCGAACGTGATGGAATGGGTACGCAGAAGCCTGACCCTCCACGCCAAGGTGCTGCTAAGGAGTACAGACAAGTCCGTTCTCAGCATCTCCGAGGAGCTCGGCTTCGCCACCCTCCCCTTCTTCTGCCGCTTCTTCAAGCAATCCACAGGCTTCACCCCCACCGAATACCGCAAAGCGGGGGAATAAAACCAATTACAACTCGACCATTTAGGCTCCTCTGATAAAGCCTAATGACATAAAAGAAAAGGCGACAGGGATCACCTGCCGCCTTTTCTTTATACACTGAAAGCCCCAAGCAGGACGTCATCAAAAAAGGTTATTGCACTAACCGATTTTTGGCTAAAATCGCTTATCAGACTAAACGATTTTCTTTCAAGGTAAGAGGACGCGACAAGTCGTTCGAGCAGATTGCCGACCTCCCCCACTCCTACATCCTGGCCGACGGCATAGAGCATCCCATAGGCAAGAAACTTCCTCTTTGGATAGTGGGATTGCTGTATTGAGTTGCAATTGAAAGTATATTCAACGTGTGCTTCAAATTATTACTGTCCGCTAAAGGTTTTCGAGCTTTTAACGGACAGTAGTATTTTTAATTGCACCACAAACGACCTACTTAACCAATTAGAATGTCAAATACATCTTTCGGGTTACAAACCCTGAAACCCAAGAACGGTGGGTAAGGAATATCCACCGTAACGGGAAGAAAAAACATGATGAAAATTCCCCCACCAATGCACATTTCTCAAAAATAATCCCTACATTTGCAACGACAATCCGCAAGGCTTGTCGGACATTTTGGTAAAACTTTAGCGTTTTCGCTATTGTGCTTGATTTAGAAAACTGCCAATTTTCAAACGTAACAAGAACAATAGACACGGAAGACGCCTTCGCTATGCGTGGGCTGTGTTTATATGTTACGTGGGTATGGCAGTACCTCTAAATCGTGTAAGCCAACCCACGCACTTTTTGTAGTTATGCGTGAGGGACAATGTCCAAGAGAGAGATGGGATATTATTAACTTATTGTATAACTAACTAAAAAGTAAAATTATGAAAAGTAAAAGTTTTCTGATGGCAATGTTGCTCGTCATTGCAATGAGCGTATCAATCACATCTTGCACTAAAGAAGAGACACCCGATGTTCCCCAAGACGTGATTTTCACCTTGAACTATACCTTCGCTGAAAGTGGAAGTATGACGAGAGCCACAGGAGCAGAGGTTTACAACGAATTCTATGATAGTTATATCAAAACAAAAAGACTGACCCCAACCACCTACTCACTCACATTCACCAATAAAGAAAGCGGTGCCGAAGTTGCTGTTGTTAAAGGAACGTGGACCGAAAAAGAAGGGATAAGACTCCCGGAAGGAACCTATCACGTTGAGGGTACTTCAGAACGAATATACACAGGAGGTTCTATTGATGCAGCATCTGAGTACGTATCAGATACAGTATTTATAAAATTTGATGAAGACATAGCTTTAAAGGAAAACCAAACAGAATTGACGCTTACGGCCAAATACGATTCCTATTTGCTAATGCTTGACGCTACAAACATAAAATCTGTGACCTACACAGGAATTAAAAATTGGAATTTTGGAGAAGCCGACGATTTGAAATATCTATTCGTACAAAGAGCGAGTACTGTATCAAAGACCGAAGACCGCATCAACATCACACGTGACAATAACAAAGTCACCATTTATGTTAAGAAGCTACCCTTTGAGAAAGGCAAGTACTATTATTTCAACGATATGACCAACTCGTTTGACCTTCCACCAATGGAGTCAGGGAACTAAAATCAGTAACATCCTCCTCGCTCTACCCCCTCGCTGCGTTCGGTCTACCGTTCACGAAAAATGGGTAGAGCGATTTTCTTTATCGGCTCTAACCTATTACCCTGTTTACAAAACATTTTTCTATACTTTTGTCCGTCGACACCCAACTTCACCGAATCTCCGCTTGTTTATTGAAAAAGAATTAGTATCTTCGCGGTACGAACCTAAACAATAGAGATATGTGCATATTGGAACAAACCACGAGTAACATCACCGTCCGCATCAGCAATAAGCGTTGGAGCAGACTGATGGAGTTGGAGAATGCATACCGCATTGCCAAGAGTGTACATCGCGCCAAGAAAGAGAGCGAGAATGCACAAGCAATGACTATAGATGAAGCGAAACGGTATATCAGCTCATTATGATTCGCGACATTAAATTCTCCAGCGAGTTTGAACGGGCTTTCAAGAGACTGAAGAAACGCTACCGTTCACTCCCCACCGACTTCAACCTGTTGTTGGATTCGCTGATAGAGAATCCCAAACAAGGGACAGAGTTGCGTGATGGGATGAGAAAGGTGCGCATTGCCTTCACTTCAAAAGGTAAAGGCAAACGAGCAGGAGGACGAGTCATTATACAACTGACGATGACAGATACCTGCCTCACATTCCTCTACATCTACGACAAGAGCGATATGCCAAGTGTCTCCGACGAGTTCTTGGACGACATCATCATCAATTTCGAACATTAACAAGTACCCGAAGTAGGAACTTCAACCCATCTTTATTCCCGGTAGCCTCTGATTCGTCAAGCTATCGGGTTTGGTTTTTATAGACCTCTACAACAAATACCCCACAAAAAAAGAGACACCCGAAAACGAATAACATTCTTTTCTCCTTTTCTACCTGCCACCCTCCGCCGAGGGAGGATAATCAACAGAAGATTATAACATTAACGGCGGACACTCCGTACAATAACCCACGTACGCCAGTGTCCGCCATCAATATTTAACATTCAGCATTCAAAGGCTCCCCTTCACATAGAACCGCACATTCTTCGCGCCCATGGCACGTAGTTTACCGGCCTTGACCAGTTCCTTGAGCTTCTTCGTGGCGGTGTAGCGCGAGCATTCGCAGACGGACTCGAAGTTGCGGCGTTGCATGAACTCGTGTTCCTCGAAGTACTTCGCCAGGCGGCGCAGGATCACCTCGTCGCTCAGTTGTTTGTTGGGGTTGGGGCCACCGCTCACAATCTCGGCACCCTGCATGGCGTGCTTCATCTCGGCGCAGGGGGTGAAGAGGATGTTCTTCACGCGGATGTCGTTCTTCGTCACGCGATCCTCCAGTTTCTTGTTGCCGCAGGTGAGCGAGAGGCTGAAGGTGCCGAGGTGTGCCAGCTCCACGCGGTTGCCGTCGAGCAGCTCCTCACACACGCACTGTCCCAAGGCCTGCAGCACGGCAGCCACATCGGACTCCGTCACGCTACAGGCGTGGTTGATGCGCTTGGCCAGCTCCTTTGTAGTCGTCAACTCGCAGTTCACCACGGTCACCGCCACTGGCGGATTCTTCTTCGACGCCGTGCCCATAAGGTCATTCTGTCGGCGCAACTGGTAGGCAATAGTGCCTGATTTCTTGGCTGTTGTCTTTTGGCTCATAGCATATCTGATTTAGATTAAAACTATTCAGGGAATACGCATTATAAATTTATTAGACGCTGCTATATATTTCTCTCAGATAATAAGTATTTTACCTCACACGAATCTCACGAATCTCACAAAGACTGCATCGCTAAAGGCTCGCAGTTGTCGGCTTTGCCGAGTGTTTACGAACCGGATGGCAAGCACGAGCGTAGCAAGTGCTCTTCGTGAGATTCGTGGGATCTGTGTGAAATTCAATTATTTATGCAAGAATATTCTAGTGCGTCTGCCCTGAACAGGGCTCAGGGAATACGCATTATAAATTTATTAGACGCTGCTATATATTTCTCTCAGATAATAAGTCTTTTACCCCACACGAATCTCACGAATCTCACAAAGACTGCATCGCTACAGGCTCGCAGTTGTCGGCTTTGCCGAGTGTTTACGAACCGGATGGCAAGCACGAGCGTAGTAAGTGAGAT